>NZ_CP162006.1:2867189-3185766 GCF_040822085.1 Rhodoferax sp. WC2427 | reverse complement strand
GGTGCCCGAGGGTACAGGGCCGGTACCGGCTACGCCAGCCAACCCCACCAGCCCAGCGTAGCCTGGGCCTCTTGGCTGCGGAATGTCAGCCTGGGAAACTTCCGGCGCTGAAAGCCAAACAGGGTGCTCCAGAAGGGATAGCGCCGCCGGGGCTGCATGCCCAGTGCCGCGTAGCCCTTGGGCGTGAGGCCGCGAACGATTGCGTACATCGGGGGGCGGCTGGGGTAGAGCGTGAGGGCTGCCGGGCCGATGTCAGCTTCTACCAGCCCCTGCTGTTTGAGCGTGACCAGCCAGCCGACTTCTATCGGGTTGTTGATGTAGGTATCACCATCGTATTGCGACAGCACTTTCAGAAATGGAAGGGACATAGGGGGCTCCAGTAGCAAGCTCCCATTGCACACCGCCGAGGGCCCATCGCGTGTAGGACAAGCGCGCCAGGGAGGCTTCACGGGCACCGCTACCGGGTGTGCGCCGCCGCCGGTTTGCCCATCGGGTTTCCAGCATTTTTGGCTGCTGGTGCTTATGGGTTAAGCACAAGCAGCTATATTTTAGATAGTGAAATAAACCGGTGGCGGGGGCGGAAGCCTACTTTGCGGCCATGCTGGCGATGGTGTGGGACTGCTTTTGCACCCACACCACAAATTGGTCCATCCAGCCCTGCAAAAACTCCTTGCTGCCCGCACCGATGTTGCCATCGGCGTCAAAAAACCCCTCTTTGGCCTGAAGAAAGGCTTCGGGTTGGCCCATGGTGGGCGCGTCCAGGTAGGCCAGGATGTTGCGCAGATGCTGCTGCGCCAGCGCCGTGCCGATGGCCCCGACCGACATCCCCAGCACCCCGGCGGGTTTGCCGGCCCAGGCGTTGTGGCCATAGGGGCGGGACGCGTGGTCGATGGCGTTCTTCAGTACACCGGGGATGGAGCGGTTGTATTCGGGCGTGACGAACAGCAGGCCTTGGGAGGCCGCAATGTCCTGCTTCAAACGGATCACCTGTTCGGCCTGGTGGGCATCGTCGTCCTGGTTGTACAGCGGCAGGTCGCCAATCTGCAGCATCTTGAACGAAAAATTGGACGGCGCCAGCCGGACCAGGGCCGCGGCCAGTTGGTGGTTGAACGACTCTTTGCGCAGGCTGCCGACGACAACCGCAATTTGGTAGTGTTGCATGAGGTTCTCCAGGGGTTTTAGGGGGGACTAGGCCATGTGGGCCGGTATCAGGGCCTGGAGCGACTTCACTTGCCGCTCCAGGGCCTCGATGCGGTTCAGGTGGCCCAGCAGCAGGGCCACGGAAAACAGGTCTAGGTCAAAGTCGCTGCGCAGCTTGCCTGCCGTACGCAGCGGGGTGACCCATTCGGCGCTGAAGAGCGGCGGCTGGGTGGCAGGTTGCAGCGGCACCAGGGCGCTGTACTCCACCAGTTCCTGCAGGTCGGCCGGGGTGATGCCGCAGCAGCTGGACAGTTCGTCCAGCGTCATGGTTTCGCTGGCATCCAGCCAGACCCATTCGATGAGGGTGAGGTTCATGGGGTCTCCTTGGGGGCGCGGGGATTGAAGTGCGAAATGCGCGACAGCTCCTGGTACAGCGCGCGCTCTGCCTCGGACGGCTTGGGGGCCACGTCGATATGCACCAGCGCATACAGGTCGCCGTTGGCCGCCTTGCCCTGCGCCAGGCCCCGGCCACGCAGCCGCAGCTTACGCCCGGACCGGGTGCCTGCGGGCACGGTGAGCACCACCGGGCCGTCCAGCGTGGGCACCTCGATCTCGGCACCCAGGGTGGCCTCCCAGGGGGCCAGTGCCAGGTCGAAATACAGGTCGTGGTGGTCGGCGCGGAACACCGGGTGTGGCGCCAGCGTGATGTGCAGGTAGATGTCGCCATCGGGCCCACCGTGGCGGCCCTTGCCGCCCTTGCCGCGCAGGCGCAGCTTCTGGCCTTCGCGGGTGCCGGGCGGGATGGTCACTTCCAGGGTGCGGGTGCCACCCGCTTCCTTCAGGTCCAGGCTGAGCGTGGTGCCGCGGTGCGCGTCTTCCAGGCTGAGCTGGACGGTGTTTTCGTAGTCGTGTCCCGGGGTGGCGACCGGCCCGCGGGCGCCGCCGCGGTGGTGGCCCCGGCCCAGCGCCGCCAGCAGGTCGGCCAGGTCCAGGTCGTCGAACGAAGCGGCATCGGCGGCGTGCTCGTGCCGCCACTGCGGCGGCGGGGCAAATTCTTCGCCCGCTTTGGGGTGGCCCAACGCATCGTAGGCGGCCCGCTTTTCGGGGTCTTTCAGCGTGGCGTAGGCCTCGGCAGCTTCCTTGAAGCGGGCCTCGGCGTCGGTGGCCTTGGACATGTCGGGGTGGGTTTGGCGCGCCAGCTTGCGGTAGGCCTTCTTGATCTGGTCCAGGCTGGCATCGCGCGGCACGTCCAGCGTGGCGTAGTAGTCTTTGTAGTGCATGCGGGTGGCCTTTGTATTTGCGCAGCCCCACCGTAGGGCGGCGGGCGTACGGAGTCTGTGCGGTGCAGCACATAGCAGGTGCACCGGTCCATCATGGCGGGAACTGTGCCGCGCAGGCTGATCTAGGTCAAGGTTTTGCGCTTGGCGAGGCGGCGCCAAATCCGCGTCGAAACGCCAGCGGTGCCATACCTTTCACCGCCCGGAACTGCCGGGTGAAATAGCCCTGCTGGCGGTAGCCGGTGGCCTCGGCTATTTGGGCGATGGGGCGGTTGCCGTCCAGCAGCAGGGCGCAGGCGTGGCCGATGCGCAGCTGCGCCAGGTAGCCGCTGACGGTGCTGCGGGTGCTGCGCTTGAAGGCGCGCTGCAACTGGCTCACGCTCATGGCTGCCAGGTCGGCCAGCGTCTCCAGGCGGATCGGTTCGGCGTAGTGGGCATGCAGATGGGCCAGCACCCTGTCCAGCCGGGCCCGGTCGCGCGGCAGCTTGTCGCTGGCAAAACCTTGCAGGGCCAACAGCTGGCGCTGGCGGTCGGCGGCCAGCAGCAACAGCACCTCCACCAGGCCTAGCCAGCGCTGTGCCGGGGCCATGTCCACCAGCGCCAGCAGCCGGGGCCGCACGGTGGCTACCACAGCCGCGCTGAAGGCCACGCCCCGGCGCGCATCGGCCAGCAGCGGGACGATGCTGTCCAGCTCCGGGTAGGGCTGGGTCAGGCCGTAAGCCCACTGTGGCTGGAACCACAGCACCAGGGCGCGGTGCGGCTGCGATGGGTCCAGGGCGGTGCGCGACTGCCAGGCGTGCGGCAGATTCGGGCCGACCAGCACCAGGTCGGCATCAAAGTACTGGCCTACGTGGTCGCCCACGAAGCGCTGGCCGCTGCTGTTCAATGTGAGGGTCAGCTCGAACTCGGGGTGGTAGTGCCAGTTGAAGGGAAACGCGGGCAGCTGCCGGTCAAACAGCGTCCACGACTGGCCGCTGCTGCGGGTGACTTGTTCCAACCAGGGCTGCATGGCCGAATTATGCAATTGGCGCAGTGCGGTGGTTAGAGATGCGGCAATCGTGCAAAAACCTGCAATTTTTCTGCCAGCCTAAACGCGGCGCATTCCTAAACTTTGCTCCACAACAGAAGGAGCAGACGATGGCACACACTTTAGGCTGGGGACTGGTAGGCGCGAGCACCATCGCGCACGAATGGATGGTCGACGCGATCCGCGCCCAGCCGGGCAACACGGTGGGGGCCGTGCTCAGCAGCAACGCCCAGCGCGGTGCCGACTACGCGGCGGCCCATGGCATCGCCCGGTCGTACACCGCCCTTGACGCGCTGCTGGCCGACCCGGCGGTGGATGCCGTCTACATCAGCACCACCAACGAGCTGCACGCCACGCAAGCCATTGCCGCCGCCGCTGCGGGCAAGCACGTGCTGTGCGAGAAGCCGCTGGCCATGAACCTGGCGGACGGCCAGGCCATCGTGGCGGCCTGCAAAAAAGCCGGGGTGGTGCTGGGCACCAACCACCACCTGCGCAACGCGGCCACGCACCAGGCCATGCGCGACCTGATCCGCAGCGGGGCCATCGGCACGCCGCTATTTGCCCGCGTGTTCCACGCCGTGCAACTGCCCGTGCACCTGCAGGGCTGGCGCGTGAACCAGGCCGACGCAGGCGGCGGCGTGGTGCTGGACATTACCGTGCACGATGCCGACACCCTGCGCTTTTTGCTGGATGCCGAGCCGGTGGAGGCCATTGCCATGACCCCCAGCGCAGGCCCGCTGGCCGATGGCGTGATGGCCGTGCTGCGCTTTGACAACGGCGTGCTGGCGCAACTGCACGATGCCTTCAATGTGCCGCACGCAGGCACCGGCATCGAGATCCACGGCAGCCTGGGCTCGCTGGTGGGGCGCGACGTGATGACGCAGCGGCCCGTGGGCGAGGTGCGGTTGCGCACCGCCGACGGCGAGCGCGTGGTGGCCGTGGAGCCGCACAACCTGTACGCCCATTCGCTGGCAGCCTTCAACCGGGCAGTGCTTGGCCAGGGCGCGCCTGCGGCGACCGGCGAAGACGGCCTGCGCTCTTTAGCCGCTGCGCTGGCGGTGCTGGAGGCCGCGCGCACCGGGCGCAGCACGCCGGTAGCCACCGTCTGAAGGCCATGGACGCCGACATTGTCATCATCGGCTCCGGCGTGGGCGGCGGGGCCATGGCGCGCAGCCTGGCCGCCACCGGGGCCCGCATCCTGATCCTGGAACGCGGCGAACGCCTGCCGCGCGAGCCGCAAAACACCGACGCCGAAGCGGTGTTTGCCCAGCGCCGCTACCGCGCCCCCGAGCGCTGGCTGGACGGCGCGGGCCAGCCCTTCCAGCCCGGCCAGTACTACTTTGTGGGCGGCCACACCAAGTTTTATGGCACAGCCATGTTCCGCTTTCGGGCGCGCGACTTTGAGGCCACCGAGCACGCCGACGGCACCTCGCCCGCCTGGCCCATTACCTATGCCGATCTGGAGCCGTACTACGCCGAGGCCGAGCGCGTGTTTGGCGTGCACGGCCAGGCCGGGCAGGACCCGACCGAGCCGCCGCGCTCCAGTGCCTACCCGCACGCCGCCATCCCGCACGAGCCGCTGATCGGTGCGCTGGCCGATAAGCTGGCCGCCCAGGGGCTGCACCCGTTCCACATGCCGTCTGCCGTGGACCTGCACCAAGGCGGAACCTGCGTGCGCTGCGGCACCTGCGATGCCTTCCCCTGCGCCGTAGGGGCCAAGGGCGATGCCGAAACCCGGCTCATCGACCCGGCCTTGCAGCACCCCAACGTCACCCTGCAAACCGGCAGCCAGGTGCTGCGCCTGCTGACCGATGCACGTGGCCAGCGCATCGTGGCCGCCGAAGTGCTGCACCAGGGCCAGGTGCAAACCATCCGCGCGCCGCTGTTCATCCTGAGCGCCGGGGCGATCAACTCGGCCCTGCTGTTGCAGCGCTCGGCCAACGCCCAGCACCCGCGCGGCCTGGCCAACAGCTCGGACAGCGTGGGCCGCTACTACATGAACCACAACACCAGCTGCCTGATGGGCATGCTGCCGGGGGCGGTGAACACCACACGCTTCACCAAAACCCTGGCGCTGAACGACTTTTACGATGGCGTACCGGCCCACCCCACGCAGCTGGGCCACATCCAGATGCTGGGCAACATCCAGGAGCCCATGGTGCGTTCGGCCCTACCGCTGCTGCCGCGCTGGGCGGGCCGCCTGCTGACCCGGCACAGCGTGGACTGGCTGGCCATGTCCGAAGACCTGCCGCACCGCGACAGCACCATCCGCCCGCTGGCCGACGGCAGCGCGCAGCTGCACTGGCAGCGCACCAACATGGCCAGCCACGCCACGCTGGTGGCGCGCACCAAGGCGCTGCTGCGCGGCCTGGGTTTTGCGGCGGTGCTGAGCCGCCCGTTTGGTATCGACACGCCTTCGCACCAGTGCGGCACGGTGCGCATGGGCAGCGACCCGGCGCAGGCCGCGCTGGATCCCTGGTGCCGCGCCTACGACCACCCCAACCTGTTTGTGGTGGATGCCAGCTTCTTCCCGTCGTCTGCCGCGCTGAACCCGGCGCTGACCGTGGCCGCGCAGGGCCTGCGGGTAGGAGAATACGTGCGCAAACACTTGGCCACTTTCTAATTCCGGAGACATCGATGATCGAAGACGAAAAAACCCTGCTGCAAGAGCTGCTGCGCCAGGAAGAAACCCTGCAATTTGGCCGCTTCAATAGCGAGACCGCCCTGAACCTGGGTCTGGGCCTTGTGAACGCGGCGCGGCAGGCCGGGCAGTCGGTGCTGGTGGACATCCGCGTGGGCGATCTGCAACTGTTCCAACACGCCATGGAGGGCTGCAACCCCGACAACGTGGACTGGGTGCGCCGCAAGAACAATGTGGTGCGCCGCTTCGCCCGCAGCTCGTTCTACATGGGCACGCTGTACCGCAGCAAGGGCACCGATTTTGATGCCGCCACCGGCCTGGACCCGCGCGAGTTTGCCGCCCACGGCGGCGCGTTTCCGATCCGCATCCGCGGCGTGGGCCCGGTGCTGGGCACCGTCACGGTGTCGGGCCTGCCGCAGGCCGAGGACCACGCCCTGGCCGTGGCGGTGCTGCAAACGCTGGTGTGATAAACATTTAAGAGAAAAAGGCCGTTTGCGCCTATGGAATAAGCGTAACCAGCTATATTTTGAATAGCGCTGCGCCAGGGCTCAGGCCATGTTCTCCGGCGTAAACAAGTCCATCGCCAGCAGCTTTTGCTGCGGCCCGGCAACCACCGCGCCGGGCAGGGTGGCGGCCAGCATCTGGGCCACGGCCGTTTGGGCCAGGCGCTCTTGCGGGGTGTGGATCACCAGGTCCACCACGCCGTCGATCAGCGCGGCCCGGGTGGTGGCGTTGAGCTCGTTGCACACCACCACCAGCTGTCGGTCCCCCGCCTCTTCGCGCAGCGCCCGGATCACGCCCGCGCCGCCGCCGCCGGTCAGGTGCAGGCCCACCAGATCCGGGTGGCGTGCCAGCAGCTCCAGCGTGGCCTCAAAAGCGAGCTGCGGGTCTTCCAGGTTCACCAGCGTGTCCAGCACCTTGAAGCCGGGCGCGTTTTCGCGCAGGTAGGAGCGAAAGCTGATCTCGGCCAGCTCATGCCCCAGGTAGCGGTGGCTGCCCACAAACACCGCTACTTCGCCCGTGGTCTGCCGGTTCAGGCGGCTGACGGCCCAGGCGGCGGTGCGGCCACGCTGGCGGTTGTCCAGCCCGATGTAGCCCGCCCGGTGCGGCGCGCTGATGTCGCTGAGCAGCGCAAAGCAGGGCGTGCCTTGTTCAAACAGCGTCTCGACCGCCGCCGTGACGTGCGGGTGGTCGACGGCCACCACCGCCAGCGCGTCCACCTTGCCGCCCAGTTCCAGCAGCTGCTCGGCAATGGCTGCGGGCTCCAGCGCGTCCATGAAGGTGATGTGGGCCACGCAGGTTTCGGGCTGGTTCTGGGCCGCGGCCTGCTGCAGCGCGGCGGCCAGGCTTTGGTAGAAATGGTCGTTGCGTTTTTGCAGGCAAAAACCCAGGTGGCGCACCGGCACGCGCTCTTTCAGACGGGCGCGCATCAGGCCCACCGCGTGGTAGCCCAGCTTTTCGGCGGCGGCAATCACGCGCAGGGTGGTGCCCTCGCGCACCGGCAGGCGGCTGTTGAGCACGCGGTCGACGGTGGCGGTGCTCACGCCCGCGGCCTCGGCCACGTCGTGCAGGGTGATTTTGGCTTTCATGGGCCAGATCATCGCACCGTCTGCCATAAATGCAAGTTTCTACGCCTGAAGGGTGATGGTTTTTGATACGATTTGATGGATTTTGAGGTTTTGCATCACACGCTGGGCTGCATTGGTTTTAGCATCCGCTACCACTGCACACCCACAAGAGACAAACCGCATGCAAACCGCAGAAACCACCACCTTCGCAGGCCCCCGTACTGTTCCCAACTGGACCCGCACCCAGGACGACTACCACCTGATCTCCGGCGCAGGCGACCGGGCCCAGGCCGCCGGGCTGGTCAACGCCAGCTGGTACAAATGCGCCGTGCCCCGCCCCCGCATGAAGCAGCTGATGCAGCGCGAAGACGCGCAGGCCATCCGCGACACCGTTCTTTGGTACGCGCTGATCCTTACCGCCGGTGCCGTGCTGGTGGCCACCTGGGGCACGGCCTGGGCCTGGCTGGCCTTCTTTGTCTACGCCACGCTGTACACCGGCCCGGCCGATTCGCGCTGGCACGAGGCGGGCCACGGCACCGCCTTCAAAACCCGCTGGATGAACGACGTGCTCTACCAGATGGCCTGCTTCCAGGTGCTGCGCCGCCCCAGCGTGTGGAAGTGGAGCCATGCCCGCCACCACACCGACACCCTGGTCACCGGCCGCGACCCCGAAGTCGCCGTACCGCTGCCCACCAACTTTGTGGGCATCTTCCTCAACCTGTTTTCCATCCAATCGGGCCCGCGCGAGCTGTGGCGTGTGCTGCGCAATGCCTTGGGCATCCTGGGCGAAGAAGAAAAGACCTTTGTGCCCGAGATGGAGTGGCCGCAGATGGTCAAGGAAGCCCGCGTCTGGGTGCTGCTGTACGCCGCGCTGATTGGCAGCGCCATCTGCTTTGGCAGCTGGCTGCCCCTGGTCTTGTTTGGCCTGCTGCCGGTGATGGGTGGCACCTGGCTGTACACCTTCTTCGGCCTGACCCAGCATGCGGGCTTGCCCGAAAACGTGCTCGACCACCGCAAGAACTGCCGCACCGTCACCATGAACCCGGTGTTCCGCTTTCTGTACTGGAACATGAACTACCACGTCGAACACCACATGTTCCCCATGGTGCCGTTCCACGCGCTGCCCCAGCTGCACGAAACCATCAAAGCCGACTGCCCCCCGCCATACCCCAGCACAGTGGCCGCCTACCGCGAAATCATTCCCGCGCTAGTCCAACAGGCCAAAGACCCGCACTACTACGTGGTGCGCCCGGTGCCTGCCACCGCGGCATAAATTCAACAACCACAAGGAGACACCCCATGACACATTGGACCGACGTTTGCGCACTGGACGATATCGACGACGAAGACGTGATGCGCTTTGACCACAACAACCACACCTACGCCGTGTACCGTTTTAATGACAAGGTCTACGCCACCGACGGCCTGTGCACCCACGAGCACGTCCACCTGGCCGACGGCCTGGTGATGGAACACGTGGTCGAGTGCCCCAAACACAACGGCCGCTTCGACATCCGCGATGGGCGGGCGCTGGGGGCGCCGGTGTGTGTGAATTTGAAGACGTACCCGGCGAAGATCGAGGGTGGGCAGGTGCTGGTGCAGTTGGGGGGGTGAGGGGGCTCCAGAGCAGGCTTTGCCGGGCGGATGATCGCCTGTATTTGAGTGGGTGGGCGGCGGCACGGTGCGTCTGCCGCCAAGCAGGGAGAATGGCCGCTTTCGGCCATCACCGGACATACGGGATTGGCTGCTTCCAGGCGGTCTAAAGCAGTTTCACATCTAGTCACTCTCCGGGTACGCCGCTGCAACGCCGCGTCGGTGATCCTCGCTCATGCCAGCCTCCAGCCCATCAAGCCACGCAAGCAGGTCTTCCCAGTTGCTCAGACTGAAGACCTTTGGGCCATACCGTTGTTCGATTCCAATTGTGGGCCGGCACACCAGGTCCGCCATGAACTTGTCGATGACGATGGCATCGCAGTACGGCGCGAATCGCGAGATGTGCTTGATGTCCTCGAAGACTCCGCTGAGGCGATTTCGCGCATCCTCTCGATTAGAGAACGCGCCCTGCTGGACCATGGCCTTCAGGGTTGCGAACATGTGGGACGAAAGCCACTCGTGCGGGACCTCCAAGAAATGCCGTGACTTAAAGAACTCGATGCACCGCGCAATTCTCTCGGGAAGCGGTTGGTCCTTGGGCAGCCAGTGCATCATCTGTTCTACAACCGTTGCGACCATTGGTGAGTCGAAGGCTGCAGCGACATCCCCGGCGGCGTAACGTTGGATTAGGGTCAGGTAGGTGCTGAGATACTGGTTTGCGGAGTCTCGTATCTCCAGTGCAATAGCGTCAGCGAACGTTTCAGTTGACGCTTGCCACTTGTCGAGAACCTTCACTAATTCGTTAACCGACTCCTCCTTCAGGCGGCGCTTCAACTCGACGTCTCGTATGTAGCCGCCGACGTCGATTCGGAAATAGTCGTCCCACTCGACCAAAGTGCCGCCCCTGATGGCGTCCTCGGTCTCGACAAGATACTGGTGCGGCTGGCCTTTGAGAAATGCCTCCCATGCTTTGAAGATTTGCTTGTGCTCGACTTCGTAGTCCTTCTTGAACTCAGCGCCACGCGACGTGTTCTTGATGAACTCCATCAGTTGGGCGCTGGTCATACCCCCGTGTCCCCGCCACTGGTGCGTTTCGTCTTCGTGCACGGAAGAAAACGGAGCAACGAGCAACTGCATGTGGCACATTCGTTTGACGCGCTTAGCAGCCTCCTTGAATCGCGTGTCGCCACCGCGCATCGCTCCGGAAAAGAAGAACTGGTCGAGATATATGACCTTCTTCTTCACCTCCGGCAGCCAAACCATCGACTGGTAGCGGCAGTGCTTGCAGCCACGCAGGACATGGTCGTGGACGGAAACGTTGCCAAAGCTGTCCTTGGCCCCGCAGCCGGGGCAGTCACCTAAAACGCGGGTTGCGAGCATCCTATATTCTACGAAGACGCAACCGTGGACATCCGGCCCTGAGCTAGCTTTCCTTATGATGGTAGCCCTCGCGTGTAGGTACTTCAGCATGGCTGCGCTTCCTCCGCTTGAACGAAGATCCGAACTGCCGCTTTGGAGCGACCAATAAGTGGCTGCGAATGTCCGTTCAGGGCCCAAAGCCGACTTTTGTGGACCCACTATCCAGTGCTGCCTGCCCCTCCAAGCTGCCACTCGGCCCACCTCCGCTCGACTGAAAATACGCCCATCTCTAACACAGTCACCCTTCTCCAAGAAGCCCGGCAAGTGTGCACCCCACCCGCAACGCTCCAACCCAAACGCTATTGAATAAATAGCTTCTTGTGCCCATGGAATAAGCGCTAGAGCCCTGTTTTACACACTCTCCGGCGTATGGATGTCAAAAGGCACCACCATCTGCTGCGCTGATGACACCGGCCCGGCCATCGCACGGACCAGCCGCTCCGCCAGCAGTGGCAGGGGATGCGAAAGCACGGCCTGCAAGTAGCCGCCCACCAGCGCCTCGCGGGTGGTGGGGATGAGGTCGTGGGCCACGGCCACCAGGGGTGTGGCGGGGTGGCGGTCGACGTGGTCGCGCAGGGCCTGCAGCACGCCGTCGATGCCGCCACCGCCCACGTACACCCCCACCAGGTCGGGGAAGCGCTGCAGCAGGTCGCGCGTGGCTTCCTGGGCGTAATGGTCGCTCTCCAGCGTCACCACCGGCTCCAGCACTTCAAAGCCAGGGGCGTGCTCGCGCACATACGAGCGAAAACTCATTTCGCACAGCTCCTGGCACTGGTAGCGGTGGCTGCCCACAAAGATGCCGATCTGCCCGGGCTGTGCGGCCTGCCGGGTGATGAAGCCCGCTGCGGTGCGGCCCACGCGCCGGTTGTCCAGCCCGGCATAGCCTGCGCGCTCGGGGGCATCCAGGTCGGACACCAGGGCAAACACCGGTTTGCCTTGCGCCCGCAGTTGGGCGACGGCGGCGTGGATGTGGGGGTGGTCGGCGGCCACCAGCGCCAGCGCGTCGCAGGACTGGGCCAATTGCGCCAGTTGCGCGCACACCGCCTGGGGGGCCAGGTCGTCCAGAAAGCGCACCACGGCCCGGCCCTGCATCTGCGCGCTGGCCTGCGTGGCGGTGGCCAGCGCGTTGGCCAGACCGCTGTAGAAAGCCGAGCTGCGCTGCTGCAGCAAAAAGCCCAGCGTGCGCTTGGGCCGCACCTCTTGCAGACGCGCGCGGATGATGCCCACAGGGTGGTAGCCCAGCGCCTGTGCTGCCGTGTGGATGCGGTCGGCAGTGTCGCTGCGCACCGGCACGCGGGCGTTCAGCACGCGGTCTACCGTGGACGGGCTGACCCCGGCGGCGCGGGCCACATCGGCCATGCTGGCGCGGGAGGAGGGTGGTGTGCGTGGGGAGGCGGGCATGTTTGACATATCTGTCATCGGGCATGCCAGTTTATGCCATGGAATGCCGAACGGGCATCAAATTGGGGGGCCGCGCTCCTACCATCAAAGCACTTCACCCACCCCCCGGAGATCTAGCATGCCCAATCCCTACGCACTGCGCGGCAATGTCGATGCGCCAGACACCACGCCCTGGTTCAGCCCCAGCATCGACCGCAAGCTGCTCAAGCAACTGATGCAGCGCAATGACCGCCACAGCCTGTGGAACTACGGCCTGTGGCTGGCCCTGCTGCTGGCCAGCGGCACGGCGGGGGTGCTGGCCTGGGGGACGTGGTGGTGCCTGCCCGCGTTTGCGGTGTATGGCATCTTGTACGCGTCTGCCGACCACCGGGCGCACGAACTGTCGCACGGCACGCCGTTCAAGACGCGCTGGCTGAATGAATTCTTCTACCAATTGGCTGGCTTCATGACGCTGCACGAGGGCCACTACTGGCGCTGGAGCCACACCCGCCACCACACCCACACGCTGATGGTGGGGCGCGATGCCGAAATCGCCGTGCACCAGCCGGTGCGCCTGGGCGGCCTGTTGCTGGACCTGTTCTTCATCAAGTCGGGTGCGGCGCAGATCGCCAACATCGTGCGCCATGCCTGCGGCCAGATCAGCGCCGACGGGCAGCATTTCATCCCCGAAGCCGAGCGGCCCAAGGTGATCCGCGCATCCCGCGTGTATGTGGCCATCTTCCTGGCGCTGCTGGCCGCCTGCGTGCTGATGCACAGCGTGTTGCCCCTGGTACTGGTGGTCGGCCCGCGCTTTTACGGCGGCGCGCTGACGCAGGTGTTCAACCTGACCCAGCATGCGGGCCTGGCGGAGAACGTGCACGACCACCGCGCCAGCACCCGCACTTTCCACACCCACGCTGTGTTCCGCTTTCTGTACGCCAATATGAACTACCACCTGGAGCACCACACCTTTCCCATGGTGCCTTACCACGCGCTGCCCCGGTTGCACGAAGCCATCCGCAGCCAATGCCCGGCGCCTGCCCCCAGCCTGTGGGCGGCCTGGCGCGAGATTCTGCCCGCCTTGCTGCGCCAGCGCCGCAGCGCGGCGGCCGTGGCATCTGCCTGATTGCCCCAGGCGGCACCGCCAGAAAATGCATTGGAGTGATCGCGGGTGATGTGCGCGCCGGTGCGGGTGCAGCCGGAATAATTGCTATCGAATAAATAGCTGGTTATGCTCATAAAATAAGCGCAAACGGGCTAAAAGATGCTGGAGTTTATTGGGAGCAAAGACCACGGATTGCCGGGAACTGTCGTCCTGCCAGCACACTCCCACGTTGAATACGTATTCTTTTAGTACAACGAAAGCGCTGCATGCCCCATTCCCCGGTTTCTTTTTCCCGATTTTTGCCTGGTGCCCGGGCCCGCGCTGCGGCGGCCCTGTTGGTGCTGGCCTGTGGCTTGGGTGCGGGCGCAGCCCAGGCGCAAGACGTGTACATCAACGGCACGGTCGGCGGGGCCGTGGCCCCGGGCGTGTACGGCCAGATCACCTTTGGCTCGCGCCCGCCACCGCCGGTGCTGTACGCCCAGCCCATGCTGATCCAGCGCGGCCCCATCGTCGAGCCGCCGCTGTACCTGTACGTGCCGCCGGGCCACTCCAAAAACTGGCGCCGCTACTGCGGGCGCTACAACGCTTGCGGCAGGCCGGTGTACTTTGTGCAGGTCAATGAGCGCAACCGCTGGTGGGCACAGCCGCGCGGCGGCCCCCGCCCTGACCATGACCGCCGTGGCGACTGGGATGATCGGGGTAACGGCCCGCGCCATGGCCGGGGCCATGACGACCACGGGCGTGGCAATGACCGCAACGACCATGGCCGTGACGACCGCGGCCCCGGGCGTGGCCACGGCCACCGGCAGTTCGACAACTGAAGCCGGTTTGGGTCTTGTGACTGAAATGGGCTGCTCGTGCCCATTCCGTCGGCACGAGAAGCTATTTATTCTGTAGCAATCGGGCCCGGGTCACATGGCTACCTGCAGCGACTGGCCCGTGGCATAAAACTGCCCTCCGGCTACGTAATGCAGGCTGCGCGGCGCGTCGGGTGCGGCATCAAAGTGCCAACGCCCATCGCTGAACACGCGTTCATCGGCCCATGCGGCCACCACTTCGGCGATAAACAGGTCGTACTGGCCCTGGTTGTGCGGCTCGGGCAGCATCCGGCATGCAGGTGTCGTATCGCGTGTGACACGACACCAGCCAACCCACGCAGCCCTGCACCAGCGGCGCGGCGATCTGGCTGGCGGCGAAGGTGGTGATGCCGTGCTGCGCCAGTTTGCCCGGTACGGTGTGGGCGCTGTCGGTGCCTACGGCCAGAGTCTGCGCCGCCATGGCGGCGCAGGGGATGTTCAGGCCAAAGACACCGCTGGCCTCCACCAGCTGCCGGGTCAACGTGGCCTTGTCGATGACCACCGTGACCTTGGGCGGGTCGAAATCCAGCGGCATGGACCAGGCGGCGGCCATCAGGTTGGGGGTGTCGCCATGGGCCGACGACACCAGCACCACCGGGCCGTGGTTCAGCACGCGGTAGGCTTTGGCAAGGGGAACGGAGCTGCAGTGGGCAGGGGCAGGGAAGGGCATGCCCCAAGGTGATCAGGCGCGGGATCAGGCGTAAGTATTGAGCTGGGTGCCCAGGCTGCCGCTGGTGGCCAATGCGGGTGCGGCTGCGGGCTGGGGGATGGACTCGATCAGCGCCTGGGCCGCCACGGCCTGCGCGTCCAGAGCTTTTTTCAGCACCCGGATGTTCAGGCTGTCGGAGGTGGGGGCTTGGGCATCCGCCGTGGCGGACTGCACGGCGGTGGTGCTGCTGATGTTCATGGAGATTCTCCTGGGAATACAGACTTATCGGCCAAAACACGCCGAGCTTGAGAACGAACGTGAAACGACTTTCAGGGCTTGGGGCGCTCAGCGCCCGAGCCCATGGGAGTCAGTGCAGCAGCTTGATGGCCGCAATCGCCACCCAGCCCAGCACAAAGTTCAGCACCACCAGCGTGTGGATCTGCCCTGCCGCCTTGGCCGCCAGGGGCCATTCGGCGGCGGCCACCGCGCGTTTGAACTTGGCAAACCCGGCAAACTGGATGTGCCCAAAGGCCAGCACCATCACCACGCCCAGGCCGGCCATCACCCACCAGCCCAGGGGCACAGCCCCGCCGGCAGCTTTCATGCCGCTGCCAAACAGGTGCCCACCGGTGGCCAGCAGCACCACGATGGCGCCCAGCACCAGCCGGAAAAACCGCTGCCACACCTGCACCATCAGCCGGGCGCGGGTTTGGGCCTCCAGCGCCAACAAGGCAGCCGGCCGCAGTGCAAACAGCAAGCAGGTCATACCGCCCATCCAGACAATGGCTGCAGCGAGGTGGAGAAGTTTGAAGATGTCGTACATGGCGGTTGTGGGGGGCTATTTGGTGCGCGCCGGTCCGGGCGGCAGGGGGGGCGCAAGGCGGGCGGGCGGCATCTGGTAGGAGTGCAGCGGCAGGACCACGCGCGTAAGGGCGACGTCGACTTTTTCGGCCGGCACCACGCCATCTTTTTCCTTGAGCCGGACGAACAGGCCTTTGCGGCTGATGTGCACATGGCTGACGGTGTGCGGTTCGCCCTCGTACCGCACATCGGCGCCCGGTTTGTACAGGGCCAGCCACAGTGTCGGCGCTTGCGCTTCTTCGGGCGGTGCGGTCACCGTCACCATGGCCGAACCGACGGACGCAGTGGGGCTATTGGCAGGGTCTACCGGTGCCGCCGCAGGTGCCGCTGTGGCGGGGCCATCGAACAGGGAGTCAAAATCGTCGCTCAACTGCGGCTTTCTTTCACGTGAAAGTTGGGTGTCGGGCTGGTCGGATGGTGCCAGCGGGCCAGGCGTGGATGCTGCTATTTTTATAGCAAATTACGCAGACAGCACAAGCGCTGAGACTGAATTTAACACGCAAACGTATTGGCTGTGTCCACTGCGGGGTTAAACTGCCACCCCCAATCTGCCGTCCTGCCCGACGCACCCCCCATGCCATTTGCCTCCCTGGGACTTGCTCCCGCCTTGCTGCGCGCCGTGCGCGAACAGGGATTTACCGCGCCCACCGCCATCCAGACCGCGGCCATTCCGGCCATTGTGCGCGGGGCGGACGTGTGGGCCGCCGCGCCCACCGGCTCGGGCAAAACTGCTGCCTTCGCCTTGCCGCTGCTGCAGCGCCTCACCGAAGCCCCGCGCCCTGACGGCAAACGCCGCCCTCGCGTGCTGGTGCTGGTGCCCACGCGCGAGCTGGCCGCCCAGGTGGCCGAGGTGTTTCGCGGCCTGGCCCAGCACCTGCCGCAGCCCTTGAAAATCGCGGTGATCTTTGGTGGCGTCTCCATCAACCCGCAGATGATGGGCTTGCGCGGCGGGGCCGACATTGTGGTGGCCACGCCGGGCCGCCTGCTCGATCTGGTGGACCACAACGCCCTGCAGCTTTCCAGCGTGGCCGCGCTGGTGCTGGACGAGGCCGACCGCCTGCTCGACCTGGGCTTTTCCGAAGAGCTGGCCCGCGTACTCACGCTGCTGCCCGCGCAGCGCCAGAACTTGCTGTTTTCCGCCACTTTCCCGCCCGCCATCGAGGCCCTGGCCGCCCAGCTGCTGCGCGAGCCAGTGCGCATCGAGATGGCCGCCGAGCCCACCACCCACACCGCCGCGCCCGCCATCGCCCAGCGCGCCATCGCCGTGGATGCCAGCCGCCGCACCCAGCTGCTGCGCCACCTGGTGCAGACAAATGGCTGGAAGCGCGTGCTGGTGTTTGTGGCCACCAAGTTCTCTGCCGAGATCGTGGCCGACAAGCTGCGCAAGGCCGACATCTGGGCCGAACCCTTCCACGGCCAGCTCAGCCAGGGCAAACGCACCCAGGTGCTGGACGACTTCAAGGCCGGGCGTGTGCACGTGGTGGTGGCCACCGACCTGGCCGCGCGCGGCATCGACGTGGCCGAGCTGCCGGTGGTCGTCAATTACGACCTGCCGCGCTCTGCCGTGGATTACGTGCACCGTATCGGCCGCACCGGCCGCGCCGGGCTGAGCGGCGAGGCCTACAGCTTCATCACCGCCGACACCGAAGCCCATTTCGCCCTGGTCGAAAAGCGCCAGGGCCTGAGCCTGCCGCGCGAAGAGGTGGTGGGTTTCGAACCGGTCGAGCTGGCCGTGCCGTCCCTGCCCACGCAAGCCAACGGCGGCATCAAGGGCAAACGGCCCAGCAAGAAAGACAAGCTGCGGGCCGCTGCAGCGGCGGGTTGATCCGTCGCAGGATTTATAAGAAATTGACCTCTAGCGCTTATTCCATAAGCATAAGCAGCTATTGAATCTAGAGCGGGCCCGGGCGGAGTCCAGACTCAGTCGGGGGCGACCTCCGGGCTGTCGTCGTCTTCCATCGGTTCGCTGTCCATCACCGCGATCTCGGCGTACTGGGTGCCGTTGAGTTGGTGGCGGTAGGCCGCGTAGGCGTGGCGGGCAGCGGCCTCGTCGTCGCCTTCGTCATCGGCCGCGGCCGCCAGCAAATGCAGCTTGGCCGCCGCCGCAAAGTGGTGCGCCGCCATGCGGTGGTGGTCGCCCACGGTTTCAAATTCTGCGTCAAAGATTTCGGTCGGCAACCCGATGGCGGGCGTGCTGGTGGAGGTCATAAAAATCTCGCAAGGTGGCAACGGCGACATGCCGCTGCGCCAGCATGGGCGCGGGGGATGAAGGCTTGATGACAGGGGGAGTCTTGCGAGGGGCACGTCTCGCTGCCGCCCCATTGCGCCCTATTGCGCCCGGGTAGCGAATGCTCTCCTTTTTTACTTTAAAAAAGAGAGCTGCTCACGCTCTTGGAATAAGCGTGAGAGCCGGTTTTAATGCCTGAAAAAATAGGCAAAAACCAAAAAACAAGGTCCGGAACGGGCGCTGGGGGCTCCCGTTCCGCCAACGCCTACGCCGTCTTCAACATCCACTCATGCGCCGGGTCGTTCTTGAAGACCCAGAAGCGGTTCGGGCCAGCCATTACGTTCAGGTAGTACAGGTCGTATCCGTGGGGGGCGGTGACCGGGTGGTAGCCGCGCGGGACCATCACCACGTCGTGGTTTTCCACGGCGCAGGCCTCGTCCAGGCTGCGGTCGTCGGTGTAGACGCGCTGGAAGGCGAAGCCCTGCGGTGGGTTCAGGCGGTGGTAGTAGGTTTCTTCCAAAAGAGTCTCCACCGGCGGCTGCTCGATGTCGTGCTTGTGCGGCGGGTAGCTGCTGGAGTGGCTGGCGGGGGTGAGCACTTCCACCACCAGCAGGTGGGCCGCGGTGGGGTCGTCGTGGGGCAGCACGTCGCAGACGTAGCGGGTGTTGGTGCCCTGGCCGCGTACGCTGCGGCGCATGGTGGCCGGGTCGATCACGCGCACCGCGTGGGGCGTGTCGCCTGCGGGGGCGGTACACAGGCCCAGTTCGGCATCGGTGTCGGCCCGCACCACCACGGTCTTGCCACCGGGCACGTAGACGGCTGCGGGCGAGACTTCTTCGAACACGCTGGTGCGGGTGCCCAGTTTCTCGTAGGTTTGACCGTCCACCGTGACGGTAACGGTGCCGGTGAGCACCACCAGGCAGAGTTCGCGGGTGGCAGTAACCACTGTCTCGGTTTCACCGGCGGCCAGGCGCACGGCGCGAAAGCCCACGTGGGTCCAGCCCGCGCGCTCGGGCGTGACGTTGACGATTTCGCGGCCCAAAGGGGCGGCTTTGGCGAGGAGGGGGCTGACCATATCAGGCTGCCAGTTTGTCAACCAGGGCGCGCAGGGTGTCATAGCCCTTTTTCGCGTACTGGTAGCTGGGGGCTACGGCGGGGTCTTGCTCGGCTTCCACCACCAGCCAGCCTTCGTAACCGGCGTTTTTCAGGATGGTGAGCACGGCTTCAAAGTCCACCGCGCCGTCGCCGGGCACGGTGAAGGTGCCGTTGATCACGCCGTTCAGAAAGCTCCAGCCGTCGTTACGGGCCTGGGCAATCACCGGGACGCGCACGTCTTTGCAGTGCACGTGGTTGATGCGCTCGATGTGCTTTTTGAGCAGCACGGTGGGATCGACCGCACCGCCAAAGTAGGCGTGGCCGGTGTCGAACAGCAGGAAGACTTTGGTTGGGTCGGTCAGGGCCATCAGTTTGTCGATGTCGGCGGGGGACTCGACGTAGGCACCCATGTGGTGGTGGTAGGCCAGCTGGATGCCGTACGTGGCGATGAGGTGCGCGCCAAAGGCGTTGAGGCGCTCGGCGTAGGCCTTCCACTGGGCTTCGGAGGTGAAGCGGGGGCGCTTGGAGACAGGTACGTCGATCTGGCCCTGGATGGTGTCGGCGCACTCGCCATAAACCACCACTTTTACGCCGTTGTATTTCAGCTTGGCCATGTGGGCCTTGCAGCGCTCTATCTCGGCTTCCACTGTGTCATTGCCCAAAAAGCCGGAGTACCAGCCCGAGACGCAGGCTACGCCGAATTCGTCCAGCTTGGCTTTCAGGCCGGGGCCGTCCTTGGGGAATTTGTTGCCCAGCTCGAAGCCTTCGTAGCCGATTTCTTTGCCTTCCGACAGGGCTGTTTCCAGCAGGGTTTCGCCGCCCAGCGAGGGCAGGTCGTCGTTCATCCAGCTGATGGGGTTGATGCCGATGCGTACGTTCCAGGTCATGTTGCTTCTCTTCTCTTTAGTTAAATGCGTTGTTCAGTTTTTGCGGCGGTGTAGCGCTCGAAAGCTGCGTTCACTTCTGCGCGCTCGGAAACGGCGGGAATTGCCACTTCCCACCAGCAGCCGCCTTCGGCCGTGGTGCGCTGGTGGGTGGTGTCGATCACCACCACCTGAGATTTGGTGGCGGCGCGGGCGGCAACCATGGCGACCTTCAGCTCGGCCAGGTCTTTGACGTGCACGGCATCTGCGCCCATGCTGCGGCCATGCATGGCGAAGTCGATGTGGCTGCTGCCACCCTCAAAAGCGCAGGTGTCCAGCATGTTGTTGAAGCTGGGCGTGCCGCTGGCGCGCTGCAGGCGGTCGATGCAGCCATAGCCCCGGTTGTCCAGCACCACCACGATCAGCTTTTTGCCCAGCAGCACCGAGGTGGCCAGCTCGGAGTTCATCATCATGTAGGAGCCGTCGCCCACCATGACGATGACTTCCTGGTCGGGCCGGGCCATCTTGGCGCCCAGGGCCCCGGCAATCTCATAGCCCATGCACGAGTAGCCGTATTCCACGTGGTAGTTGCCGGGCCGGGTGGCACGCCAGAGCTTGTGCAGTTCGGCGGGCAGGGTGCCGGCGGCGCAGACCACCACGTCGCGCACATCGCTGTTGTCCACCGAGTCGCGCACCGTGCCGATGACTTCGGCGTCGTAGGGCAGCACGTCTTGGGGCACGGCGGTGGTTAACTCGGTCACACGGGCCACCCAGCCTGCGGCCAGGGTGCGGGCGCGGGTGGTCCAGGCGGGGGCGGCTTTCCAGTCGCCTGCGGCGGTGCTGAGCTGGGCCAGGCCGACACGGGCATCGGCCACCAGAGCGGTGCCATTCCACTTGGTGGCATCGAAGCTTTGCACGTTGAGGCACAGCAGTTTCGCCTTGGCAAACAGGGCGTGCGAGCCGGTGGTGAAGTCTTGCAGGCGCGTACCTACGGCCAACACCAGGTCGGCCTCACGGGCCATCTCATTCGCAGCGGGGCCGCCGTCTACGCCGATGCCGCCCAGGTTCAGCGGGTGGTCCCAGGGCAGGCTGCTCTTGCCGCCGTGCGATTCGACCACCGGGATACCGTGCTTCTCGGCAAAGGCCCGCAGCGCGTCCCAGGCCTGGCTGTAGAGCACGCCGCCACCGGCCACGATGAGCGGCTGTTTGGCGGTTTTGAGCAGGGCGGCGGCAGCGGCCAGCTCGCGGGTGTCGGCGGGCGGGCGGCGGAAGTAAATGGTGCCGGGCTGCAGAAAGCTCTCGGGGCAGTCAAAGGCCATGGCCTGCACGTCTTGCGGCAGCGACAGGCAGACCGGGCCGCAGCTGGCGGGGTCGGTCATCACCTGGATGGCGCGGGGCAGGGCGGTCAGGATCTGCTCGGGCCGGGTGATGCGGTCAAAGAAGCGGGTGACCGGGCGGAAGGTGTCGTTGGCGTTCATGTCGCCGTGCTGGAAGTTCTCGATCTGCTGCAGCACCGGATCAGGGGCGCGGCTGGCAAAGGTGTCGCCGGGCAGCAGCAGCACCGGCAGGCGGTTCACATGGGCCACGGCGGCGGCGGTGACCAGGTTGGTCGCGCCCGGGCCGATGCTGGTGCTGACGGCCATGATGCGCTGGCGGAACTGGGCCTTGGCGTAGGCTACCGCCGCGTGGGCCATGCCCTGCTCGTTGTGGGCGCGGTAGGTGGGCAGCGTGGCGCGCTCGGTGTACAGGGCTTCGCCGATACCGGCCACATTGCCGTGGCCGAAGATGGTGAACACGCCCGCACAGTAGGGCTGGGTGCTGCCGTCGGCCATCTCGACTTGCAGCGCGGCCAGGTGCTTGACCAGCGCCTGGGACATGGTGAGTTTTTGGGTTTTCATAGGGCGGATGGATTGCGCAAGGTTATTGGGCGGATGTGCGGTTGCGCCAGGCATCTACCAGGACAGTGAAGTTCTGTGCCACGGCATTTTTAAACGCCGCGTCGTCGATTTCATTCTTGAGCCATTGCAGCGAGGGCGTGGCCCACAGTGTGCGCCCGACCATAAAGCCCTTGACGATGGGGTTGGTGGCTTGGGCAAAGCTGTCGGCCAGCAGTTGCAGCGGCTGGTTCAGGCCCAGGATGACGGCGCCACGGCAGTAGGGGTCGCGCTCGGCCACCAGGGCGGCCAGGTCGGTCCAACCCTGGGGCTGCATGGGGGCCAGCTTCCACCACTCGGGCTGCACGCCCAGGTTGTAGAAGCGCTTCACGGCGCGCAGCACGGCGGCATCTTCGGTGCCCGCGGGGGTCTGGGCACGGGGGCAGATGATCTCCAGCAGCAGCTCGTTGCCGCTGGCGCGGGTGGCCTCCCAGAGCTCCAGCACTTTTTGCTCTTGCTCCAGGCGCAAGGTGTAGTGGTCGTCGGGGTGGTAGTGCACCAAGCACTTCACCACCTGCTCGGTGGGCCAGTTCATCAGGGCGCTGCCGACCGAGCGGGTGCCGTCGAAGCGCAGCGGGCGCGAGCTGGGCAGCTCGATGGGCCTGCCCACCCACCAGCCACGCCCGGTGGCGCTGGCCAGGGCGTCGCGGCCATAGTCGCCGCCGTCGATCAGCACGCCCAGATGGCCTTGCAGGCTGTGGCTGGTTTCCACCTGTTCGGCGGTCTCTACCAGCAGCTTCTTGAGGGCGGGAATGCGGGATTCGTCGGCACCGGCCTCGCGCACCATGTCGAAAAACTGGCTGCGGTGGTCAAACGCCAGCACGCACATCTCGTTCCAGTCCGGGCGGGCCGCGGTAACGCGGTGCAGATGGGCGAGCTGTTGGTCGGCATCCACCTTCGGGTTGCGGCTGCCGCCAAACCAGTGGGCCAATTCAGCCGGTGTGGGCATGGCAGCGGAGCAGGCGTGGCGCGACACCACGATGGCGCCGCAGGCATTGGCGACCTGGGTGGATTGGGCCCAGTTTTTACCCTGCAGCAGGCTGGCCATCAGGCCGGACAGGAAGGAATCGCCCGCGCCCAGCACGTTCAGCACCTCGACCCGCTCGCCTTTGAAGGTGGGGGAGTCGTCGATGTGGGTGGGGATGTCGCCTTCGATCACGGTGCAGCCGTCGGCCCCGCGCTTGACCACCAGGGTGGCGGCGCTGAGCTGGCGCACGGCGCGCAGGCAGGCCATCAGGTCGCCCGCGATCCCCCCGGCGATGAAGAATTCTTCTTCGGTGCCCACCAGCAGGTCGAACTCGGGCAGCACTTCCTGCAGCTGCTGGGTCACGTGTGCATCCGGTACATAGCGGTTTTCGCCTGCGCCGCGGCTGGTCAGGCCCCAGAGCACCGGGCGGTAGTCGATGTCGAGCACGCGGACCACGCCGTGCTTTTTGCCGTAGGCCAGGGCGGCCAGGGAGGCGCTGCGGGTGCCCGGCGTGCTGAGGTGGGTGCCGGTGATGGCCAGGGCGCGGCACTGGGCAATGAAATCTTCGCGGATCTCGCTGGCATCGACCGCCATGTCGGCGCAGTTTTCGCGCATGAACAGCAGGGGGAAGGTGTCGCGGTCTTTCAGGCCCAGCAGGACCATGCCGGTCAGGCGCTCGGGGTCGATCTGCACCTGGCTAGTGTCGCAGCCCTCTTGCGCCAGGGTTTCGGTGAGGAAACGGCCCATTTGCTCGTTGCCCACGCGGGACAGCATGGCGCTTTTGAGCCCCAGGCGGGCCACGCCAAAGGCCAGGTTGGCCGAGCTGCCGCCCAGGTACATGGCCATGCTGCGTGCGTCTTCCAGACGGCTGCCGAATTGTTGGGCGTACAGATCCACTGCCAGGCGGCCCAGGCAGGCGAGGTCGATACGGCGACCAGAGGGGAAGTTCAATTGGCTCATCAAGGTACGGTGTTATGCAGAAAAAGGGTTCCCGAGGGCACGGGAAGACGGGGTGCACGGCACGGAGCTGTGGCAGGTGTGGCGACTATAAATTGTAGAGAAATATTTTTCTCTAAGTGTAATCACTTAGAAATTTATTTTCTATTTTGGGGTTTTTTGAGTACAGTACAGACCGTGGTTGGAGACATTTCACTGTGCCCCGACCTCACCTAACCAAACGGTACAAACCCCGCCGTTTACTAAAAACTCTGGAGACGCATTCCTATGAAAAACCTACAAAAGCTCGTTATTGCCGCAGCCGTGTCAACCACCTTGCTGGCCCCGCTGGCGGCACACGCTCAAAAAGTGGGCTTGGCCATGGCCCAGCTGGATACTTTTCTGACGATTGTGAAAGACGGCGTGGTCGATGCCGGTAAGAAGTCCGGTGCGACGGTGCAGGTGGAAGATGCCCAGAACGACGTGGGTAAACAGCTGAGCCAGATCCAGAATCTGATCGCCCAAAAGGTGGATGCCATCATCGTCAACCCGGTGGACACCGATGTCACCCCCAAGATCACCAAGATGGTGACCGATGCCAAGATCCCGCTGGTGTATGTGAACCGCAAGCCGGTGGACTTTGCCAAGCTGCCCGCAGGCGTGGCGTTTGTGGCCTCCGACGAAGTGGTCTCCGGCACCGTGCAAACCCAGGAAGTCTGCCGTTTGCTCAAGGGCAAGGGCGAGATCGTGGTGCTGATGGGTGAGCTGTCCAACGAAGCCGCCCGCACCCGCACCAAGGACATCGAAGACGTGCTGGCCACCCCGGCTTGCAGCGGCATCAAGATTCTGGACAAGCGCGAAGGCAAGTGGGACCGTACCCAAGGCCAGGACATCACCACCAACTGGCTGTCTACCGGCCTGAAGTTCGACGCGGTCATTGCCAACAACGACGAAATGGCCATCGGTGCCATCAACGCCTTGAAGGCTTCCAAGAAGTGGACCCCGGCTTCCCTGGTGGCCGGTATCGATGCCACCCCCGACGCGCTGGCGTCCATGAAGGCGGGCGACCTGAAGGTCACCGTGTTCCAGAACGCGGCCGGCCAAGGCAGCGGCGCGATGGATGCGGCCTTGAAGCTGTCCAAGAAGCAGCCGGTCGAGCGCTTTGTGAACGTGCCGTTTGAGCTGGTCACGCCCTCCAACCTGGCCAAGTACATCGGCAAGAACTAACTTGCGTATCTGAGGGTGCCCCTCGCCGGGGCATCTTCAGCCCTCACGCCAGACATTTCCCGGCATGGGAGAGGTTTGGCGTGAGGGTTTGCAACCGACAAGCCCTTCCACCTCCTTTTTTTCAGAGCCATCCAGGATGTCAGACACCGCTACCCTCGACCGCCCGGCCACCCAGGCTGCCGCCGCGCCTCCGCTGCTGGAGATCAACGGCATTGTCAAAATCTTCCCGGGCGTGGTTGCGCTCAACAACGTGGGCTTCAAGCTGCGCGCGGGCACGGTGCATGCGCTGATGGGCGAAAACGGCGCGGGCAAGTCCACGCTGATGAAGATCATCGCGGGCATCTACATCCCCGACAAGGGCGACATCCGCCTGCGCGGCAAGCCCATCCACATGAAGTCGCCGCTGGATGCCCTGAACCTGGGCATCGCCATGATCCACCAGGAACTCAACCTCATGCCCTACATGACGGTGGCCGAGAACGTGTGGATCACCCGCGAGCCCAAGAACGCCTTCGGTTTCGTGGACCACGCCGAGCTGTGCCGCAAGACCGGCGCGCTGTTCACCGAGCTGAACATCAAGATCGACCCGCGCGAAGAGATCCAGAACCTGTCGGTGGCCAGCCGCCAGATGGTCGAGATTGCCAAGGCCGTGTCCTGGAATTCCGACGTGCTGATCATGGACGAGCCTACCTCGGCGCTGACCGAGACCGAAGTGGCGCACCTGTTTGCCATCATCCGCAGCCTGCGCGCCAAGGGCAAAGGCATCATCTACATCACCCACAAGATGAACGAGCTGTTCGAGATCGCCGACGAGTTCTCGGTGTTCCGCGACGGCCAGTACATCGCCACCCACGCCTCCACCGAGGTGACCCGCGACGACATCATCCGCATGATGGTGGGCCGCGAGATCACCCAGATGTTCCCCAAGATGGAGGTGCCGATCGGCGAGGTGGTGCTGTCGGTGAAAGACCTGTGCGTCGAAGGCATCTTCAAGAACGTGAGCTTTGACATCCGCGCCGGTGAAATTGTCGGCATGGCCGGGCTGGTGGGTTCGGGCCGCTCGAATGTGGCCGAAGCGCTGTTTGGCGTGGTGCCTGCCACCTCGGGCACCATCAGCATCAAGGGCCAGCCCATCACCATCTCCACGCCCACCCAGGCCTTGGCCGCGGGCATGGCGTTTTTGACCGAAGACCGCAAGGAAACCGGCTGCTTTTTGAGCCTGAACATCCAGGACAACATGGATTCGGCGGTGCTGAACCAGCGCTACGTGTCCAAGGGCTTTGTGCAGGGTGAGCAGCTGGCCAAGGACTGCGCCGACATGGCCAGGCGCCTGCGCGTCAAAACCCCCGGCATGGGCGAGATCATCCAGAACCTGTCGGGCGGCAACCAGCAAAAAGTGCTGGTGGGCCGCTGGCTGCTGACCAACCCCCGCATCCTGATCCTGGACGAGCCCACCCGCGGCATCGACGTGGGTGCCAAGGCCGAAATCCACCGCCTGGTGTCCGAGCTGGCCGGTACCGGCGTGGCGATCTTGATGATCTCGTCGGAAATGCCCGAAGTGCTGGGCATGAGCGACCGCGTCGTGGTGATGCACGGCGGCCAGGTCACCGGCATTCTGGACCGCAAAGATGCCAACCAGATCTCCGTCATGGATTTAGCCGCTAAATAAGCCACAGAAACCCCACTGGAAAACTACACCATGAGCTCCCCTACTGTCCCCCATGTCGCCCCCGCCGCTGTCAAAGCGCCGTTCAAATTTCCGCCCGAATTCAGCATCTTTCTGGTGCTGATCGGCATCAGCATCTTCTTTGAAGCCATTGGCTGGTACCTGAACGGGCAAAGCTTCATCTTCAACGCCGAGCGCCTGAAGGTCATCATCTTGCAGATGTCGGTCATCGGCATCATCGCCATCGGCGTGAACATGGTCATCATCACCAGCGGCATTGATTTGTCGTCGGGTTCCGTGGTGGCAGCGTCTGCCGTGGTGGCCGCCAGCCTGGCCCAGGTGTCGGACTTTCCGCGTGCCGTGTTCCCGCACCTGACCGACCTGAGCCCGTTCTGGCCGGTGCTGGCCGGGGTGCTGGTGGGCGCGGTGGTGGGGCTGATCAACGGTTCGCTGATCGCCTTTACCGGTATCCCCCCGTTCATCGCCACGCTGGGCATGATGGTCGCGGCCCGTGGCTTTGCCAAATGGTTCACTGGCGGCATGCCGGTGAGCATGTTGACCCCCGAATTTGCCTGGATTGGCGAGGGTAGCAACCCGGTGGTGATCTTTCTGGTGATCACGGTGATTGCCCACATCGTGCTGCGCTACACCCGCTTCGGCAAGTTCACCTACGCCATCGGTGCCAACCGCCAGGCAGCCCGCGTCTCGGGTATCAACGTGAACCGCCACCTGATCTGGATCTACAGCATCGCTGGCTTGCTCAGCGGCGTGGCAGGCACGGTGACTGCGGCCCGCGCCATTTCCGGCCAGTCTGGCATGGGCGTGAGCTACGAGCTGGACGCGATTGCCGCGGTGGTGATCGGCGGCACCTCGCTGGTGGGCGGCCTGGGCCGGGTGACGGGCACCGTCATCGGTATTTTGATTCTGGGCGTGATGATGTCGGGCTTTACCTTCATCCGCATCGATGCCTACTACCAGGAAATGGTCAAGGGCGGCATCATCGTCGCCGCCGTGGTGGCCGACCAGTACCGCAACAAGAAGCGCCGTACCTGAACCTTATGCATGAAACTGGCTTCTCACGCTTATTCCATCGGCGTGAGCAGCTATCGAAGGTGTAGCAACCGAGTTTTTCAGCGTTTCTCCACCCGCCATACCTGCCAGCCAGGTACGGCGGTTTTTTTGGGGCTCAGAACACTGCGCGGTCAGAACGCATGCTTAATGCCGACATTCAGCAAGGTGGTGTTGGCATCGGCCATCGTGCCACCGGCCACCACCGAAGTCAGCAGCGTGGCACCGGCTTTGGCGTTGGCAAAGGCCAGCGTGCCGTACAGCGTGGTGCGCTTGGACAGGGCGTATTCGTCGCTGACGATTACCGTGGTGGTTTTGTCGGCACTGTGGTTTTTGTCCTTGGCAAAGTACGCGGAAACGCCCACGGTGTTGGCGGCGGAGCTTCTCCAGTCCAGGCCCGCGCCCAGCACGCCCACCTTGCTCACTTCGGCCAGTGTGGTGGCATCTTTGTTGACGCCGCGCAGGTAGTTCAGCTTGCCGGTGAAGTCGCCCAGGGTGTAGCCCGCGCCCAGGGTGTAGATGCTGCTCAGCCGCTCGGAGGTATTCGGTTTGTTGGTGGCCTGGTAGGCCGCCGACAAGGACACCGGGCCGGCATACGTCACACCCAGCGAGACCACCGCGCCCTTGGTTTCCGACACGCTGTAGCCTCCTGCAATGCCCACGGGGCCCAGCTTGTGGCTGTAGCTGATGGCGTTTTGGATGAAGACGCCCACGTCATTGTTCTGGTTGCCGCCGGTGGTGAGCACGCCGGAGTTGTAGGCCCAGGGGTAGAGGCCCGAGAAGTTTTCCCGCAGGCCGCGCGGGTCGGTGGCGGCGAATGCCAGGATGGCCGGGCTGTACTGGTTGCCCAGGGTGAGCATGCCCCAGTCGGCAGACGACAGGCCCACGTTGGACTGGCGGCGAAACAGGGTGGCAGCACCGGTGGTGGCATTGCCACCAGCGGCACCGGTATCGGCTGCGATGTGGCCTTCCAGGTTGAAGTGTGCCTTCAGCCCGCCACCCAGGTCTTCTGAACCGCGAAAGCCCCAGACGCTGGGCGAAATGCCGCCGTTGTAGAGCTGGGTTTTGTTGTCGCTGTGGTTCTGGGTCAGCACGCCCAGATCCACATTGCCATACACCGTTACCGAACTTTGCGCCGCTGCCAGGGTGGACACCAGGGTCAGGGCCGCAGCCGCTATCAATCGTTGTTTCATTTATGTCTCGTTTCGTGTAATTGTTAAAGCAGCGGTGTGCTGCGGTACACGAAAGGGCAAAAAGCATGCCTGTGGATCGGGCCTGCCAAAACGCAGCAGAAGGCCCTTGGATATGACATCACGTCGTCACAGTGTTGCATTCTTGCGCAGTGGTGCCCCAGAATGGCCTTAGGCTGGCGCAAACCGATTGAGGTCTATGCCTAGCACTTGGCCCGACTGACCCAGCAAGCTAATTCCATTCATTGAATTTGTTGCACTTGGGGTTGAAATTTCCCTTATGTAAAGAGCGTGAGCAGCTATAGAAAATATAGTGCCCAGGTTTTTCTGCGTTGTCTCCACCCGCCGTACCTGCCAGCCAGGTACGGCGGTTTTTTGGGGTCAGAACGCTGTGCGCTTAGAACGCATGCTTCAGAAACAGGTTCCGTGGTATGCCCCAGCGGCCATCAATGTTTGTCCCGGAATCTCCGCTTAGAAACTGGTCCAGTCATCTGATCCTGTTTTGTCAGTCTGTGCGGCGGCAATTGGCTGCATGGGAGTCTTTTTGCTTGTCGTAAGGAAGGAAGCTTTGCCAAACGGTGGTCGAACCACGTTCAGGGCCCGCTGTGGGCTACGCCTCTCAGCCGAAGACTGGCTTTCCTGCTTGATGGCGTGTGCCGCACCGCGGTCGTTGCCGGCGTTGAGTTTGAACACCGCGACCGCCTCCAGCAGTTGCTGTGCCTGCGTGCTCAGGCCGTTTGCAGCCGCCGCACTCTCTTCCACCAGCGCGGCATTTTGCTGCGTCACCTGGTCCATCTGTGTGATGGCTTCGCCGACCTGGGCGACACCCTGGCTCTGTTCACTGCTGGCGGAGCTGACTTCGCCAATGATGTCGGTGACGCGGCGAATGGAGTTAACCACTTCAGTCATGGTGGAGCCGGCTTTGGCTACCAGGGCGGTACCTTTGTCGACCTGGGCTACGCTGTTGTCGATCAATATCTTGATCTCCTTGGCCGCGCTGGCGCTGCGCTGGGCAAGGCTGCGCACTTCGCTTGCCACCACGGCGAAGCCACGGCCTTGTTCACCTGCACGTGCCGCTTCCACGGCCGCATTCAAGGCCAGGATGTTGGTTTGGAACGCGATGCCGTCGATGACGCTGATGATGTCGGCGATTTTCTTCGAGCTGTCGTTGATGCCCTTCATGGTGTCCACTACCTGGCCTACGACCTCACCACCTTCGACGGCAACGGTCGACGCATTGACCGCCAACTGATTGGCCTGGCGGGCACTATCGGCGTTCTGTTTCACGGTGCTGGAGAGTTCTTCCATGGATGCGGCAGTTTCTTCCAGTGCGCTCGCCTGCTGCTCGGTTCGACTGGACAAATCGTTGTTGCCCTGGGCGATCTCTGCACTGGCGGTGGAGACGCCCTCGGCGCTTTGGCGCACGTTGGACACCACGCTGGACAGGCTGTCTTGCATGGCTTTGAGCTGGGCCATCAGGCTCTCGCTGTCTCCTGGCTTGACCGTGATCGGCTTACTCAGGTCGCCCTGGGCTACGGCGCGAGCCACCGCGGCTGCCACACCCGGCTCGCCACCCAAGGATCCCACTAGATTGCGGGTGATCAGAAAGCCCAGCAAAACGGCAGCTGCTATGGCAACTGCGCTGGCGGCCATTAATAGCATGCGTGCTTGGGCGTAATCGGCGTTGGCGGAGGCTACATTGGCCTCCCCGGTTTTCTGGCTGAACTCCTGGTATGTTCGGCTGGCCTTGATGAGTGCTGCCAGCAGGGGACGGCATTCCATGTTCATTTTGGCGATAGCCTCTTCTTTCTTGCCATCCAGCGCCAGCTTCACAATGTCGAGTGCAACGGGACCGTAGGCCGCCTCGATTTTGTCGATGTCTTCAACCAGGCGATGTTCTTCAGCCGTGGCCAGCGGATTGTTCTTCACGCTGTTGTTTAATTTTGCCAAGGCATCCTGGGTGGCTTGGTGAGATTCGGTTACCACCCTCTTCTCGACTTCCAGATCCTCGGGCGTAGTCACCAACACCAGATTGCGGGCGGCTATCGCACGCCGGTTTACCGACGTTCGGACATCGACCGCCATATGCTCTTGCGCGACAGTGACCTTGTCGTAGTAAGTCAAGTCGCTGTTGATACCGCTTAGTGCATGCATGGCCGCCAGCGACACGATGATGACCAATACAGCCAGCAGGCCGAATCCGAAGGTCAATTGACCTTTGACCGTGAAATTCTTGATGTTCATTTGATTGCCTCTAGGGGATGTTGTTGCTATTGTTTTGGGCCATTAGTGGACCGTGGGTCCAGTGGCACCGGGCGCGAAATCGCCCACGAAGGATTCGGTATCCATCAGAATGAGCATGCGTTCCCCCACGGTGGCCAGACCGGTAATGAAGGAGGTGTCGCCATTGCTTTGCACAGCCGGTGGCGGCTGGATACAGCCGGGCTCCAGTTGCACCACGTCAGAGACGGAGTCCACAACTGCGCCGATTACTTTGCTGCGCAACTTCAATATGATCACGACCGTGGCGCCGTTGTAGGCAGCCGTCTCGCACTGCAGCTTGATGCGCAAATCGATGATTGGCACGAGCACACCCCGCAGGTTGATCACACCCAGCAACTCTTTGGGGGCATTGGCAATGCGCTTAGGTTTGGTGTAGGAGCGAATCTCCTGCACCTCCAGGAGATTGATACCGTAGTGAACGGTACCCAGGCGAAAACTCAGGCACTCGCGCATGGATATTTGCGGAATATTTTCCTGAGCGAAGGACGGGACAGTAGTTAGCGTCATTTTGGATGCCTTTTTCTCACGGGGGAATCTGGAGCTTGAGAATGGATCGGTCGCAATGTTGAGGAAGTGCTTCTTTAGCCTTCCGTTGATACAGCTGTCTATTGATGCGGGTGGTGGCGATTCTTGTGCTCAGTCGGTGGTAGATCCAGACCCTAGCTACAGTCGATCCAGACTTCATCGATGGAAATGGACAAAATAATGCTCAGATCCTTTGGAGCCGTGAGAACGGATCCTGATCGCCAAGACGGGTAGACCAGCCCGGTGCAACAGAACTGCTGGACCTACATACCGACTGTGAGCTGCTGAGCGTTGATGCGCCTTAACATGATCGGCCTGCAGGATTGGAGGTGTCCATCGTTGGAGCGTCTTCCAACCTCAGGCGGCGGGGTAGCCGGTTTGGACTGCGGGATGCGAGGTATTGCTGGCATCCATCGCCGTGCCTTCGAGGGTGACCGTCCCGAATTTCACCCGCGTTCAGACAGACACGGACTCCTGGCGGGTTGATTGACAGCGGCGCAGATATACGCCTCCAACCTAGGCGGCCTTGGGCGGCTGTATCAAGAAGTGGTGTGCCAATAGCACCGGCATGCCTGATACCCGACGGGCCAAACCAATCGTGGATGGTTGGCTGAAATGCAAGAGTGAAGGGAATGGAGCCCAACGCGCCTGCATCTATTGGCTGAAATGAATGCATTGCCATGTTCTTGTTGCTACCAATGAAGGAGCATTCAAAAAATTGCAAGGCGGGGGCGGGGCCTTATGTGTTTCGACGCCGTGTGCAGGGGCGGTAGAAACGTTTTGTTACTTTAGCATGCGGCTGTCTCGGCCGGTGTGTTTTAGGTCATAGAAGCGTGGAATAAAGATAGATCGTTGTCCGTTTGCTGACTACCCAGATAATCCAGCCTTTCATACTGTGGGTGCCATGGCTTCACAAGACTCGTCCACAGATTCCGTCACACGGCGCCAGCTCGATATGTTGCTGGAAGTCTTCGCCAACCTGGGCGAAGGCATCGCGTTGTTCGATGGGGACAGGCGCCTGGTAACTATCAGCCCACGTGCCATGGAGTTGACCGGTTTAACCGCTGAACTGGCCACGCCCGGCACCCATTTACTGGACATATTTCTTCGGCAGGCCACAGCTGGAGAGTTCGGCCCATGCGACCCTCAGCAGGAGGCGCATCGCCGTATCGCAGAACTATGCCACTTGCTTCCCGAGACCTACGATCACACCCGGCCGGATGGCACGGTGGTAGCAATCAAGCGCAGCCCGGTGCCCGGTGGTGGTTTTCTGACTATTTACGTAGACATCACAGCCCGCATGCGCATCAAGCAGGAGTTGCGCACTTTCAAATACGTGGTGAACTCCATCAGCGAGATGGTGAGCGTGGTGGATTTGCAGCAGCGCTACCTGATGGTGAACGATGCATGGTGTCAAACGACCGGTCTGGCACGCGAGCAAGTACTTGGACACACGAACATTGAAGTGCCTGTAGTGCCACTCGGCTCTTTCAATCAGGCCCGAAAGGATGCACTTTCACACTGCATGGCAACGCGGGAACCACAGCTAGTAAATGTGGAAACATCGTTTCACAGGGACAGTCTACGCAACCTGGAGTCCACCTGTTACCCCTATGCAGACGACGCCAATGCGCTACTAGGCGTGGTGTCCGTGACCCGTGATTTGACCGACATACGTGCTGGGGAGCGACTTGTGCGCCAGCAGGAACGCTTCATAGCCAGCATCGCCAACAGTCTTCCTGGCATGGTGGGCTACTGGACGCGGAATCTGCGCTGTGCATTCTCCAACTCACAGTACCAAATCTGGTTCGGTCGCAACGAATCGCAGATGCGCGGCATTTCCATGCAGGAGTTGCTGGGTCCAGAGTTGTTCGCCAAGAATGAGATCCATATACGCGCGGTGCTGCGCGGTGAAGACCAGCAGTTCGAGCGCACTCTGGTGAAAGCCAATGGCGAGACGGGCTACACGTGGGCGCAGTACATTGCAGATCGGGTGGATGGTGAAGTATTAGGGTTCTTTGTTCAGGTGTCAGACATCACACCGCTCAAGCAAAGCCAATTGGAATTAGAAAGGGTCAACGCTGCCCTTCGCATTTCTGCTGTCGCGTTTGAAGCCCAGGAAGGCATTCTGGTAATGGATGACCAACGCAAGGTCTTGCAGGTCAACGCTGCGTTCACTCGCATCACGGGATACAGAGGAGACGAATTGGTGGGTCAGCACGCACTGCAGTTGCGCCTTGCTCGCTATCCAGACACGGTCTATGAGTACATTTACGCTACGGTTCAAACTACAGGTAGTTGGGCGGGTGAACTGTGGTGCCCACATGCGACGGGGCGGGAGTTCCGTGCTTCATTGACAGTTACCGGGGTAGCCGATGACAAAGGGAACATTGTCAACTATGTAGTCACCTACATTGATGTCTCGGATCGGCACCGTCGCGATGAGCGGCGGCGCCTTGACGAAGCAGCCCAGCGTGCGGCGTTGGTGCGTGAGGTGCACCATCGCATCAAAAATAATCTTCAAGGCATCACCGGCTTGCTGCGCCAGTTCGGGCAGCAGCATCCGGACACAGCACCGGCATTAAATCAGGCTATTGGCCAAATCAAGAGCATCGCTACGATCCATGGCTTGCAAGGACAAACGAGCGCGGGCAGGGTTTCCCTGCGCGAGTTGATGCGCGCCATCGTTGCGCAGATAAGAGACATTTGGCAGGTGCCGGTGGAGATGATGGAGAGTCAAACCGAGGCAAATTTCTTCATTTCAGAGGAAGAGACTGTGCCCTTGGCGATGATATTGAATGAGGTGCTCTTCAATTCCGTCAAGCACAGCAACCCAAACCAACCTTCCGTGTGCGTTAGCCTGGTGCAGCTAGTGCGGGAAGGTTGCGCTAGGGTGCGCATCACCAATAGCGTCACGCCCGGTCTACCGATTTCGCCGGACCCGTTGTCAGGATCAGGCCAGCAACTGATGGTACACCTCATGCCCAGCACTGGGGCTCAACTCAACGTCGAGCGTGTTAACGACGAGATGGTGGTTGAGCTGGTACTAAGTGCGCCAGTGCTGATGATGAAATGAATACCGTGGCTAATAAAGAGACCCCTCACATACTTCTTGTCGATGATGACCGCCTGGTGCTGGCTACGCTGGCAGCCAGCCTGGCGAGAGCTGGATATGCCGTCAGCACGGCTAAGAGCTCAGTAGAAGCGGAAGAAATGCTGGCTTGCGGCCGCCGACCTAACCTGGTCATTTTGGACGTACGCATGCCTGGTCAGAGTGGCCTATTCCTGGCGGAGCGACTACGCGAACTGGATCACATACCCTTTCTAATGCTCAGCGCATACAGTGACGAGCGGATTGTGCAACTAGCGATAGCGCAGGGAGCCTTGGCCTTCTTGGTTAAACCGATAGATGAGGCGCAATTACTGCCTGCCATCGAGGCCGCGCTGGCACGTGCGGATGAGTTGAATAAGCTACGTACTACACATAAGCAGTTGCAAGATGCATTGGATAGCGAGCGAAGCATCAACGTCGCAGTTGGGGTCACCATGATGCAGTACCGTTTAGAACGTGGGACAGCTTTTGAACAACTGCGAAGGGCTGCCCGTTCCCGAAGCATGCGGTTGGTGGACATAGCCGCTGAAGTTGTGCGCGGCTGCGAGGCCATGGCTGCTGACCGAACTGCCTGACAGCACAGACGTAATCGCCCATCAAACTCTTTCCAGCACCAGCGCAATGCCCTGGCCCACGCCAATGCACATGGTGCACAGCGCATAGCGGCCACCGGTGGCGTGCAGGCGGTTGATGGCGGTGGTGGCCAGGCGTGCGCCGCTGGCACCCAGGGGGTGGCCCAGCGCGATGGCACCGCCCCAGGCATTCACCCGCTCGTCATCGTCCTGCAGACCCAACTGGCGCAGCACCGCCAGGCCCTGCGCCGCAAAGGCTTCGTTCAGCTCGATCACGTCCAGCTGCGCCAGCGTCAGGCCGGTGAGGGCCAGCACTTTTTCGGTGGCCGGTGCCGGGCCGATGCCCATGACGCGCGGGGCCACACCGGCGGTGGCCATGCCGACCACGCGGGCGCGCGGTGTCAGGCCGTTTTTGGCGGCCGTGGCTGCGTCGGCCAGCAGCAGGGCGCAGGCGCCATCGTTCACGCCCGAGGCATTGCCTGCGGTGACGGTGCCGCCGGGGCGTACCACGGGCTTGAGCTTGGCCAGGGTCTCCATGCTGGTGGCGCGCGGGTGCTCGTCAGTGTCTACCACGATGGCATCGCCCTTTTTCTGCGCAATGGAGACAGCGGTGATCTCGCGCGCCAGGTGCCCGGCCTGTTGGGCGGCCACGGCGCGCAGCTGGCTGTGCAGGGCCATGGTGTCCTGGTCTTCGCGGCTGATGCGGAAGTCGGTGGCCACGTTTTCGGCGGTTTCGGGCATGGAGTCCACGCCGTACTGCTCTTTCATCAGCTTATTGATGAAGCGCCAGCCGATGGTGGTGTCGTGCACCGCGTTGCTGCGGCTGAAGGCCGACTCGGCCTTGGGCATGACGAAGGGTGCGCGGCTCATGCTCTCGACGCCGCCCGCTATCATTAATGTAGCTTCTCCCGCTTTGATGGCGCGCGCTGCAGTGCCCAAGGCATCCAAACCCGAGCCGCACAGGCGGTTCACGGTAGAGCCGGGCACTACCAGGGGCAGGCCCGCCAGCAGCGCGCTCATGCGGGCCACGTTGCGGTTATCTTCACCGGCCTGGTTGGCGCAGCCGTAGATCACATCGGTGACGGCGGCCCAGTCGACGTTCGGATTGCGGGCCATCAAGGCCCGCAGGGGAATGGCACCGAGGTCGTCGGCGCGCACGCCGCTCAGGGCACCGCCGTAGCGGCCAAAGGGGGTGCGGATGGCGTCGCAGATAAAGGCTTGGTTCATGGGGTTCTCGGTACGGTTGGGGTCAACGGTGGATGCAGGCCTGCGCTCAGGCTCGGATGGGCAGGCCCACCAGGCGCTCCAGCTCGGCGTGCTCCAGCCCTTCGACCTTGTCGATCAACTGCAGGCCTTGCGGCGTGCAGGCCAGGGTGGCCAGGTCGGAGTAGATGCGCTTGACGCAGGCGATGCCCGTGAGGGGGTAGTTGCAGGCCTCGACCACCTTGCTCTCGCCCTTTTTGGTCAGCAAATCCATCATCACCCAGGTCTGCTTGGCACCGATGGCCAGGTCCATGGCACCGCCCACGGCGGGGATGGAGCCGGGCTCGCCGGTGCTCCAGTTGGCCAGGTCGCCGGTGCTTGAGACCTGGAAGGCGCCCAGCACGCAGATGTCCAGGTGGCCGCCGCGCATCATGGCGAAGCTGTCGGCGTGGTGGAAGTACGCGCCGCCGTCCAGCAAGGTCACCGGCTGCTTGCCCGCGTTGATCAGGTCGTAGTCTTCCTCGCCCGCAGCGGGGGCGGGGCCCATGCCGAGGATGCCGTTTTCGCTGTGCAACACCACCTCGATGGTGGCCGGGATGTGGTTGGCCACCAAGGTGGGCTGGCCGATGCCGAGGTTCACGTAGGCCCCGTCATGGATGTCTTGGGCCACGCGCTGGGCGAGTTCGTCTTTGCTGCGTTTTTGGTAGCTGCTCATGCTGTATCTCCGGGCTATGCGGCGTTTTTGAAACCACCGGCCTGGGTGGCCACGTGGTGGATGTGGACGATCTTGGAGACATGGATGCCGGGCGTGACGATGGCCTCGGAGTCCAGCGCGCCCAGTTCTACGATGGAGTGCACGGTGGCTACGGTGCGCTTGGCGGCGGTGGCCATCACCGGGCCAAAGTTGCGGGCTGCCTTGCGGTAGACCAAGTTGCCCCAGCGGTCGCCGCTTTCGGCTTTGATGAGGGCCACGTCGCCGTAAATCGGGTACTCCAGCACGTACGACTTGCCGTTGATGACCCTGGTTTCCTTGGGGCTGCCGTCGGCGTTTTTGGCCAGTTCCGTGCCAAAACCGGTGGGGGTAAAGAAAGCACCCACACCCGCCCCGGCGGCGCGCAGGCGCTCGGCCAGGTTGCCCTGGGGCACCAGTTCCAGTTCCAGCTGGCCGCTGCGGTACAGGCCATCGAACACCTGGCTGTCGGCCTGGCGCGGAAAGCTGCAGATGATCTTGCGCACCCGCCCGGCCTTGAGCAGCGCGGCCAGCCCGGTCTCGCCGTTGCCCGCGTTGTTGTTGACCACGGTCAGGTCGCGGGCACCCTGGTCGATCAGCCCATCGATGAGTTCGTTGGGAATACCGGCGGTGCCAAAGCCACCGATCAGCACGGTGGCCCCGTCCTGGATACCTGACAATGCCTCGGCAACCGAGGCCGCAATTTTGTTGATCACACACGCACTCCTGCAAAGTTCTCCGCAAAAGGGTGCGGCATCCCGTTGTTCGCAATAAGAACAAATGTTCGTATAATGAATTTTAAAAGATTTTATTGACCATGGCAAATTCCGCAGTCCGGCCGGAGAGCGCTCCCGAGCCCGGCGACAGCTACGTGCAGTCCTTCGCCCGCGGGCTGGAGGTGATCCGCTCGTTCAACGCCCAAGCGCAGCAACAAACCCTGAGCGAGGTTGCGGCCAGCACCGGCCTGACCCGTGCCGGGGCGCGCCGCATCCTGCTGACCCTGCAAACCCTGGGCTATGTGGATGGCGACGGCAAGTACTTCCACCTCACGCCGCGCATCCTGGAGCTGGGCTTTGCCTATTTGTCGTCCTTGCCGATCTGGAACCTGGCCGAGCCGGTGATGGAGCGCCTGGCCGAGCAGGTCAAGGAGTCGTGCTCTGCCGCCGTGCTGGACCGCAGCGACATCGTCTATGTGCTGCGCGTGCACACCCACAAGATCATGTCGCTCAATCTGGGCGTGGGTTCGCGCCTGCCGGCTTACTGCACCTCGCTGGGCCGGGTGCTGCTGGCGGGCTTGTCGGATGCCGAAGTGGAAGATCATTTGCGCGCCAGTGATCTGCAGGCCCGCACCCGCCATACCCTGACCGACCCGGCCGCACTGCTGCGGCAGGTGCAGCAGGTGCGTACCCAGGGCTGGTGCCTGGTGGACCAGGAGTTGGAGGAGGGCTTGATCTCCATGGCGGCGCCGGTGTTCAACCGGGCCGGTGTGACGGTGGCGGCGCTGAATATTTCAGGCCAGGCCAACCGCAGCAGCGCCGAGGCCATGCAGCAGACCATGCTGCCCGCTTTGCGCGAGGCGGCGCATACCATTTCCATGCTGTTGCGCTCCAGCGGGGCCCGCTAAACAGTCTGCGCCGGGACGGACCAGCGCTTGTGCAGCAGCAGGTAGGCGACCGCCCCCAACACCACGCCCCAAAATGCCGACCCCAGGCCCCAGAAGCCCATGCCGGACGCGGTGGCCAAAAAGGTGATGACCGAGGCCTCGCGGTGGTCGGCCTCCTGCAGGGCACCGGCCAGGCTGCCCGAGATGGCCCCGACCAGGGCCAGCCCCGCCAGTACCGCGATCAGCTCTTTGGGCAGGGCCGCGAAAAACAGAATGATGGTGCCTGCAAAGCAGCCACCGACCAGGTAAAAGACGCCGTTGGCTATACCGGCCACATAGCGCTTGCGGGCGTCTTCGTGCGCGTCCTTGCCGGTGCACAGTGCCGCGGTGATGGCCGCGATCACCACCGTGATGCCGCCAAAAAAGGCGGTACCCACCGATGCCAGGCTGGTCACCATGATGATGGGCCGGGCCGGTGTGCTGTAGCCTGCGCTGCGCAAAATCGCCATGCCCGGCAGGAACTGCCCGGTCACGCTGACCAGCACCAGGGGCAGCGCCAGGCTGAGGGTGGCACCCCAGGTCCATTCCGGCCGGATGAACAGCGGGTGGGCCAGTTGGAAGGTCACCCCGGCCAGGCTGACCCCCTTGAACATGACCGCCATGGCCAGGCTGGCGATGAGCAAGACCACCAGGCAATACCGGGGCAGCAAGCGCCGGAACAGCAGATAAACGGCGATCATGCCGAAGGTGATGGCGGGCATGGTCTTGACCGCCTGGAACGTGCCAACCCCAAACTGGAACAGGATGCCGGCCATCATGGCGCAGGCTATGCCCTTGGGGATGGCGTGCATCAGCTTGTCAAAATAGCCCGACGCACCGATGCCCAGAATGGCCACCGCCGCTACCAGGTAGGCACCCACGGCCTGCTCCAGCGAAATGTGCGGAAATAGCGTGACCAGCAGGGCGGTACCGGGTGCCGACCAGGCTGTGACCACCGGCACCTTGAGCCACCAACTCAGCAGGATGCCCGAGACCCCGGCACCGATGGAAATCGCCCAGACCCACGAGGCCATCATGTCCGGGGAAACCTGGGCGTTCTGGGCGGCCTGGAAAAAGATCACCAGCGGGCCGGAATAGGAAATCAGCACGGCCAGGAAGCCCGCCGTGGTGGCCGACAGGGAAAAGTCTTTGTGCATCGGGACGCTGCCTGGGTTCGCAGGAGGCGGGGCGCCTACTTGCCCGCGACCGCTGAAGCCGCCGGCACGGCCAGGCCCGCGGCTTCGTGGTTGCCGGATGCAGATTTGCGGTGGTTGATCATCGATGCGGCCAGCATGGCGATCACCGCCGGAATGGCAATCGCCATGAAGTTCTGCTGCAGCGGCAAAGCCATGCCCACCAGCGTGCCGATCACAATGGGTGCCAGGATGGCCCCACTGCGGCCCACGCCCGATGCCCAGCCGATGCCGGTCGAGCGCACGGCCATCGGGTAGAACTGCCCCGCATAGGCATAGGTGACGATTTGCGTGCCAATGGTGGAGGCACCGGCCAGCCCGACCAGCAGGAACAGCATTTCCGTAGACACCGGGTAGCCCAGCAGCGTGATCGAAACTGCGGCCAGCCCGTACATACCTACCAGCACGTATTTGATGTGAAATCGATCGGCCAGCCAGCCGCCGCCGACCGCGCCCACCATGGCACCAAAGTTGAGCACCAGCACAAAGGTGAGCGCCGAACCCAGGCTGTAGCCTGCGCCGGCCATCAGCTTGGTGAGCCAGGAGCTGAGGGCATAGACCATGAACAGGCACATGAAGAAAGTGATCCAGAACATCACCGTGCTAAAGCCCCGGCCATCCTGAAACAGCTTGCCGATGGGCGCGCCTTCTGCCCGGTCTGCCGAGGGCAGCGCAAAGCGGTCATTGGCGTCGGGTTGGTAGCTGGGCGAGAGTTGGGAGACGATTTTCTTCAGCTCGTCCAGGCGGTTTTGCTTAATCAGGAAGGGCATGGATTCGGGCAGCGACTTCAGGATGAACGGGATCAGGAGCACCGGTAAACCGGCGGCCAGAAAGACGGATGCCCAGCCGTAGGCTTCGATCAGGCCCTTGCCCAGCAGGGCGGCCAGCATGCCACCCACGGCATAGCCGCTGAACATCAGCGTGACCATGGTGGCGCGGATCTTCTTGGGCGAGTATTCGGTCATCTGCGCCACCACGTTGGGCATCACACCACCAATACCCAGGCCCGCCAGGAAGCGCATCGCGCTGAAGGTCACCGGGTCGTGGGTAAAGCCTGCGGCTGCGGTGAACACGCTGAACAAAAAGATGCAGATGGCGATGGCCTTGCGGCGGCCAATCTTGTCGGCGATGGTGCCGAGAAAAATGGCACCGAACATCATGCCAAACAGGGCCGAGCTGACCATGAAGCCCGCGTTCTGGGCGGTGACACCCATCTCTTTCATGATGGACGGCAGCGCAATACCGGCCACCGCCAGGTCATAGCCGTCAAAGATGATGATCAGGGCGCACCATAGAAGAACCTTGCCGTGGAAGCCATTGAATGTGGCTTCGTCGGACAGCTTGTGTACATTGATGTGTCGCATGGTTTGTCTCGTTGTGTATGTTGTTGAAATGCTTGCAAAAATGCTTCAGCCCAGGTCGCCGCCGCCCACCGGCATGGTGATGCCGGTGATGTAGGAGGCCTCGTCGGAAGCCAGGAACACAATGGCGTTGACCTGCTCGTCAATGGTTCCGTAGCGCTTCATCAGGCTGGACGACGTGGTCTGGTCGATGATTTGCTGGTACCAGACTTTTTCCTGCGCGGTCTGCTCTGCGGCGTTGCGCGGGATGCGGCGTGGCGGGGCCTCGGTGCCACCGGTGGCCACCGCGTTCACGCGCACGCCGCGCTCCCCGGTTTCTAGCGCCAGGCAGGCGGTGAGGGCGTTTACGCCGCCCTTGGCCGCGCCGTAGGGCACGCGGTTGAGGCCGCGTGTCGCGATGGACGAGATGTTGACGATGGCACCCTTGCCCTGTTTGAGCATGGTGGGCAGCGCGGCGTGGCAGCACCACAGGGTGGGAAACAGCGAGCGGCGCACTTCGGCCTCAATCTCTTCCACCCGGTAGTGCTCGAAGGGTTTGGCCCAGATGGTGCCGCCGACGTTGTTAACCAGCACGTCGATGCGGCCAAACCGCTCCACGGCGGCATCCATGGTGCGCTGGCAATCGGCGCTTTTCTCCATGTCGGCGGTCAGTGCCAGCACCGGTGTGGCGCTGGCGGTGCGGGCCAGTTCGTCGCGCAGTTCAAAGATCAGCTCTGAGCGGTCAACCAGCACCAGGCTGGCACCTTCGGCCGCCATGCGCAGGGCCACGCTGCGGCCAATGCCCTGGGCCGCGCCGGTGATGACGGCGACCTGGTTGTGAAATCGTGGGTTCATGGTGTCACTCCAAAAAGGCCCGCATGGAACGGGCCATAGACAAGGGGCGGGCGCTCAGGCGCTGGCCGAGAATTTTTCGTAATAGAAGTTGGCGGGCTTCAGGTTCTTGTCGCGGATGAACTGGCCCACGGCTTCCACCATGGGCGGGGGGCCGCACAGGTAGATGTCTACATTGCCGTCGTTCAGGTGTGCGGGCGCGATGTGCTGCGTCACGTAGCCCTTGTTCGGGTAGTGGCTGTCGGCGCTGGCCACGCAGGCAGAGAAGCTGAAGTTCGGGATGCGCTCGGCCAGGGCTTGCAGCGTGTCCATCTCTACCAGGTCGGCGTCGTGGGTGACGCCGTACACCAGGTGCAGCGGGTGCGCGCTGCCTTGCTGGGCAATTTTTTCCAGCATTGCGGTGAAGGGGGCCAGACCAGTGCCGCCCGCCAGCAGCAGCAGCGGCCGCTGGATGTCGCGCAGGTAAAAGCTGCCCAGCGGCCCGGCCAGGGTCAGGGTATCGCCGGGTTTGGCCTGGCCGGTGAGGTAGCTGCTCATCAGCCCACCGGGCACGTTGCGCACCAGAAAGGACACCGTGCCATCGCGCACCAGCGAACTGAACGAATAGGCACGCGTCTGGGTGCTGCCCGGCACCTGCAGGTTCACATACTGGCCGGGCAGGAAGGCCAGCTTGTTCAGGGCATCGCTCTGGATCGACAGCGAAATGGTGCTGGGCGATACCTGGCGCACCTGGGTAATGGCGGCTTCGTAGCGGGCCTGCTGGGTACGGCAGACGTTGGACGACGCGGGCACGCGCACCACGCAGTCGCTTTGGGCCCGCATCTGGCAGGTGAGTACGTAGCCTTGCCGGGCTTCGTCGTCGGTCATGGCATCGTCGATGTATTCACCCAGGGTGTACTGGCCGGATTCGGCAAAGCATTTGCAGGTGCCGCAGGCGCCGTCACGGCAGTCCAAAGGGATGTTCATGCCCTGGCGATAAGCGGCATCAGCTACTGTTTCTGTAGCAGATGCGTCGATGAAGCGGGTAACACCGTCTTCGAACTGGAGCGCAATGTGGTGGTTCATGGTGCTGGCCTCAGATGTGGTAGACATCGATGACGTGGTGGATGTAGTCGTTTTTCAGCACGACACACTTGCGCAGGATCAGTGGCTGCGCTCCGGAGGTATCCAGGGTGTAGGTGGAGGTGCCAAAGTAGCTATCGGTGGTGTTGTAGCGGTAGCTCAGCGTGTGCCAGTTGAAGCGCACCTGCGCCTGGCTCCCGTCTTGCGACACGATCTCGACGTTGGAGAGGTGGTGGCCGGTGCGGGGCTCGGGCATGCTGGCCGCCGAGCGCTCGGTTTTGATGCGGAACACGCGGTCTTCCAGGCCACCCCGGTTGGGGTAGTAGATGAGCGAGATTTCGCTTTGCGGGTCGCGGGTCATTTCGCCGTCGTCGTCCCAGGCGGGCATCCAGAACTCCGCTTCGGTGGCGTAGCAGGTCAGCCACTCATCCCACTGCTTGTCGTCCAGCAGGCGGGCTTCGCGGTACAGAAAGGCTTGGACTTGGTCCATCGTCATCGTCGTCATAGCGGGCCTCTTAAACGGGGGTGCGGGCGGCGGAAGTGCCTGCCACTGCGTGCTGCATGGTTTCCAGCCAGTAGCGGTGCTGTTCGGTGTACAGACCTTCGTCCTCGGTCTTCACGCCGCTGAGCTTGGGGTGCAGGTCGATTTCTTGGGCGGCGGCATCGGCACCTTCCACCCAGTGGGTGGCCCCACGGCACATGTCGTTCCAGGGCAGGGCGCTGGCGGCATAGCCTTGCTGGCAGGCGCGGAACTCTTCCAGGTCGTCGGGCGTGGCCATGCCGGTGGCGTTGAAGAAGTCTTCGTACTGCCGCACGCGGCGGGTGCGGGCTTCGGCGGACTCGCCTTTGGGGGCGATGCAATAAATGGTGACTTCGGTCTTGTCCACCGAGATCGGGCGCAGCACGCGGATCTGCGAGCCGAACTGGTCCATCAGGTAGACATTGGGGTACAGGCACAGGTTGCGCGAGTGGTTGATCATCCAGTCGGTGCGGGCCTGGCCGAATTGCGCTGCCAACTGGTCGCGGATGGCATAGGCCGGGCGGTCTTCGGGGTTGGCCCACTTGGTCCACAGCAGCATGTGGCCATGCTCGAACGAATAGAAGCCGCCGCCTTGCTTGGCCCAGCTACCGGCATCCATGGCTTTGACGTTGTCGCCCGCAGCCCCTTGTTTGCGGTGGTTGGTGGTGGCGGCGTAGTTCCAGTGCACCGAGCTGACGTGGTAGCCGTCGGCACCGTTTTCGGCCTGCAGTTTCCAGTTGCCATCGTAGGTGTAGGTGGAGGCGCCGCGCAGCACTTCCAGCCCTTCGGGCGACTGGTCCACGATCATGTCGATGATCTTGGTGGCTTCGCCCAGAAACTCGGCCAAGGGCTTGACATCGTCGTTCAGGCTGCCGAACAGGAAGCCGCGGTAGTTCTCAAAGCGGGCAATCTTCTTCAGGTCGTGGCTGCCTTCCTTGTTGAAGGATGCGGGGTAGCCTGCTTCGTTGCCATCCTTAACTTTCAACAGCTTGCCGCTGTTGTTGAAGGTCCAGCCGTGAAAGGTGCAGGTGAAGTTGGCCTTGTTGCCCTTTTTGTGGCGGGCCAGGGTGGCACCGCGGTGCGAGCAAGCGTTGATGAGCGCGTTCAGTTCCCCTTGCTTGTTGCGCGTAAGCATGATCGGCTGGCGACCGATATGGGTGGTGAAATAGTCGTTGTTGTGGGGAATCTGGCTTTCGTGGGCCAGGTAGATCCAGTTGCCTTCGAACAGGTGTTTGACTTCCAGTTCAAACAGCTCGGCGTCGGTAAAGGCGGCGCGGTTCAGTTGGTAGACGTGCTGGTCCTTATCTTCAACCAGCATGCTGTCTAACCGTGCTTGTATGCCAGGGGTGTGCGTGGGGATGCTCATGGACTATCTCCGTTTGGGTGTTTCCGACCACCCCGACAACCTCGTGTTGCTAGGGTTTCTACGGGGGTTTATGCTTTTTGGGAATGCGAAGGTTCTGCAGTACGGTGACACTGTTAGGCTGTGGCATCGGCGTGTCTGTCTGCCGGCTGCGGCACAGGCACCGGCTCAAATGGTGCTGCGGGGTACCGTCGCGAAGAGGTGTTTGCGTTGAATAGTTGTCTCCTTTCATTGGGGAAGGACGCCTTTTTTGCCGCCTGAACCCGGTGGTGCTGGGTCTTTGGCATCATGGGTACGACCGGTAGGAGGCGTCCCAAAAAGGTCCATTTTTTGTCTTGTGGAGTGAATTCTAGAAATAAGGACGGCACATATCAAAGACCGTTTTAGACTCACTCCATACCTAAAAGGAATGCTATGGATTTCCGGCACTTCAAATACTTTGTGGCCGTCGCCGAGGAGCGCAGCTTTACCCGCGCCGCCGAGCGACTGCATATTTCGCAGCCGCCGTTGAGCCGTCAGATCCAGCAGTTGGAAGACGAGCTCGGCATGCAACTGCTGGAGCGCGATGCCCGGCCCTTGCAGCTCACCATGGCGGGCCAGTTCTTTTACGAGCGTGCAGTGCGCCTGATCGAGCAGGTGAATGAGACCATCACCATGACGCGGCGTGTCGCGCAGAAAGACCGGCGGCTGGTCATTGGCTTTGTGCCGTCCACCATGTACGGAGCGCTGCCGCGCATCGCGCGCATGTTCCGGGCCGCCAAGCCGCAGACCGAGCTGGTCCTGGTGGAGAAGATATCGGTGGAGCAGAACGAGGCGCTCAACGCCGGGCAGATCGATGTGGGCTTTGGTCGCCTGCGCCTGGACGACCCCCGCGTGAAACGGGAGGTGCTGCGTGAAGAGCCGCTGGTGTTGGCTATCCCGGCAGAGCATCCGCTGGCCAGCAGCACGGTGCCGCTAAGCCTGGTGGAGGCCGCGCCTTATCCGTTGCTGGTCTACCCCCGTTCGCCCCGGCCGAGCTACGCCGACCAGGTGCTGTCGATATTTCGGGACAAGGGCGTAGAGCCTGCGGAAGTGCACGAAGTGCAGGAAATGCAGACTGCCCTGGGCCTGGTGGCATCCGGTATGGGTTTGTGTGTAGTGCCCGCCAGCGCCCAAAGGCTGCGGCGCGAGGAGGTGGTGTACCGCGCGCTGTTGGAGCCCAGCGCGGTGTCTCCCATTGTGATGAGTACGCGGTTACACGACCAGTCCGAGGACATCGTGCTGTTGCGGTCACTGATCGACGAGGTGTACCGCGCCCAGGCGGCCGAAAAGCTGTTGGCGCAGAGCCAGGCGGCAGCAAGCCCGCCAGAGCCAGAAAGTTAACGCAGGGCTACACCACGGCGCAGTACCACCGGCTTGCCGCCCATGCGCCGCTTGAACATCCAGTGGGCCAGGGCCGAATCCAGCTGGTCGGCATGCTTGGGGAACCATTGCGCCAATTGGTCCACCAGCTCCCGGCAGGTGTCTATGTCACCCTGTGCCAGCAGGCCTTGCACGGCCACCACCGACTCCATCACCGCGGCGTGTTCGTCCATATGGCATTGCCGAGGCGGAAAGGCAGTCTCCTCCATCCAGCGGTTTTCCATCTGGAAGTGGCCCAGAAGATGCTCGGCAAAGCGGTCAAGCAAGGTCGGCAGGCTGGCGGCATCGGCGCGCTGCATCTGGCCGACGAGGTCCACGAACTCTTCATGGACCTCGTCTATCGGCTCGTATCCCAGCAGGAACTGGTCGCCCCATTGCAGGGGCAGCCCAGGAGGATGGAATTCGGCAGCCATGGGACTCAAGCCGTGACGCGTTCCATGCGGGTCAAGGGCAGTGCCTCGCTGGCGTTCAAGGCTTTTTGCAGCACGAAGTCAAAGCGCGAGCGGGTGAACGGGGCGCTGATGCCCAGCGACTCGTAGCCTGCAGGGGCCACATTTTTCTCGATCTCGACGATCAGGCCGTCGCGGGTAGCGAAGGCGAAGTCGTCGTCGATGAAGCTGTCGCCCGGGATGTTGACTTGCGTGGTCAGCGTGCGCAGGCCGGGGGCCACCACCAGGAAGTGGATGTGCGCCGGACGGTTGCCGTGGCGGCCCAGCGCTTCGAAGAGTTCCGAGGTGGGGCTGTTAGGCGGAATTGCGTAGCCTGGTGGCAGGTACGAGCGGAAGCGGTAGCGGCCTTGGGCATCGGTTTCGATCTGGCGGCGCAGCTCGTAAGGTTGCATGCCGGGGAAGAAGTGCGAGTAGCCGCCTTTTTCGTTGGCGTGCCATACGTCCATCACCGCATGGGCGACGGGCTTGCCGTCCACGTCGCGCACCTGGCCTTCCATGACAAACAGTTCGCCCTTGGGTTCGCCTTCGTCCAGCCGAACTTCAAACTTGGAAGAGGGTGCACCGGCCACAAACAGCGGCCCTTCGATGGCGCGGGGTGTACCGGCTGCGCGACCGGCCTTGGCATCGGCTTCGTCCATGCGGATGTCGAGCAGGCGGTCAAAGCCCAGGCCCGCGGTGATCAGCCCGGTCTGGCCGCCCTGGGCCAGGCGGTTGAGCCAGTTCACGGCGCTCCAAAACTCGTCGGGGCTGACATCCAGCTCGTCGATGGTTTTGAACAGATCGGCGACGATGCGGCCCGTGAGTTCGCGGACCCGCGGGTTGCCGGGGGCGGTGTGCGTGGTGTTGACGATGTCCAGCAATTGTTTCTGGGTGAGTTCGGCCATGGTGTTGTCTCCTCGTAGGGATGGTGGTGGGGGGAAAAAGGGATACGGGCGCTTCAGGCAATCGCCGAGGGGTGGGCAGCCAGCGGCGTGACGTGGATCTTCATGAACGGGAACAGCGGCAGGCCTTGCAGCAGCTGGTGCAGCTCGTCGTTCGAGGCCACGTCGAAAATGCTGTAGTTGGCGTACTCGCCGACCACGCGCCAGATGCTCTTCCAGCGGCCGTCGCGTTGCAGGTCTTGGGAATAGGCCTTTTCGCGGGCCTTGATCTCGTTGGCTTGTTCCAGCGGCAAATCCCGTGGAATCTGTACATCCATGCGAACCAGAAATAGCATGTGGAGGCTCCTTAAACAGTGGTGGCGCTGCGGCCGAGGTCGATGACGGAGGGGGTTTGGCCCGCATGGGCGCGGTCGAAGCGGCGCAGTTGCGCAAGATCCACTTCCACGCCAAAACCGGGGCCGTCGGGAAGTTGCAGTTCAAAGTCCCGGATCACCATGCGTTCGGTGACGATGTCGTCCACCAGCAGCTGGGGGCCAAACAGTTCGCAGCCATGGTGCTGTGTGCCCAGTGTTGAGAACACGTGCGCCGATGCTGCACTGCCGATCGAGGTTTCCAGCATGGTGCCGCCGTACCAGCCGATATCGGCCGCTTCGGCCACCGCCGCCACCTGGCGGGTGCGCAGCAGGCCGCCGTGCTTGGCAACCTTGAGCGAGAACACGTGGCACGCTTGGCCGCGGGCCAGGCGCATCGCATCTTGCGGGGTGCATACGGTTTCGTCGGCCATGATGCTGGCCCGGTCGCCAAGGGTGCTGGTCAGGGTCTGCAGGGCTTCCACGTTCCACTTGGCCACCGGCTGCTCAATCAGGCTGACACCCGCGTCGATCAGCTGCGGCAGGTAGCGGCGTGCCGTGTTGCCATCCCAAGCCTGGTTCACATCCACCGTCAGGGTGGCACGACCGGCCAGGCCACGTGCGATCTGTGCCACATGGGCCACATCTTGCGCCGGGCTGCGGGCACCAATTTTCATCTTGAAGATGCGGTGGCGCTTTTGCTCCAGACGCAGCTGGGCTTCGTCCAGGTCGCGGATCACATCACCGCTGGCCAGCGTCCAGGCCAGGGGCAGGCTCTGGTGGCGCTTGCCACCCAGCAACTGCCAGGCGGGCAGGTCCAGCGAGCGCGACACGGCATCGATCAGTGCCATCTCTACGGCGCTTTTGGCGAACGCGTTGCCTTTGCAGGCCAGGTCCATGCGGGCCAGCGCGGCCTCGAAATGGGCACCGTCCTGGCCCAGCAATGCAGGTGCCAGGTAGTTGCTGATGGCGTGCTGGATGCCCTCGGGGGACTCTTCGTTCCACGATGGCCCGCCGATGGTGGCGGCTTCGCCAAAACCGCAGGCGCCGTTGGCCAGCCACAGCTGCACGATGACGGGACTCTGTCGGCTGATGGAACCAAACGACAGCTTGTGCGGGCGGATGGTGGGAATATCCAGAATCCGCGCTTCGATGCGCTCGATAGGAAAACGACTCGACATGGAGGGGGCCTTTGGCTCGTGTAATTGGGACAACGGCGCAAGGTTAATTCTCTGGGAGAGTTCTTTCCAATGGTTTATTTGTGATTAACCGTTCGACTCTATCGAACGAAAAGCAGTACCATGGCCGCATGGAAATCCGCCAACTCCGCTACTTCTTGGACATCGCCCAGACTGAGCATTTGACGCAGTCGGCGGCCAACCTGTTCGTCACCCAGTCCACGCTGTCGCACGGCCTGCGCCAGTTGGAGGAGGAACTGGATGTCGCGCTGTTCGACCGCCTGGGCCGGGGTCTGAAACTGTCGCAGGCGGGGGCCGAGTTTCGCGTGTACGCCACGCGGGCATTGAAGGAGATCGAGGCTGGGCGCATGGCGCTGGCCGAACTGGGTGGCCTGCAGTCCGGCAAGCTGACGGTGGGTGCGATTCCCACGTTCTTGAACACGGTGCTGCCCGCGACGGTGGCGCGCTTCAGCCAGGCGCACCCGAAGGTCATGGTCGAAGTGCATGACTTGCGTGCGGGGCAGATTGAGGCGCAGTTGCTGCGCGGCGAACTGGACCTGGGCATTGCCTTTCAGCCGACAGAGCACGGTGACATTGAGACCGAGCCCTTGTTCGACGAGCGCATGCTGCTGGTGGTCGGGCAGGAGCATCCTTTGGTCAACCGCCTTAGCCTGCCCATGGCCGCGTTGGTTGATGTTCCGTTGGCGCTATTGCCGCGCAGCTTTGCGACCCGGCGGCTCATCGACCAAAGTCTGCGCCAGGCCGGTGTGACACCGCTGGTGCGGGTGGAAATGGATTCGGTGGAGGCTTTGCTGGGCGTGTGCTTGTTGGGCGACCTGGCCAGCATCGTGCCCGAACGGGCGGCACAGCAAGTGCCTGATCTGCATGCCATTGCCCTGACCGATCCGGAGATGGTGCGCCATGCGGGCATCCTGTGGCGGCGTGGTGCGTCCCGCAGCAAGGCGGCGCAGGCGTTTGCCGCCTTGCTGCTGACGAACCCGCTGCGCTGGTCGCCCACCCAGGTGCTTACAGGCCCTTCCAGAACTCCGTCAACAGCTGCGCGAACGCCTCGGGTTGCTCCACCGCGCTGAGGTGTGCGGCATCCAGGCTGCGCAGTTGTGCGCCTGGGATGGTGCGGGCAATGGTTTCCGACAGGGCCGGGGGTGTGGCTTCGTCACGTGCGCCGCAGACCACCAGTGTCGGGCAAGTGATGCGGGCGTTGCCAGCGTCCAGGTCAATGTTCGCCACGGCGGCACAAGCGGCGGCATAGGGTGCAGGCGCGGTACCTTCCAGCACGGAACGCAGGGCCGCCACCAGAACGCTGCCGTTGATGTCGCTACGGAACTCCGGGGTGAACCAGCGCTGCAAGGCGCCGTCTGCAATCGGTGCCACGCCATTCGCCAGCACGGTGGCAATCCGGGCTTGCCACATCGTGCGGGCTGCATCGTCGTAGTGGCTTGCCGAATTGGCTATGACCAGGCTGCGCACCAGCTGCGGGTGCCGTGCTCCCAGGGCCTGGGCCGTCATGCCCCCCATTGACAGGCCCACAAAGTGCACCGGCCCGTTGGATTGGGTGCGGACCAGCCCAGCCGCGTCGTCGGCCAGATCGTCCACGGTGTATGCCGCACCCGAACTGGCGGAACCGCCATGCCCACGGTGGTCGTAGCGCAGTACGGTGTAGCGCTCCTGCAGCGCAGCGGCCACGCCGTCCCACATGGTCAGGTCGCAGCCCAGAGCGTGGCTCAACACCACCAGCGGCCCTTGGCCTTGTTGCACAAAATTCAGATGCGGCATGGGAGGGGATTCGTGAGTTAAAACGGACGGCATTGTGCTCCTTTCGGTCCGATGTGCTTGGACTGTATCGGCGCGCATTTGGGCGCTGTCTGCAGCGTGCCGACCGGTCGGTAAAAGGGCCAGATGAGAGTGAAATGGCATTTTTTTACCGGTGCTGTGCCATCGCTAAAGATCGGTACTGTTCGATTGCGCCGAATGGTCGGTTGAAAAAATGCCATCGAATACATGCACCATGCGGCCGGGTATCGTTGTTGCAGTGGGCCCCGGGTGCCCGCTGAACTGAAGAATTGCCATCAAGTAAAGTCAGCCATTTACGGCAAGCCATTGTCAGCACCTCGCCATGAACAGATTGCAAGCCGAACTGCATCGCCTCTACCTCTTGCCCAGCCCAACCGGCGAGACGGCCCATTCCGAAGACTCCGGCTTGACCAGCCCAGACGGCCGCGTGCGGGCGATGGTCCTGGAACTTGCCCGGCCAGCGGACTGGAGCGCGCTATCGAAACTCTGGCAAGGGGTGCAGGAAGATTGGGAACTGCCCGCACCGGCCATAGCCGTCTCAGGGATCGACGGTTACCAGCTATGGTTCTCGATTTCGGAGCCGGTGCCCGCCGTAGACGCAAGGCGCTTTCTTGAGTATCTATGCCTGCGTTATTTGAACCATGTTGCCCCCGGGCGCATTGACATCAAGCCTTCTGTTGACGCGCCGTCTTCAGGGCAAATGCAGCACGCCAAAATGGTTCCAGCCTTATGGAAAGAGACAGGCCGATGGTCAGCGTTTGTTGCGCCTGACTTAGCCGCCTTGTTCTCGGATGAGCCGTGGCTGGATGTCTGTCCCAGTGCCGATGCCCAGGCCGACGTTTTGTCGCGCTTGGTGGGTATCAAGGTCACAGATTTCCAAATGGTTTTGCTTCGGCTCAGTGCGGCCGCCACCACCGCTACGTCCCATAGGGCGTTGGCGGCCACCGACAGTGGCGGCGGCGAAATTGCGCAGGGCCACACCGAACGCGCGGCCTCTGGAATCAGCCTAGATCCAAAGCGCTTTTTACTGGATGTCATGGGTGACAAGACGATAGCGCTGCACCTGCGGATCCAGGCTGCGCAGGCATTGCTACCTTATTTTGAAATCCAGCCTGGTTCTGCGACTTGAGAATCATGGTGGCCAATGTGCCAGGGATGAGGCACCCGGGTAGGCAATCCCGATACCCGCAATAGCAAATATTTCATGCAAAAAATAGCTGATTGTGCCGATGGAATAAGCACAACAAGCTATTTTTTTGATAGTAAAAATACAGAAACCCTGCCTACTTCGTGTGGTTAACGGGTACTCGTGACCTTGGACAAATGGCGTGGCTTGTCCGGGTCTTGGCCGCGCGCGCGCGCCACGGCCTCTACCAGCAGGTAGAAGCTTTGGATGGCGGTGATGGGGTCCAGGTCTTCGTGCGGGGCGGTGGCCAGGGTCAGGTCGCGGCTGGGCACGTTGGCCGGGGCGGCCAGCAGGACATGGGCACCGCGCTGGCGCATGGCGGCGGCCAGGGCCACCAGGCCGGGCTGGGCCGGGCCGCGCGGGGCGAAGATCAGCATGGGGTAGGCCTCATCCACCAGGGCCATGGGACCGTGCTGCACTTCGGCGCCGCTGAAGGCCTCGGCCTGGATGGCGCAGGTTTCCTTGAACTTCAGCGCCGCTTCATTGGCAATCGCCAGGCCGGGGCCCCGGCCGATGACCATCAGGCGCTCGGCCCGCAGCAGCGGGGCGATGGCGGCCGACCAGTCTTGCTGGCAGGCCTGGTCCAGCGCGGCGGGCAGGTCGGCCAGGCGGGTGGCGAAGTCTGCGTTGTCGGTCCAGGCGGCGGCCAGGCGGGCCCCGGCGACCAGGCTGCAGATGAAGCTCTTGGTGGCGGCCACGCTGTGCTCGGGGCCGGCGTGCAGGGGCAACGTCCAGTCCACCGCTGCGGCCAGGGGCGAGGCGGCATCGTTGACCAGGGCGACTGTGGTGGCCCCGGCCTGCTGGAAGCGCTGCATGGGCTCGACCAGGTCGGGGCTGCGGCCCGACTGCGACACCGAGATGGCCAGCATGTCGGCCAGCGGCAGCGGGGCCTGGTACAGGGTCAGCAGCGACATGGGCAGCGATGTCACCAGCTGGCCGCTGCGCGCCATGATCAGGTAGGCCATGTAGGCGGCGGCGTGGTCCGAGCTGCCCCGGGCGATGGTGACGGTGCCGCGCGGCGGGCGGGCGCGCAGGGCGACACCCAGGGCGGCGTAGCGGTCCTGGTCGGCGGCCAGTTGCAGCTGGACTTGGGCGGAAGAGGCCATCGCCTCGACGTACATGTGGGTAGGGGTGTTCATAGGAGATGGGTTCATTGTTGGATGCCTGGAAAGGCCCAGATGCCGCTGGTGCGCATCAGGTCGCGGTAGACGACCACGCGTTCTGCGGCGGTGATTTTTTCCGCATCTTCCAGGCGCGGGTAGTCGAGTTCGACCAGGCTGTCGAAATGCAGGTCCAGGCCCTGGTTGCGCGTGGCTTCTTCCAACACGGTCAGTCCGCGGCGGATGTGGCTGGCGCTGGAGACCAGGGTGGCGTGGCGTACGCCCAGGTCTTTCAGGATGGCGGCGCAATTGACGGCGTTGCCGACGGTGTCTTTGGCCAGGTCTTCCAGCACCAGGCGCGAGCGGGCAATGCCCTGGGCGGCCAGCCATTCGGCCATGGCATAGGCTTCGGTGATGCCGCCTTGCTGCACGCCGCCCGACAGTACCAGCGGGGCATCGGGATAAAGACGGGCCAGCGCCAACGCCTTGTCCAGGCGCTTGAGCAGGGTGGGCTGCACCACGCCGCCCTTGCCCAGCGCGTAACCGAGCACCACGATGGCGTGCTGCGCCTGCGGCATGTCGGGGTTGGGCGTGGTGCGGATGGGCAGCGCCAGGGTGCGCGTGGCGCGGGCGAACTTGTCTTGGTAGGCCTGGGTGCGCTCCGGGTGGCTGCGGGCCAGGGTGGCGAGGATCTTGTCGGTGGCTTCGGTGTTCTCCAGCGCGGTCAAATAGGCGGCTTGCAGGATGGGGGCTTCGAAGCCCTGGCGGTCTTTTTGCCAGATGTCGGCCCAGGTCTGCAGGGCACCCGCAGTGTCTTTTTGCAGCACCTGGGCCGAGGCCACGCCGAACAGCAGGTCCAGCCGGTCGGGCTGCAGCTTGGCGGCTTCGCGGAAGCTGTTTTCCACGATGTCGTAGCGGCCCTTGAGGGTGATGCCCTGGAAGTAGTCTTTTTCGGCCTGCTTCAGGTCGCCGCCGTTCCAGTAGTAGTAGATGCCGGTCTGGACGATGTGGGCGGCGCGCTCCTGGGCGGCGGCGTTGATGCCGTCGGCCAAGGCCGGGGCAGGGGCCCATAGGCCCGCCAGAAGGCTGGCGGACAGCAGGAAGGGGGTGCGGATGTGCATAGTGCTTGTCTCTCGAAATAGGTACTGGCTTTTATGGACTTGGGTACAGAGCACCGCGAGCCCTGAAAGTGGTTTCGCGTTAAGGAAATTGCAGCGCCAGCAATTGCAGCGCGCCCTGCAAGGCATCGGTGCGGGGCGGCACCAGACGGGCTTGCACTGCAGGGGCGAAGCGCGGGGCCAGCCGTTGGCCCACGCTGCCCCAGGCCACCAGGGGCAATTGGCCATGCGGATCGACTGCAGTCACCAGTTTCTCTATCGACTGTTGCGCCTGGGCCAGCAGTTGCGCTGCGGCAGGGTCGTGGGCTTCGCAGTCGAACACCAGCGGAGCCAGGGAGGCGAAGGCGGCCTGGTTGGCGGTACAGCACCAGGCCAACAGGCTCACGGCCTGGGAACCAATGGCCTGCAGCACAGCGGTGGTCAAGGGGCTGGGGGCGCGCCGGCCATCGGAGGCCTGCTGGGCCAGGTTCACCGCTTGCAAGCCGAGCACAGCCCCGCCACCTTCATCGCCCGAGGGAAAGCCCCAGCCACCGGCGGCCAGGCGGCGGCCATCGGCATGGCGCGCCTGGGCCACGGTACCGGTGCCTGCGATCACCAGGGCGCCGGGCTGGCCCTGGTGGGCTCCCAGCAGGGCGGTGAACACGTCGGTGTCCACGGCCAGGTGGCTGTAGCCCGGGTTGGCCGCCATAAAGGCGCTGCGCCATTGCGGGTTGTTGAAACCGGCCACGCCGATACCTACCGCACAGTTGTGCCGGTCCGGCGGCGGCAGATTGCCGGGGTATATGGTCTGCGCCGCGCGCTCCATCGCCCATTCGATATGGCGCCAGGCTTGGGGGATACCCTGCATCAGCCCCGAAGCACCGGCCTTGCCTTCGCCCAGGGGCGTGCCATCGGCCAGGGTGATGCGGGCCCGGGTGCTGCTGCCGCCACCGTCCACGCCCACCCGGTAGAGGATGTCTGTGGATAGTTTCATAGCGCGTGGGCCGATCTCATGTTGCCGGGGCGCAGGCGCGGGCAGGCGCTGCCATCGGCGCGGAACAGGTACATGGCCTCGGGCACGGCGCGGATGATGACCGAGTCGCCCAGGCGCACGGCGGCATTGCCGTCGCCGCGCACGATGAGCTCCTGGCCGTCGTCGGTCTTCAGGTACAGCAGGTTCGATTCGCCCAGGTGCTCGACCAGGGTGATTTCCGCGTCCAGTGCGGCATCGTTCACGCCGGGGGCACGTTCGCCGGTGAGCACTTCGCAGTGCTCGGGGCGCAGCCCCACTTCCACCGATTCGCCAACCTGCAGGCCAGTGGGGTCCACGGTGGCGAAGAACTTGCAGCCGTTGCCCAGTTGCACGCGCACACCGTGCTCGGCCAGCTCAATCACCCGCGCAGGCAGCAGGTTGATGGTGGGCGAGCCGATGAAGGTGGCCACAAAGCGGTTGGCGGGTTGCTGGTACAAAGTGAGCGGTGTGCCCGCCTGCTGCACCCGGCCTTCGTGCAGCACCACGATCTTGTCGCCCAGGGTCATGGCCTCGACCTGGTCGTGCGTCACGTAGACCATGGTGGCGGCCAGGTCGCGGTGCAGGCGGGCCAGCTCGATGCGGGTCTTGGCGCGCAGCGCCGCGTCCAGGTTGGACAGGGGTTCATCGAACAAGAATAGCCGGGGCTCGCGCACGATGGCGCGGCCGATGGCCACCCGCTGGCGCTGGCCGCCGGAGAGTTCGCGGGGCAGACGCTCCAGCAGGTGGTCGATGTGCAACACCTTGGCGGCATCCATCACGCGGCGGTCGATCTCGGCCTTGTCGGCGCCGTGGATGCGCAGGCCGAAAGCCATGTTGCGGCGCACTGTCATGTGCGGGTAGAGGGCATAGCTCTGGAACACCATGGCGATGCCGCGCTCGGCCGGGGGCATGCCGTTGACCACGTCGTCGCCGATGCGCAGCGTGCCGCTGTCAATGTCTTCCAGCCCGCATAGCACCCGCAGCAGGGTGGACTTGCCGCAGCCGCTGGGGCCAACCAGCACGACCAGTTCGCCGTGCTCGATTTCCAGGCTGATGTTCTGCAACACCGGTGTGTTGCCGAAGGACTTGGAGATGTTTTGAAGGGATACTTTTGCCATGATATGGATCGGGTTACTTCACTGCGCCAGCGGTAATGCCGCGGATCAGTTGGCGTGAAAACAGGGCATAGAGCACGACCACGGGGATGATGGCCAGCGCCAGGGCGGCGAGCACGGCGTTCCAGTCGGTGGCGTACTGGCCCACGAACTGCTGGATGCCGAGGGTGATGGTCTGGGTTTTTTCCGACGGTGCCAGGATCAGCGGAAACCACAGGTCGTTCCAGATCGGCACCATAGTGAATACGGCCACCGTGGCAATGGCCGGGCGGATCAGCGGCACCACCACCTGGAAGAAGATGCGGAATTCGTCGATGCCGTCGCAGCGTGCTGCGTCTTTTAATTCGCCGGGCACCTGGCCCATGAACTCCGACAGGATCATGATGGCCAGCGGCAGGCCCTGGGCCACGTACACCAGCACCAGGGCGGTCAGGGTGTTGACCAGACCCAGGCTGACCATGGTTTGCAGAATAGACACCGTGCCCAGCCGGATCGGCACCATGATGCCGAAGGCAAAGAACAGCTTGAGCCAGCGGCTGCCCTGGAACTTGTACTCGGTGAGCGCCCAGGCCGCCATGGCCCCAAATAGCAAGATGAAGAACAGCGACGCCACGGTCACGGTGAAGCTGTTGCCAAAGTACAGCCACACCTCGGAGCGGCCCAGCACCTTGTGGTAGCCCACCAGCGAAAAGGTTTCGGGCGTGGGCCAGGCCAGCGGGTCGTCGAAGATGGCGGTGCGTTCCTTGAACGAGTTCATGAACACCAGCAGGATGGGTGCCATCGCCAGCAGCAGGTAGCCCAGCAGGGTGGCGTGCACAAACACGCGGCTGGGGGTGATTTTGGAGAGAGGTTGGGCCATCATCAGCTCACAGTGCAAAGCGTTGCAGGCGGCGCTGCACCAGCAGAAAGTAAAAACCCACGCCCAGCAGGATCACCAGGAACATCAGCGTGGCCACCGCCGCACCCATGGTTGGGCTGGCCACCTGCGACTGGTAGCCAAAGAAGGTGCGGTAGAACAGCGTGCCCAAGATGTCGGTGCTGTAGTTGGGACCGGCCAGCCCGCCCTTGACGGTGTAGATCAGGTCAAAGGCGTTGAAATTGGCCACGAAGGTGAGGATGGTCACCAGCCCCAGCGTGGGCAAAATCAGCGGCAGGCGGATCTCGTAGAAGATGCGCCAGGGCGAGGCCCCTTCGACCACCGCGGCTTCGATCACGTCCTCGGGGATAGCGATCATGGCGGCGTAGATCAGCATCATGGGCATGCCCACGAATTGCCACACCGACATCAGCGACAAGGTGGTCAGCGCCGACGATTCCAGCCCCAGCCAGGGTGCAAACCAGCTCTCCAGCCCCACCCAGCCCAGCAGCCGCTCAGAAACGCCCCACAGCGGCGACAAAATCAACTGCCAGACAAAGCCCACAATTACCACCGACAACAGCGTGGGCAAGAAAAACACCGTGCGGTAAAACGTGGCAAAGCGCACCTTGCGCAGCGACAGCAGGGCCGCCAGCAGCAGGCCAATCGGGTTTTGCACCAGCATGTGGATGCCGAAGAACTTCAGGTTGTTCAGCATGGCGTTCCAGAAGCTGGCCGACCACTGCGGGTCGTGCAGGATGGTGGCGTAGTTGGCCAGGCCGGAGAAGCTGCGCAGCCCGTTTTCATCGGTGCTGTACAGCCCCAGGCGCAGGGTGTCGAGCAGCGGCAGGGCGCTGAACACCGCGTAGACCAGCAGGGCGGGTGTGATGAACACCAGCACCCGCCAGGAAAAACCTTGTTTCATCGTGAACCTTCGTGGTTGCAGTCAGGCGGCGGCAAGCCTCCAGGGCTTGCCGCAGGCTGCTTTACTTGGCGGGGGCGTACCACTTGGCAAACCCGGCCTGGATCTGCTGCGCGGCATCCTTGGGTGCCATCTTCAGGTTCATGACCTGCGAGCTGACGTTCCAGAGCTCGTTTTCCATGCTGGGGGTGCCACGGTTCATGATCTGCGCGTTCAGGCGGATAGTGCTTTTGCACTGGCTGCGCCAGCCGATCATTTCCTTGGCCACAGGGTTCTTCACCTCGATGGCGTGGCTGGACAGCGAGAAGAAGCCGGTGGCCTTGTTGGTGTACAGGTCGGCAAACTCCTTGCTGGCCAGCCAGTTCAGGAAGGTTTGCGCATCGGCCTTGTTTTTGCTCTTGCTGTTGATGCCCATGCCGATGTCGGTGTGGTCGGAGATGTAGCAGGCATCGCCGGCTTTTTGCACCGGCGGCTTGAACGCGCCGAAATCGACTTTGCTGTTTTGTTCGAAGTACGAGATGTCCCACGAGCCGGTGGGGTAGATGGCGGCACGGCCCGAACCGAACAGGTTTTGCGAATCGCCATAGGTTTGCGCCTGGTAGCCTTTGGACAGATAGGGTGCCCACTTGGCCATGGTTTCCCAGGTGCTGACGAAGGCTGGGTCGGTGAACTTCTGCTTGCCGCTGATCAGGCCCTTGCGGCCTTCTTCGCCCTTCCAGTGGTTGGGGCCGATGCCGGTGAAGACGATCTGGTTGGTCTCCCACTGGTCGGCGGTGCCCAGGGCCAGCGGCGTGGTCTTGCCGGTGGCCTTGATTTTGTCGAGTACGGCAAAGAAGTCAGCCTCGGTCACCGGCACGGCCAGGCCCAGGTCGGCAAAGATCTTTTTGTTGTAGAAGAAGCCGTGGATCACCGAGGCCATGGGCATGCAGTGGGTATTTTTGCCATCGTCCGATTGCCAGGCGACCTGGGCCGATTCGGGGAAGTTCTTCAGGCCCGGAGTGCCGTTGAGCTTTTCCAGGTAGCCCTTTTTGGCCAGGTCCAGCGACACATCGAACGGGCGGCAGGTGATCAGATCGCCTGCGGTGCCTGCGGTCAGGCGGGTATTCAGGGCCGAGTCGTACTCGGGTGGCGAGGTGGGCAAGAACTTGACGGTGATACCGGGGTTGGCCTTGTAGAAAGCGGGCAGCAGAACGTCCTCCCACAGCGGTTTGTCGTCCACCCGCCAGCTTTCAATGGTGAGATTGCCCGCGTGGGCGAAGCCGCTGCAAACCAGGGCAAGGGCGGTGGCCGTAAGGTGGAAGGGGGTGCGCATGGACGGTAGTCTCCTGGGGGGCTTGAATCCAGGACGGGATGTCCGGGCCTTCAATGGGCCGGAGGTTATGCTGTACCACCTGTAACATCAAACGGCCCATGCTGTGCCACTTTAATCTTCTAAGTAATTGATTTTGTTGAACTTATTTCTGTCGCTGGCCGGGTTGCATTACGTTTCATTACGTTGCCGACGCGGCACGTGGGTACGCTCTGTGGCAGCCTGTGGGCCCGTGATAGATAACATTACATTTCGATAGGAAATGAAAGCACTTGCCTTCTTGTTGCTGGGTTGGGCCGCGCTGGCGGCGCCGGGCTGGGCCCAAACACCCGCCCAGCCGGTGGATGTGCTGCACTGGCTCACCTCGGCCAGTGAGCGCCGCGCCGCCAACCAGCTCAGCACCATCCTGGCGGCCAATGGCGTGCAGTGGCGCGACGCGGCGATCCCCGGTGGTGGCGGCATGGCGGCCGTCAAGGTGCTCAAGAGCCGGGTGCTGATGGGCGACGCACCCGACGTGGCGCAGCTGATTGGCACCACCCTGACCGAATGGGCCGATGTGGGCCTGGTGCTGCCTCTGAACGCCGTGGCCAGCCGCCAGCGCTGGGCGCAAACCCTGTTTCCTACGGTGATGGACCTGGTCAGCTACAACGGCATGGTGATTGCCGCGCCGCTGGGCATCCACCGCATCAACACCCTGCTGTACAACCGCCGTCTGTTTGCCCGCGTGGGCCTGCCGCCGCCCACCACCTGGTCCGAGTTGGAAGCGGCGGTGCGCAAGCTGTCGGCGCAGGGCATCCAGCCGCTGGCCTGGAGCGACGAGCCCTGGCAGGTGGCCACGGTATTCGAGGCGGTGCTGCTCAGCGATGCGGGCCCGGCGCTGTACCGCGAGCTGATCGTGCAGCGCAAGAGCAGTGCCTGGCTGGACCCGCGGGTGGAGCGCGCCCTGACCCGGCTGCGCTGGCTGCGCAGCACGAACACGGTGGGTGGCGAGCCGCCACGCGAGAAGCCCTGGACCGACTCTGCCCGCGAGCTGCTGGATGGCAAAGCGGCCATGCTGGTGATGGGCGACTGGGCCAAGGGCGAGTTGATCGCCTGGGGCGCCAGTCCGGCCAAGGATTTTGGCTGCGTGGTGCTGCCCGGCACCGAGAACAGCCACCTCTACAGCATCGACACCCTGGCCATGCTGGCCAACGGCCACCACCGTGAGGCCACGCAGGAGAAGGTGGCCGAGCTGGTGTTCAATGCGTCCACCCAACTGGCCTACAACCGCATCAAGGGCTCGGTGCCGGTGCAGCGCGATATCGACGTGGCCAGCCTGGACAGTTGTGCCCGCGACTCCTGGGCCAGCTTTGCCGACCCGCGCACCGCCCGTGTGCCCAGCCTGGCCCACCGCATGGCGGCCGACGAATCCATCAAGGACGCGGTGGCCCAAACCCTGTGGCGCTACCTGACCGACCCGCGCATGGAGCCCGCCGAGGCGCAGCGCCGCCTGGCCGCCGTGATCCGCGCCCCCAGTAATACGCCGTAGATCTATGAACCGCACCATCCTGGTCGTCGACGACGACCAAAAAACCCGCAACCTGCTCAAAACCTACCTGGAAAAGCACCAGTACGAGGTGCGCGTGGCGCACGACGGGGCCAGTTTCCTGGCCGAGTTCGAGCGCTTCCGCGAGGTACTCAGCCTGGTGATCCTGGACGTGATGCTGCCCGACACCGATGGCTTCACCCTGTGCCAAACGGTGCGCCGCCAGTCGCCCGTGCCCATCATCATGCTGACCGCCAGCGCCGACGACACCGACCGCATCGTCGGCCTGGAGCTGGGGGCGGACGACTACATCGCCAAGCCCTACAACCCGCGCGAGCTGCTGGCCCGTATCAAGGCCATCCACCGCCGCATGCAACTGGGCGGAGGCGGTGCGGCGGTACGCTTTCTGCGCTTTGCCGGTTTCACCATGGATTTGCTGGAACGCCAGCTGGTGGATGCGACCGGCACCTTGGTGGTGCTGACCAGCATGGACTTCAACCTGTTGCGCTTCTTTGCCGAGCACGCGGGCGAGACCCTGGACCGGGGCCGCCTGATGGAGCAAACCCGGGGCCGCGACCTGGGGCCGCTGGACCGCTCGCTGGATGTGCAGGTCAGCCGCCTGCGCCAGCGCCTGAGCGACGACGGCAAGCAGCCCGTGTTGGTCAAGACCGTGCGTGGCAGCGGCTATGTGTTCTCTGCCGATGTGGTGGCCTCGGATGCTTGAAGCCGCTTGCCTTGCTCGGGGTGTTTTGCACCCAAGTCCATGAAAGTTAGGTGGAAGCGCTGGCTGCCCGACAGCCTGCTGGGCCGCATCGTGCTGGTGCTGGCGTTGGGCGTGGTCAGCGCGCAGCTGGTGGGCACCTTGCTGTGGGCCCGCCAGTTGCGCGAAAGCGCCCGTACCGAGGCCCTGGGCGCGGCCCACCACCTGGCGGTGAATGCGGCGGGCACGCTGCGCTTTTTCCGCGACCTGCCACCCAAATACCGGCCCATCCTGATCGAGCAGCTGCGCACCATGGGCGGTACGCGGTTTTTCGTCAATGTGAACCGCGAGCGCGTCGCCATCACCCCCCTGGGCGGCAACGCCCTGGTAGACGCGGTGGTGACCGTGGTGCGCGACGACCTGGTGGCCAATCTGCACCCCGCCCAGGCCCCGGACGTGGCCTTTGCCTGGCCCGATGGCCTGCGGGTGTCGGACGATGGCCGCACCGTCAACGACCTGCCCGAGTCCTGGGTCGAGGCCACCTTGCTGCTACGCCCGCGCCCTGCACCCGTGCTGGTAATCCAGTCTGAATTTGAGCCGGGGCGCTGGCTGTACCTGGCCGCGCCCATGCCCGACCCGTATTTTCTGGACAACGCCAATCCGCTGACCCTGGACCGCGTGGCACTGCAACTGGTAACGCTGCTGACGGTGCTGGTGCTGGCGGTGCTGCTGGTGCGCGGCCTGATCCGCCCGCTGAACCGCATCGCCTCGGCGGCCAACGCCTTCGGCAGCGACAGCGCGCCCGAGCCCGTGCCTGAGACCGGCACCGCCGAGCTGCGCCGTACTGCCCGCGCCTTCAACGAGATGCAGGCCCGCATCCAGCGCTACCTGGTGGACCGCGAGCGGCTGTTTCTGGGTATCTCGCATGGGCTGAAAACCCCCATCATGCGGCTCAAGCTGCGCACCGAGCTCCTGGACGACGAAGCCCTGCAGGCCGACTTCCACGAAGACCTGGACGACCTGGACGTGATGGTCAAGGCCGCGCTGCAAAGTGTCAAAGACACCGACATCCACGAAAACCTGACCCCCGTGCGCCTCGACACCCTGCTGGCCCGGCTGGCCAAGCGGCCCATCCACCCGAATGCCAGCATCGATTTTGTGTCCGAACCGGTAAGCGTGCAGGGCAAGCCGTTGGCGCTGGAGCGGGCCCTGAGCAATCTGCTGGACAACGCCGTGCTGTATGGCGAGCGGGTGCAGCTGCGCCTGGGCCACCGCGGCGCGCTGGCGGTGGTGGAGGTGCGCGACTTCGGCCCCGGTATTGCACAGGCCTCAATGTCGGCGGCTTTCGAGCCGCATGTGCGCCTGGGCCATGGCCAGCAGAACAACCGCACCGGCACCGGCCTGGGCCTGGGTATTGCCCGCAACATCATCCAGGCGCATGGCGGCGAGATCCGGCTGCACAACCACGCGGAATGCGGGCTGGTGGTGACGGTGCTGCTGCCCGCCATTCCTCCGACGACCGACTAAAGCGGGATGGCCTCGCCCTCCACGTAGACCGCCTGCAGGGCCAGGTCACGGTCCAGCACCACCACATCGGCCCAGGCACCGGCCACCAATTGGCCCCGGTCGGTGAGGCCCAGGTGTTCGGCGGCAAAGCGCGAGACGCGGTTGGACGCGTCCGCCAGGTCCAGCCCCACGCTGTCCACCAGATTGCGCAGGGCCTGGTCCATGGCCAGCGAGGATCCGGCCAGGGTGCCGTCTTCCAGCCGCACGCCACCCAGGCACTTGAACACCTTGTGGCGGCCCAGCGTGTATTCGCCGTCCGGCATGCCCGCGGCCGAGGTGGAATCGGTCACGCAGTACAGGCAGGGGATGGCCCGCAGCGCGGCGCGGATGGCACCGGGGTGCACGTGCAGCAGGTCGGGAATGATCTCGGCAAAGCGGGCATGCGCCAGTGCCGCTCCCACCATGCCGGGCTCGCGGTGGTGCAGGGCCGACATGGCGTTGAACAAATGGGTGAAGCCGGTGGCACCCTGCTGCAGCGCGGCCACGCCGTCTTCGTAGCTGCCGGTGCTGTGGCCCAACTGCACCTTGTAGCCCTCGGCACACAGCTGGGCCACCATGTCCAGGTTGCCACCTACTTCGGGGGCCAGGGTGATCAGGCGGATCGGTGCCAGGGCGTGCAGCTGGTGGATTTCCGCATGGCTTACGGGCCGGGCAAACGGCGGCTGTGCCCCCAGCTTGGCCTCGCTGATGTAGGGGCCCTCCAGGTGCACACCCATGACGCGGGCCGCACCCGCCGGGCGCTGCTGGCAGACCGGGCCCAGCGCGCTGAACGCGGCTTCCAGGTCGGCCATGGGCGCGGTCATGGTGGTGGCCAGCAACGACGTGGTGCCGTGCCGGGCGTGCAGCCGGGTCACGTGCAGCACGGCATCGCCGCCTTCCATGATGTCATGGCCCGCGCCGCCGTGCACATGCAGGTCGATGAAGCCGGGCAGCACCAGCGGCAGGCCTGCTTCGCGCACGCTGGCGGTGGTGGCCGGGTGGCCGGTAATGTGGGCGATGCGGCCTTCGGGGTTGAAGGCGATGTCCCCGGTGACGAAGCCGCTGGGGGTCAGGATGTTGGCGTGCAAGGATGGCATGGCAAGGTCTTCAAAAGAGGGAGGTCCGCAGACCCATAAGGTTAGAATCTTAAGCTTGCTACCCGTAGCTCAGTTGGATAGAGCATCAGCCTTCTAAGCTGAGGGTCACAGGTTCGATCCCTGTCGGGTAGACCACAGCGTGCACTTGGCCAATCCATTGGTTCGCCGGATATTTTAGGCATAAAAACAGCCTCTTGTGCTTATTCCATAAGCGTGAAGAGCTATATATTCTGTAGCAACAGAACTTGCGTAATTTGGGTTGCCGACCACCGTCAGCCCTCCAAAGAAAGCAGGCGCGCATGCTCAAGCGCATCAAAAACTGGGTAGGACGGGCGACAAGCCTGGGACGCAGCAATGCAGATCTGGATGCCTTCAATGGCTGGGCAGATTCGCAAGGGCTGGCGTTTGACCGCCTGGACGATGCCGGTGGTTTCGCCGTGATTGGTGCCGTTGGTGGACGGCCCTGGCGGTTGGAGCGCAGTCCGGCGGGCCGGGACTTCATTGTGGGTGCCGAACTGCGCGCCCGGGCCGAGTTGGGTCTGCCCGAGCACCTGGCCATCATGCTGATCAACCGCCCGCTCAAGGAGTCGCTGGAAAAGCGCTTCTACGAGCAGGCGACCCACGGCGTGCAAACCAGAGTGGACGCAGACTTGCCTGAAGAAGTCCGTTGGCTGGCGCTGTATGACCAAGTTGGCTGGAACACCGCGCCGCTGGAGTTTTGGGACCACTACGCCCTGGTGGCCGACAACCGCGTCCAGGCCCAGCAGTGGCTGGACGGCCCGTTGATGGATCTGCTGCAAGCCTGGCCGACCAAAGCGGTCCAGCAGGCGACGCCGTTCATCCTGCAGGTGCAGCGCGGGCGGGTCTATTTGCGCATGGAATACCCGCAGTCCGACATGCCCACCCTGCGGCACGCGGTGGCCGTGTTTACCCAGGCATGCGTGTCGGCCCAGTTGCTGGACAACGGCTGAACGGCGGACGATCGCGGTTTATTTATCCGCTTCCACGATGCGCAGCAGTGCCGCGCGGTCGCGGATCATCAGGCCGGCGGTTTCGATGGCGATCACATCGTCGCGTTCCATCGCCTTGAGCTCCTGGTTGACGCGCTGGCGTGATGCGCCCAGCAACTGCGCCAGCTCTTCCTGGGCCAGTTGCAGGCTGATGCGGATCTCGTTGGCATTGGCCAGGTTGGGAATCCCGTAGCTGCGCGCCAGGTGCAGTAGTTGTTTGGCCAGCCGGGCCCGCAAGGGCAGGGTGTTCAGGTCTTCGACCAGACCGAACAACTGGCGAATGCGCCGCGCCTGCAGCCGCAGCATGGCCTCGTACAGCTCGGTGTGGGTGGCGAGTATTTTTTTGAAGTCGGCCTTGGCGACGCACAGCAGGGTGGTTTCGCCATGGGAGTAGGCATCGTGGGTACGCCGGTCGCCGTCAAAAATGGCGATGTCGCCAAACCAGGTGCCGGGCTCCATGTAGGTCAGGGTGATCTGCTTGCCCGAGAGCGAGGTGGAGCTCACCCGCACCGCGCCCTTGGCGCAGGCCACCCATTCCTCTGGCGGCTCGCCGCGGGCTGCAATCAGGCCGTTGTCTTGGTAACGTTTGACATAGGCGCAGCGCAAAATATCGTGCCGCAAAGATGGCGAAAGCGATGCAAACCAGTGTCCGGAATTAATTGCCGCGCGTTCTTCAATGGTCAGGATGGGTTCGTCCATGGGCTGTCTTTGGTGGGGCTGGTAAACCGGGCATTGTCATGCCGTGGTCACGGATGCGACGCCAAACTGTACAAAATTTGTCGCCCGGGTGTCTGGCTGGGCTCTCGGAACGGTACTGCCTTCGCTTTTCTGGGCCTGTGTCTTCGCACCCACAATCCCCACAGATGGCCCGATAATTCCCGCTGTTTAAATGATCACATGCCGAAATCCAATGGTATGGTGTGTGCAAATCCCCTAAACCGTAAAAAATTGCAGTGAAACTACGCAACACCCTTCTTGGCTCCACCCTTTTGGTCGCAGCATTTGGCAGCTCAGCCCTGTCTCTCGGACGCGCCAGAGGTTCGGTGGTGTTGGGCCAGCCGCTGGACCTGGCGGTGGATGTCCGACTGGACTCCGCTGACGACAGTGCCAGCAGCTGCTTTGAAGCCGACGTGTTCTACGGCGAAGGGCCGGTGGCCGCCAACCGCGTGCGGGTCATCGTGGTGTCTGGCTCCCAGGGGGGACAGGATGCCGTGGTGCGGATCCGCGCGTCGGCTGCCGTGGACGAGCCGGTGGTGGGTGTGGTGCTGCGCTCCATTTGCAGCCAGAAAGCCTCGCGCCGCTACGATTTTTTACCCGACTTCCCAGTGGAAACGCGCGCAGCGGCGGTGCCCACCATCATTCCTGCAACCGTCACCGCGCCGACGGCAGCCCCGTCGCCCGTGGCCGATGGATCCGTGGCGGCCCCCGCACCAGTCGCCGCGCCTCGTCCGGCACCCATCCGCAACGCCAATCCCGTTCCGGTAGTGCGTGCTCCCCGGCCCGCACCGGTGTCCAAGCCGATTCTGGCCAGAGAGCCCAAGGAGCCCGTGGCGGTGGCGGTGCCGAAGCCGGTGGCGCCCAAGGTTGAACCCAAGGTCGAGGCCAAGGCCGAAGTACCGGACAACAAACCCCGCTTGAAGCTGGAGTCGCCCGAGACCCCCGATGAGCGGCTGGTCCAGCTCAAGCCCGCCAGCGATGTGGTTCTGGCCCCCACCGCAGACCTGCAAAAGCGCGAATCCGCTGCCGCCGCCTGGCGCGAGCTGAACAACCTGCCGGTGGAAAACCCCCAGGAAAAGCAGCGCCTCTTGGCCCTGGAGGCCGAGTCCAAGACCCTCAAGGCCCTGCTGGCCAAAAATGAAGCCGACTTCAAGCAGCGCCTGGACCGCCTGGAAAGCAACCGCTACGACGAAAGCTTTGTCTACAGCCTGCTTGGTTTGCTGCTGGCCGCCATTGCCGCCGCCGCCTTCTTCTGGAACCGCGCCCGCCAACGCGCCCCCTCGGTAACCACCGACTGGGCGCACCATGGCGAACCCAGTGCCGAAGAGCTGGGTCGTACACCGCCCATGAGCCGCCCGGCACCCCTGGCATCGCAACTACCACCCAACACCTTGCCAGGCCCCAACCACGATGCCGATGTGGACGAGTCGCTGTTTGACGACCTGAAAAAGCTGACCGCCGTGACCATGCCCGTCAAGCCGCTCACGCCCGTACCGCGCTCTGCCGTCACCGCCATGCCCGCACGCAGCATCTACCCAGACGATTTTCTGGACGTGCAGCAGCATGCCGACTTCTTTGTTTCATTGGGCCAGTACGACCAGGCCATCGAAGTGCTGAAAAAGAGCATCCACGACACGGCCGAATCCAGCCCCCTGGCCTACCTGGAGCTGCTGAAGATTTACCACACGCTGGGCCGACAGGCGGAATACCAGCAGCAGCGCGATGCTTTCAACCGCATCTTCAACAGCCATATTCCCGAGTTCCCTGCGTTTACCCGCGAGGGCCAGTCCCTGGAAGGCTACCCTGCGGTGTTGCGTAGCATCGAAAGCCAGTGGGGAACCCCCAAGGTGCTGGATTTCATCGAAGCCTGCCTGTTCCGCGACACCGCCACCGGGGCGGGTAAGCCCTTTGACCTGGCCGCCTACCGCGAACTGCTGCTGCTCTACGCCATGGCCCAGGGCACCGTGCGCCAGGCGGATGGCTCTGCGCACAGCCCGAAGACCCGGCCACGTACGGCAGCCGTTACCCGTCCGCAGGAGCTGGAGTTGGACATCTCCCAACCCGTGCCGCTGGAGGCTTCGGCCCCGCGCGAGACTTCGTTCACCCAGCCGATGTTGCTGATGTCGGAGATGGCCCCTCTGGAGAGCCAGGACACCCATCCGCAGCCGCTGGCACCTGCGCACCGTCCGCCGCTGGACCTGGATCTGGACCTGAATCTCGATTTCTCCAACTCCGAGTTGATGGCGATGCAGGAAATTCCCTCTGTGCCCGCCACTTTGCCCCCGGTGCCTGCGGCCCTGGACCTGGACTTCGACCTGGATCTAGACCTGGACCTGGCTGCGCCCGCACCGGTAGCGGCCCCCGTGCCAGCACCGCCAGCGATTCCGGTGGTGGACAGCAATATGCTGGAGTTCGACCTGTTCGACCCCAGTATTGAGGCCAAGATCTCGCCCAAGAAGACCTGATCCCTGGGCTGCAAGCGGGACTTGCAAAATCTATAAAAAACGGCCAAAAAACCATAGGTTTTTTGGCCGTTTGTGCTTGTCCTATAGACGCAGGCAGCTATCAAATTATTTTGAAAATAGAGAGCAATGCGCGCCTCTGGCGTACTGCTAGCGCCGTACCTGCAGGGCCGCAGGATTGATGATGTTGGTAGGTGTGCCCTTGATGAAGTTCAGCACATTGTCAAACGCCGCATTGAAGTACATCTCGTAGCTGTTTTGCTCCACGTAGCCGATGTGCGGGGTGCAGATGCAGTTCTCCAGCCGCAACAGGGCGTGGCCCTGCAAGATCGGCTCGCTCTCGAATACGTCGATGGCAGCCATGCCGGGGTGGCCGCGGTTCAAGCCCGCCAGCAGCGCGTCAGGCTCGATCAGCTCGGCCCGTGAAGTGTTGACCAACAGCGACGTGGGCTTCATGCGCGACAGGTCTTCCAGCGTGACGATGCCACGGGTTTCTTCGTTCAGCCGCAGGTGCAGCGACAGCACATCCGACTGCGCAAACAGGGCCTCCTTGCTGTCGACCACCTCCACCCCGTCGGCCAGGGCCCGGGTGCGCGAAGTCTCGCGGCCCCAGACCAGCACCTTCATGCCGAAAGCGCGGGCATAGGTGGTGACGATCTGGCCGATGCGGCCATAGCCCCAGATGCCCATGGTCTTGCCTTTGAGCACGGTACCCATGCCGAAATTGGGCGGCATGGACGCGGTCTTCATGCCCGATTGCTGCCAGACCCCGTGCTTGAGGTTGCTGATGTACTGGGGTAGCCGCCGGGACGAGGCCAAAATCAGCGCCCAGGTCAGCTCGGCCGGGGCCGTGGGGGAGCCCACGCCCTCGGCCACGGCAATGCCGCGCTCGGTGCAGGCGGTGACATCCACATGGGCACCGATGCGCCCGGTCTGGGCGATCATCTTCAGGCGCGGCAGCTTTTCGATCACCGCCCGGTTGAGCTGGGTGCGCTCGCGGATGAGTACGATGATGTCGGCATCCTTGAGGCGCACCGACAACTGGCCCAGGCCTTTGACGGTGTTGGTATAGACCTTGGCAGCAAAGGGTTCCAGCTTGGTGGCGCATTCGAGTTTGCGCACGGCATCTTGGTAGTCGTCGAGGATCACAATGTTCATCCCCTGATTGTGCCTTGGTGCCGGTGCCTGTTGCCTGAATTGCTGCAACGGCGCAATGGTTGCATGGCGGCCGTTACCATCGGCCCGCCGCGGCGGCACCACCGGTGTGGCCGGGCCATTAGCAGGCTAACGGCAGGTTATCGGCAGGCCCATGGTTGGCCGGTGGCAGGGTGGTGGACGGCCTACTGCAGCAGTTCGCCGTTGCGGGGAGCGGACTCCAGCGCCGCCATACGGTCCAGCTCGGCGCAGACATCGGCCATGCGGCCCGAGATGCGCATGCGTCCGGCGCTGGCCGCCGACTGCGGCGTGTCGATGACCCGGAGCACCCGCACCGGGCGGCGGGGCGTGGCAGGCGGCGGGGCGCTGCAGCCGGGGCGGGCCGCCCAGGCGGGTGCCGGGTTGGGGTGGTTGTTGCAGCTAGGGGCCCAGACCATGGCCGGACGCGCTGCCTGGGGCGCGCGCGTGCTGCGCTGGGTGCCTGCGGTGGGCGTACTGGCAGTGAGCCAGCCCATCAGACCTTGGAACGAGCCCAGTAAACCCGTAGGCGAAAACGATGCGATTCCCATAGGACCTCCCCAACAAGCGGTGTTGAATACGGACGAAGCGGTGGCAATAACCGCGAACTAACGCGGAAAAAACGCGGGTAGTGGATGCTGCGGGGGCTTCCCACAGGCTGCTGCGCTTTACATGAACTTACGTTTGGCGCAGCAGGGCGCCGTGGCTGGGACGCCGCTACACCAGCAAGGTGTTGCGGATGAGCCCGACCGCCAGGCCTTCGATGGCGAAGTTTTCTTCCGGGTCGACCACGATGGTGGGGTAGTCGGGGTTTTCCGGCAGCAGCTCGATGAGGTTTTTGGTACGGCGGTAGCGTTTGACGGTCACGTCGTCGCCCAGGCGGGCCACCACGATCTGGCCATTCTTGGCGTCGGTGGCCGATTGCACGGCCAGCAGGTCGCCGTCGAGGATGCCGATGTCGCGCATGGACATGCCGCGCACCTTGAGCAGGTAATCGGGCTTGTGGCGGAACATGCTGGCTTCAACGTGGTAGGTTTGGTCTACGTGTTCCTGCGCCAAAATCGGGGAACCGGCGGCCACCCGGCCGATCAGGGGCAGGGCCAGCTGGGTGAGCACGTTGTGCAGGCGCGACTCGTTGATGGAGCGCAGGGTGTCGCTCTTGAGGCGGATGCCGCGCGAGGTGCCGCTGACCAGCTCAATCGCGCCTTTGCGGGCCAGGGCCTGCAGGTGCTCTTCGGCGGCGTTGGCCGACTTGAAGCCCAGAGTGTTGGCGATTTCGGCGCGGGTGGGGGGCGCGCCGGTACGGGCGATGGCGGACTGGATCAATTCCAGAATCTGCTGCTGGCGGGCGGTGAGTTTGGCGGGAAACAAGGGCAGATCCATGGGGTGACTCCTAGGCGGGACCGAAGTGTTGGGCTGTTTTAATATCCAGTGACTGTATTTTTAACCAGTTTTTGAAAGTTTGCAAGCATGGCCGTGAATTCAAGTTCTTCCAGGATCGTGGTGCTGGGCACCGGCGGCACGATTGCCGGCCGCGCCAGTCGCGCGGGCGATAACCTGGGCTATACCGCGGGCGAAGTGGGTGTGGCGCAGCTGCTGGAGTCGCTGGGCGGCTTTGCCGACGCGGTGGAGCTGGTGGCCGAGCAGGTGGCCCAGGTGGACAGCAAGGACATGGGTTTTGGCCTGTGGCAGCAGCTGGCGGCGCGCTGCGCGCACTGGCTGGCGCAGGAGGATGTGGTGGGCATCGTCATCACCCACGGCACCGATACGCTGGAGGAAACCGCGTACTTTTTGCAGGCGGTGCTGGACCCGGCCAAGCCGGTGGTGCTGACCTGCGCCATGCGCCCGGCCACGGCCCTGGTGCCCGACGGGCCGCAGAATCTGCTGGATGCCGTGGCGGTGGCCACCACCCCGGGCGCACGCGGCGTGGTGGCCGTGTGCGCGGGCAAGGTCCATAGCGCGCGCGATGTGCAGAAGGTGCACAGCTACCAGGTGGATGCGTTCGCCTCGGGCGACGCGGGCCTGGTCGGGTTGGTGGAAGAGGGCCGGGTGCGGCTGTTGCGGCCCTGGCCTTCGGTGGTGGATTTTTATGAGGGAAATATGCCTCCAGCGCTTATTCAATCAGCGCAAGCAGCTATCAAAAGTGTAGTTTTGGGTGGTCTGCCTGCCAGCGGCTGGCCACGGGTGGAGATCGTGTTGAACTACGCCGGGGCCAGCGGCTGGCTGGTGGAAGCGCTGGTGGCGCAGGGGGTGCAGGGCCTGGTGGTGGCCGGCACGGGCAATGGCACGGTGCATGCCGCGCTTGAGGCGGCCTTGCTGCGGGCCATGGCGCAGGGGGTGCGGGTGGTGCGCTCCACGCGCTGTGTGTTTGGCCGGGTGCTGGGATGGGGGGCGGATGCGATTCCCGACGCGCAGGGCTTGTCGCCCGTCAAGGCGCGGATTGCGCTGCTGTTGGAGCTGCTGGCTCTGCGGGCGTAAAAAAGCCGCCTGGCGCAGGCCAGGCGGCTTTCAAGAGGGTTTGCGGGCCTAGGCGGCCAACGCGGCAAAGGCCCGGGCCGTGATGTCTTCGACGCTGCCGGTGCCGCTGATGGCGCGGTACTTGGGGGCGGCGTTGGGCTCGTTGCGGGCCCAGCTGGAGTAGTAGTCGACCAGCGGGCGGGTTTGGGCGCTGTACACCTCGAGCCGCTTGCGCACGGTTTCTTCCTGGTCGTCGGGGCGCTGCACCAGCGGTTCGCCGGTCACGTCGTCAATGCCTTCGACCTTGGGCGGGTTGAACTTGACGTGGTAGGTACGGCCCGAGGCGGGGTGCGAGCGGCGGCCGCTCATACGTTCGATGATGGCCTCGAAGGGCACGTCGATTTCCAGCACGTAGTCGAGCTTGACCCCAGCGGCCTTCATGGCATCGGCCTGGGGCAGGGTGCGGGGGAAGCCGTCGAACAGGCAGCCATTGGCGCAGTCGGGCTGGGTCAGGCGTTCCTTGACCAGGTTGATGATCAGGTCGTCGCTGACCAGGCCACCGGACTTCATCACCGCGTCGGCCTGCAGGCCCAGGGGCGTGCCAGCCTTGACGGCTGCGCGCAGCATGTCACCGGTAGAGATTTGCGGGATGCCGTATTTCTGGCAGATAAAAGTGGCTTGCGTGCCTTTGCCGGCACCAGGTGCACCCAACAAAATCAGTCTCATGGAAAAGTCCTCGAAGTGTTTAAAACTGCGCGGCGCTGCTGGCCCACATGTGCTAGCCGCAGCGCTTCATTGCGCGTGAGGATACCAGAGGCTTTAGTACAGTTTGCTTACACGCTCGAGGTCTTCCGGCGTGTCCACACCTGCGCCTGGCGCGTGTGCGCTTGTGTGCACGGCGATGCGGTAGCCGTGCCATTGGGCGCGCAGCTGTTCCAGGGCTTCGCTGACCTCGATCGGGGCCTGTGGCAGGGTCGGAAACAGGCGCAAAAAACCGGCGCGGTAAGCGTAAATCCCTATGTGGCGCAGCGGGGCCGGGCTGGGCAGGCTCTGGAAACTTTTGTCGGCCGTGGCCCCGTCGCGCCACCACGGGATGGGCGCGCGGCTGAAGTACAGGGCGTACTGCTGTGCGTCCAGCACCACCTTGACCACGTTGGGGTTGGTGAAGTCGGCCAGGCTGGGGATGGCGTGGGCAGCGGTGGCCATGCTGGCACCGGGGCGCTGCTCCAGCAGGGTGGCCACGTCGTTGATCAGCCCGGGGTCGATCAGGGGTTCGTCGCCTTGCACATTGACCACCAGGTCATCGCCATCCAGCCCCAGCAGGGTGCAGGCCTCGGCCAGGCGGTCGCTGCCGGAGGGGTGGTCGGCGCGGGTCAGCACGGCTTCGATGCCATGGGCGGCGCAGGCTTCCAGGATGGCGGCACTGTCGGTGACCACCACGGTGCGCCGGGCCAGGGACAGGCTGGCGCGCTGGGCGGTGCGGACCACCATGGGCACGCCGCCCAGCAGGGCCAGCGGCTTGTTGGGCAGGCGGGTGGACGCCAGCCGGGCGGGGATCAGGACGGTGAAGCGCATGGGTTTACAGGCCGAGTTCTTCGTCGCTCAGGGTGCGGGCTTCGTTCTCCAGCAGCACGGGGATGCCGTCGCGCACCGGGTAGGCCAGGCGGGCGCTGCGCGAAGTGAGCTCTTGGCGTTCGCGGTCGTATTGCAGCGGGCCCTTGGTCACGGGGCAGACCAGCAGTTCCAGAAGTTTGCTATCCATGGGGAAATCTCAGTCGGTGTGGGGTGTGGATCATAGCCACGGATGGACGCGCTGGTCGAGTGCGGCCCAGAAGCCCGCGTCGATCGCCAGCACCAGGGGCACGGCCAGCGCATCGGGTTGGTGCTGCCAGAGTTTGACCGCATCTTTTTCGGTACAAATCACGGCTTTGTGCTTATCAGATGGGCGTGACCAGCTATCAAAATTGTAGTGATCCGGCAAAGCCCGGGTTTCTTCCAGCGAAAGGCCTGCGGCACGCAGCATGCTGAAAAAGCTCTCCGGCTGTGCAACGGCGGCCACGGCCAGCACCGGGGAGCCGCGCAGGGTGGCCAGCGGGACGCGGGTGCCGTTGGCCTGCACCGCGTAGTCGGCCAGGGTGCGCTGGGCGCGCCAACCGGCGAAGGCGGGGTTCGCGCCGCTGTGCAGCACCAGATCGACAGGCCGCGGCCAGGCTTCGCGCAGCGGCCCGGCGGGCAGCAAAAAGCCGTTGCCCACGCCGCGGTCGTCAAAGATGCAGATTTCCAGGTCGCGGTGCAGGGCGTGGTGCTGCAGGCCGTCGTCACACACGATGAGCTGGGTGGTGGGGTAGGCGGCCAGCAAGGCTTGCGCGGCCTGCAGGCGCTGGCGGGCCACGAACACCGGCACCTGGCAGCTGCGCTGGACCAGCGCGGGCTCGTCGCCCACGTCGGCGGGCAGGCTGTCGGGCCGTACTTCGCGGCAGTCGGTGCTGCTGCGGCCGTAGCCGCGTGACACCACGCCGACGCGCACGCCACGTGCCGTCCAGTGCTGCACCAGGGCCATCACCACCGGGGTTTTGCCCGAGCCACCGGCCACCACGTTGCCGACCACGACGACCGGTACCGGCACGCGGCCAGACTTCTTGAGGTGGAGGCGGTACATCAGCTTGCGCACCCCGGCCAGCAGGCCGTAGAGCAGCGACAAGGGCCACAGCAGCCAGGCTTGCCAGCCGCGCCGCTGCCAGATGCGCAGCAGGGTTTGTTCCACGCTAGAGGACCACGTTACTTGGGGGTGGATTGGGTGGCAAAGGTGATCTGGTTCAGCCCCGAGCGGCGGGCGGCTTCCATCACGGTGATGACAGACTGGTGGGTGGCGCTGGCATCGGCGCTGATGATCACAACCATCTCCTTGTTGCCATGGGCGGCGTTGACCAGGGCTTGCGACAGGGCTTCGATGCTGCGTCCGTCGACCGGGCCCTTGTTGATGGCGTAGCGGCCATCGCTGCTAACGGCCACGATGATTTCTTTGGGGTAGTCGCGCTGCGCGTCGGTGTTGGCCACGGGCAGGGTGATCTGCAGCTCGGTGAACTTGCTGTAGGTGGTGGACAGCATCAAAAAGATCAGCACCACCAGCAGCACGTCGATGAACGGGATGAGGTTGATTTCGGGCTCTTCCTGGCGGCGGTGGCGAAAATTCATGGTGGGTGTCTTGGTGTGCGGCTCAGCCGCGTTTGCGCACGGCGTTCAGGTGGCGGGCAAACTGGTCGGCGGCCAGTTCCAGCGTCATCAGGTACTCGTCCACCCGGGCCCGGAAATAGCGCCAGAAGATCAGCGAGGGAATCGCCACGATCAAACCAAACGCGGTGTTGTACAGCGCCACCGAGATGCCGTGCGCCAGCTGCGCGGGGTTGCCACCCATGCCGCCGCCGTTGCCCTGCGAGCCAAAGATGTCGATCATGCCGATCACCGTACCCAGCAGGCCCAGCAGGGGGGCAGCCGAGGCGATGGTGGCCAGCGCGCTGAGGTATTTCTCCAGCTTGTGGGCCACCGCGCGGCCTGCGCTTTCCATGGCGGCACGCACGTCCTCGTCGCTGCACTTGGGGTGGGTGTTGAGCACCCGCAGGCCGCTGGCCAGCACTTCGCCCAGGCTAGAGTTTTGCGCCAGTTGGTTCACGATGCCGGGGGCGGGAATGCTGGTCTGCGAGACCGTCAGCACCTCGTTGAGGAGCTTGGGGGGCACAATTTTGGAGGTTTTGAGGCTCAAAAAGCGCTCAATCACCAGGGCCATGGCTAGGATGGAGCAGGCAACCAAGGGCCAAATCGGCCAGCCTGCGGCTTGTATGATCGAAAACAATATAGCTCTCCGCACGAACTTGTGGGCTCTGCCAGCGGGTGCCGGAGGGCCAACAAGTTGTTTCAAGTTGATAAACGCCTGCCGATTATGGCTTAGCCGCCTACCCGACCGTGGCTTTGTTCAGTCCGTCCGTGCAGTCCCCAGTTCACCCACATTTCCTGTGGATAACTTTGTGAAGAACTTGCTCTTGACCGCCGGAAATCCAGCGCCCATGCGGGCCCGTGACACTTCGATGAAAAATTAAGCAGAAAAATTCCAATTGAAATCAACCACTTACCACAGTAAATCAGTCCGATTGACAATCAACGGGCCTATTTTTGACACTTCAGCGACAAAGGCCGCGCCTGTGGAGCGTTGCGTATCCAAACGTTGCGTTTTGCCACGCCAAATCTGATGGTCGGCCAGCCAAACCCAGCATTGGTGCCGCAAATCTGGCCAGTTGGGGCGCTATGCCGCGCCATTGCTGACACCTTGGAGGCGCGCTTCAATCCTGTCGCGGTGCGCGGGGAGATTTCGGGCTTCTCGCGCGCTTCCAGCGGGCATTGCTACTTCAACCTCAAGGACGGGCAAGGCCAAATCCGCTGTGCCATGTTCCGCCGCGCCGCCAGTTTGCTGGACTTTGCGCCGCGCGACGGCGAGCTGGTGGAGGTGCGGGGCCGCCTGGGCGTGTACGAGCCGCGGGGCGACTTGCAGCTGATTGTGGAAAGCATGGGCCGGGCCGGGCAGGGGGCCTTGTTTGAGCAGTTTCTGCGGCTCAAGGCGCAGCTGGAGGCCGAGGGCCTGTTCGACCCGGCCCGCAAACGGCCGCTGCCGCTGTTGCCGCGGGGCATTGGCGTGGTCACATCGCTGGGTGCCGCTGCTTTGCATGACGTGGTGGCGGCCCTGCAGCGGCGCGTGCCGCACATCCCCGTGGTGCTGGCCCCAGCCCTGGTGCAGGGCGCGGCGGCTCCGGGCGAGCTCGTCCAGGCGCTATTGAATCTATACCAGTACACGCAGGATGCATCGGCGCAAGAGGGCGATTTGGCATCTAAGAGCGGAGTGCACATCGACCTGATCCTGCTGGTGCGTGGGGGCGGATCGCTGGAGGATTTGTGGGGCTTCAATGACGAGCAACTGGCCCGCACCATCGCCCGCAGTCCGGTGCCCATCGTCAGTGGCGTGGGGCATGAGACCGACTTCACCATCGCCGATTTTGTGGCCGACCTGCGCGCGCCCACGCCCACCGCCGCCGCCGAGCTGGCGGCCCAGCCGCGCGACGTCTGGCTGAGGGCCCTGGGTCTGGCGGGGCAGCGTTTACAGGATGCCGTGACGCGCCAGCTCGACACCCAGGCCCAGCGGTTGGACAGCGCGGCGCAGCGCCTGGGCCGCCCGTCGGGCCTGGTGGCGCGCCAACAGTGGAAGCTGGGCCAGCAGGCGCAGCGGCTGCGCTATGCAACGCTATCAAATATAGAGCGAAAGAAGTCCGCCCACAAAGCGGCAGAGGCTGTTTTTCCTCAAAAATTCAAAACCGCCATGGAGCAGCAGCACGCGCGCCTGGACCGGGCTGCGCGCAGCCTGGCATTGCTCGACCCGCTGCTGGTGCTGCAACGCGGCTATGCCTTGCTGCGCACGGCCCAGGGCCAGCCCCTGACCAGCGTGCTGCAGGCGGTGCCTGGGCAGGCTGCAACGGCCGTCCTGGCCGACGGTGAGGTTGATCTCCATGTCCTACAGACGCGTCGCAATTAGTTCCTACAATTGATCCGTTAGACCCTAAACCACCACCCACCCACGAGGAAAAAATATGGAACATACCCTGCCCCCACTGCCTTACGCGATCGACGCTTTGGCCCCCGCATACTCGCAAGAAACCCTGGAATACCACCACGGCAAGCACCACAACGCCTATGTGGTCAACCTCAACAACCTGCAAAAGGGCACCGAGTTTGAAGCGCTGACGCTGGAAGAAATCATCAAGAAGTCCAGCGGTGGCATCTACAACAATTCGGCCCAGATCTGGAACCACACCTTCTTCTGGAACTGCATGAAGCCCCAGGGCGGCGGCGAACCCACCGGCGCACTGGCCGCGGCCATCAACGCCAAGTTCGGCTCGTACGCGGCTTTCAAGGAAGCCTTCGTCAAGTCCGCCGTAGGCAACTTCGGTTCCGGCTGGACCTGGCTGGTGAAGAAGCCTGATGGCACGGTAGACATCGTGAACACCGGTGCGGCCGGCACGCCCCTGACCACGGCCGACAAGGCCCTGCTGACGGTGGACGTGTGGGAACACGCCTACTACATCGACTACCGCAACATGCGTCCCAAGTTTGTCGAGACCTTCCTCGACAAGCTGGTGAACTGGGGCTTTGCCGAAGCCAACTTCGCTTAAGTTACAGCGCCCCTGAAAAAGCCCGTCCTGGACGGGCTTTTTTTATTTGGCCATCTCGAACGGCTTGCCACCGAGTTTGCTGCCTGCCTTGATACCCTTCTTGGCAAACCATCCGACGTTCATTTCCAGCACGTAGCGCACCGGCTTGGCCGAGCAGTGCGAGTCCGTGGTTTGTGGCTTCATGTCGGCCAGGTTGACGATGACCCCTTGATCGTCCACAAAGGCCGCTGTTAATGGCAGGATGGTGTTTTTCATCCAGAAGCACTGGGTGCCCGGCTGCTCGAACACAAACAGCATGCCTTCTTGCTGCGGCATCTCGCGGCGGAACATCAGGCCGATCTCGCGCTGCTCCGGGGTCAGGGCCAGTTGGGTGTCGATCTGGTAGATGCCCGCCGTGAGCGCCGTGCGCGGCAGGTTCATTTGCGGGCCTTCCTGGGCCAGGGCCAGGGTGGATGCACCGACCAGCGAGAGCGCCAACACGGCGCGGGAGAGGTATTTATGCATGGCGAGGCGTTGTGTGAAATAGAGGGATTTTGGCAGCACTGCGGCACCCATTCGCTGGCTTTACGAGGGGTTGACAGGCCGCCGGGTTACAGAGATGCAACAGGATAAAGTTAAACTGGACCGGCCATCCATTTTGTAGTCATTCCACGGAGCCTCCATTTCCATGTACCAGCACATCACCGTTCCCGCTGAAGGCACAAAAATTACCGTCAACGCGGATTTTTCCCTGAACGTGCCCGACCAGCCCATCATCCCTTTCATCGAAGGCGACGGCACGGGCCAGGACATCACGCCGGTGATGCTGAAGGTGGTGGACGCTGCGGTGGCCAAGGCCTACGGCGGCCAAAAGAAGATCCACTGGATGGAAGTGTTTGCCGGTGAAAAGTCCACCAGGGTCTACGGCCCGGACGAATGGCTGCCCAAGGAAACCCTGGAGGCCATCAAGGACTACGTGGTGTCCATCAAGGGCCCGCTGACCACACCCGTGGGCGGCGGCATCCGCTCGCTCAACGTGGCCCTGCGCCAGGAACTGGACCTGTACGTGTGTTTGCGCCCGGTGCAGTATTTTGACGGCGTGCCCTCGCCGGTGAAAGAGCCGCACAAGACTGACATGGTGATCTTCCGCGAGAACTCCGAAGACATCTACGCCGGAATCGAGTTCGAAGCCGAATCCGACAAGGCCAAGAAGCTGATCAAGTTCCTGCAGGACGAAATGGGCGTGAAGAAGATCCGTTTCCCCGACACTTCCGGCATCGGCATCAAGCCCGTGTCGCGTGAAGGTACCGAGCGCCTGGTGCGCAAGGCCTTGCAGTACACCATCGACAACGACAAGCCCAACCTGACCATCGTGCACAAGGGCAACATCATGAAGTTCACCGAAGGTGGCTTCCGGGACTGGGCCTACGCGCTGGCGCAAAAGGAGTTTGGTGCCGAGCTGATCGACGGCGGCCCGTGGATGCGTTTCAAGAACCCCAAGTCGGGCAAGGAAATCGTCGTCAAGGACGTGATCGCCGACGCGTTTTTGCAGCAGATCCTGCTGCGCCCCGCCGAGTACAGCGTGATCGCCACCTTGAACCTGAACGGCGACTACATCTCGGACGCGTTGGCGGCCCAGGTGGGCGGTATCGGCATCGCGCCCGGGGCCAATCTGTCGGACTCCGTGGCCTGCTTCGAAGCCACCCACGGCACCGCGCCCAAATACGCAGGCAAGGACTATGTAAACCCGGGTTCCGAAATCCTGTCGGCCGAAATGATGCTGCGCCACATGGGCTGGTTCGAGGCGGCTGACCTGATCATTGCGTCCATGAAGCGCTCCATCACCAGCAAGAAAGTAACCTACGACTTCGCCCGGCTGATGGAAGGCGCGACGCAAGTGAGCTGCTCGGGCTTTGGCGAGGTCATGATCGAAAACATGTGATAGCGTACAAAGGCCGCTAAAGGCCTACAAAGAAGAACCCCAAGTGATTGATTTACTTGGGGTTTTTTGTTGTCTACGTACAAGGAGTGCCAAGGACTGCTAAATCTTTTGGAGCCATAGAATGGAGCCATATGGTGTAATTGCATGAAATCACTCAATTTATGGCTCCATCCATGGCTCCACGCACCTGCAACTACACCCTGACGGACAAGAAGATCAACGCCGCCAAGCCACGGGACAAGCCCTACCCCCTGGCAGACGGTGGCGGGCTGTACCTGGAGGTGCTGGCCAGTGGCTCCAAGGTGTGGCGGTACTCCTACCGCATCGATGGCAAGCGCACCAAGTGCACGATTGGTGCCTACCCGCGTATAGGCATCAAAGAGGCCCGCGACGCGCACGAGGCCATGCGCGACACCTTGGCGGGTGGCATCGACCCGGCACAGCAAAAACAGATCGACCTGGCCGCGCGGGCGGCCCAGGTCGCACAAGCCGAAACCTTCGAGTCGTTCGCGGGCACCTGGTTTGCTGAAAAGATGGCGCAGGCCACGGCGCGGACGCAAAAGCAAAACCTGCGCTGGATGAAAAACGACGTGTACCCGGCCATTGGCCAGATGCCCCTGGGCGAAGTCCGCGCCCGCGACGTGCTGGCCCTTCTGGAGGGCATGCGCAACACCCCCACCAAGGCCAACAACATTCGGGCCAACATCGAGCGCGTCTACCAATACGCGGCCCAAAAGCTGCTGGTGACCTACAACCCGGCCACCGCCATGAAAGGGCTGATCGACAAACCACCGGCGGCGCACTACCCGCCCTTGAGGCTTGGCGAGATTCGCGGCTTCGTGGAGGCCGTCAGGACCTGCGGGGCGCACCAGGGCACCAAGATCGCGGTGGAGTTCTTGATGCTGACCGTGGTCCGCAAGGACAACGTTTGCAAGGCCCGCTGGGAGCATTTCGACCTGGCCGCCAAGACGTGGACCATACCGGGCCGCACCGTGGGCGGTAACGGGTTTATGAAGATGCCCAGCCCGCACACCGTCTACCTGTCCACGCAGGCCCTGGCCTTGCTGGAGAAGGCCCGGCACCTGTCGGGTGGATCTGAATGGGTGTTCCCGTCAGTGCAGAAGCTGTCTGTGCCTATGTCCGAGGTGGCCATCAACCACCTTTTTACGAGGCTGCGCGCCACGGGCGACATACCCGCGGACTTCAAACCCCACGGGCTGCGCAGCACGGCATCCACCCTGATGAACGAGCATGGCCACGCGCCCGATGTGGTGGAGGCCATCCTGGCGCACAAGGAAAAGAACGCTACGCGGGGCAGCTACAACCACGCCACCTACACCCAGGCCGTGACGGCGGCGCTGCAGTGGTATGCCGACCGAATCGACAAGCTGGTGGCGGGCGCTGACGTGCTCCAATTCAAGGCGGCATAACAGTTTTAAGCCACGCCTAGCTACGGAGTAATTAACCGTGGTGAAAACCGGGACACCCTGACCCGGCGGCGCTGGTTTTCTTATCAGGCGTGACAGGGCGCGGAATGTCAGAAAAAACGAAATCACATTTAGTGGCTCCGGATGGCTATGTGTTGATTAAAAAGGGCGGACGGCCTTCAAAATTGCCACGCGATGCCGCAGTATTTATTGCGCGCGCATGGCGCATGAAATACTTAAAGGAATCAGCAGGGAAAGCCGACCATTGGATTATTGAAAATTTCCCTGGACTCACTGAGTCGGCGCACGTCAGGGCGGCGATAAGACGTACAAGCAAGACGTTTCTCAATGGCTGTAGTTTTGTTTTTAATGAAGCTATCACGTTTATTAACGATAGGCCTTATCGCGTGCCCGATAAAGATAGGGTGCTTTGTGAGGAATGGTTGCCTTTTGAAAGGCTCCCATCCAATTTCAATTTAAATAAGTGTTCAATCTCGGCGCTCGATTCAACTGCCGGAGTTGGGGCCATGCGGCGCGGTGCGGTGTGGGCACATGGGATGCGGGAGGCGAGCTTGTTAAAGCTTGTCCCAATAAGTCCTATTGAACGAGAAATGGAGCCCGCAAAAAGCGTCATTGCAACTGCAGTTAGGCAGCAATTCACAGCTCACTAAGTTAGTGACCGCACAGGCAGAAAACTGATTTTTGCCGGTGAAAAACTGTTTCTAGCCTTACAGATCGCGTCCGAAAATCAAAGAATCACCCCCATCGCAACAACGGCCAAAGCCGTACAGGGGGATTCAATGCCGATTATGAGAATGCCAGCCGTCAAGGCTGAAACCGGGCACCGCAGCCACGCCAGCATCTACACCGCCATCAAGGCCGGGCTGTTCACCAAGCCCGTACAGATTGGGGAACGCTCTGTGGGCTGGCCTGACGATGAGGTCAAGGCCATCAACGCGGCGCGCATCGCGGGCAAGTCGGATGCCGACATCAAAGCACTGGTCAACCGGCTGCACAGCAAGCGTGACCAACTGGCCTTGGCGCTGGTGTGAGGGTGGCCATGCAGCACGCCACGCTCCAAAAAGAAACGCCCACCACTGGCGGCAACCAGGCGGCGGGCGAGTCACAAAACGACTTCTCGATTGTCGGCGATATCCCGCCTTCCATCAACCCATCAGCCCCCGACTACCTGCGCCAACTGGCCAGCGCCAGCCAGGCGCGGCTGTTGGCCAAGGCCACCAATTTCGCCTCACTGCACGCGCCCCACACCTTGTGGCAACGGCGCATGAAGGTGGGCGCATCCACGCTACTTGTCCGGCTGGAATGGCCTGGTGTGCTGGCCGTGTTCGACCCCGCCACGGGCGAAGCGCTGGCACGGTCTGCACCTGGTCAACCAGAAACGCTACCAAATAAATAGCTTCTCGCGCTGATATCACAAGCGCTAGAGCCTTAAAACATATACAAAACGACACGCCATGAACAATATTTTTTGCAGGGCGGCGCGAAGCCGTGCTAAAGTTCCTCCCGGTGCTCAAAACACCTCGTCCGTAGCGGCTTTCCTCCCCGTCAGTGAGGTTTTTTCACGCCCAGAATTTATTGGTTTTGGACGTGGGGTTGTCTATCCGCAAGGACGGCAGCATGACTACGGACATGTTTTGAGCCCCACGTCCATCCTGAGCATCTCAAAAGTGCGACGGATGGTTTTTGTAACTCCCGTAGGAGCCGAAACCATGACCAAGGTCAACCCCACCAGCACGCCCAAAACGGGCACCACGTCCCCCATCGCCCGGCAGCAAGCCATAGAAAACGCGCTTTCCACGGCGCTGTATTTCATCCGCAAAGCCAAGCACCCCAGCGACCTGCAAGCCGCCACCCTGCGCGCTGTGCGTGCCGCGTCGATGCTGAAACAGGCGTGTGCCGAGTCCGTCCACCCTTTGACCGCGGGGGCCTGAGCCATGGCCACCACCACCCAGCCCACCACGGGCACCAACGCCACAGCCACGCGTACAAGCACATCAAGCCCTCTATGCATCGGCTTGGATTTGGTACGCCCCTATGGCGTGTACCTGGATCACCAGCAAGTAGCGAAATACGACTCGCGGGCAGAAGCTGAACAACACTTCGAGCAGCTGCGCCGCATTCACAAGACAGGCGGTGCAGCATGAGCACGTCCACGGCTCCAACCTCCCCGGATATGTCCCTGGTCTATGACGGCGTATTGATTTCCATGGCCGCTCTGCTGATGGCTAAGTTAGAGCTAGGAAATCAAGACGATGAACTGGAAACTGCTTACGCCGGACTGCAAAGGTATTTGGACCGCCTTGTCAACTTGCGCAAGCTCGAAGCTCTCCCAAGCACCGGGGAGGCAGTATGAGCACCACCAAAGACTCCGAACGATTTGAGATTTTTCGCCCTGCATCTGCCTTGTCGCTGCTTTGGGACCAGGCCCGCCCGTCGATGGATGTACGCACGCTGCAATGGTTTGCCGACGGCGCAAGCAACCACGTGGCCACGCAAACCATGCACCTGGCTGGCTGGGTAGAAAGCTTGGCTTGCGTTGTCGCCTTTGATGGCACCCGGGGGCAGCTTCCAAAGCAAAGAAGATGTCTCTGAGCTGCTGTTTTCACTGGCTAGTCAGATTGACGGCCTGCGGGGTATGGCTGAGATCGCGGCAGAGGCGAATTTTGAAATCCGCCTCAAGCTGGGGGAGTGCGAAGAATGACCGCCAGAACCTTGACTCTGGCCGACGTAGCTGGGAGGGCCTAAGCCATGGCCAACACCATCCATGATGCTATGGCATCGGCGGGGCTGCACCCGCACAAAGCCCTGGATCTGTGCGCCGACGGCAAGTTGGTGCGCTTTCGCCTCATGGGCGACAAGCCCGGCAGCCGCAACGGCTGGGCCGTGCTGCACGATGGCCCTGCGCCATTTGGTGCGTTCGGCAGTTGGAAAACCAGCGAAACCCATGCGTGGCGTGCGGCATCGAGCAGGCCGCCCACGCCCGCCGAGCGGGCCGAGATTCAGCAGCGGGTGCGGGCGGTGCGCCTGGCCCACGCTCAAGAGCGGACGGCGGTGCAGGCCGCGGCCCGCACCAAGGCGCAAAAGCTGTGGGAGCGTGCCCACCCCGCGAGCAATGGGCACCCTTACCTGGTGCGCAAGCGCATCCGGTCCTACGGTTTGCGCCAGCTGCGCGACATGCTGCTTGTCCCGGCGCGTGACCTGCAAGGCACTTTGCACACCTTGCAATTCATCATGGCCGACGGCAGCAAGCGGTTTTTAACCGGCGGGCGCATCGCGGGCTGTTACTTCGCCATCGGCAGGCCTACCGATTCGCTGCTGGTGGCCGAGGGCATGGCCACCGCAAGCACGCTGTACGCGGCCACGGGCCGGGCGGTGGCCGCGTGTTTCAGTTGCGGCAACATGGAAGCGGTCGCACGTGCCCTGCGCAGCAAGTTCCCCGGGTTGCGGCTGGTGCTGTGTGCTGACGATGACTTCAAAACCCCCGGTAACCCCGGTGTGACGGCGGCGCGGGCGGCTGCCAAAGCGGTGGGCGGCTATGTGGCAGTTCCCCGATTCAAGCGGGAGCTGACGGCGTGAAGACCTTCCCCGACTTGACCGACTTCAACGACCTGGCCGGCATAGAGGGGTTGGCGGCCGTGGCGGATAGCGTCAACCAGGCCACCCCGGCCGTGGAGCCGCCAGCCTGGCCTGAGCCCATGATTCCCGGCACCCTGCGCACACCGGATATGCCGGAAGACATTTTGCAGGGCGTGTGGGCCGATATGGCCAGGGCGGTATCGGCCAGCACGCAAACCCCGCCCGCCCTGGGCGTGATGTGCGTGCTGGGGGTCCTGGCCACGCTGTTGCAGCGCCGGTTTGAGGTGGCACCACATGGCGACGACTACACCGAGCCGCTGGCCTTGTGGGTGTTGTCGGCATCCCCCAGCGGCACGCGCAAAACGGCGGTGCTGGGGGCATTCATGGGGCCCATCGTGAAGTGGGAAAAACTCCAATACGACCGCTATCGGGTGCTGATTGCCCGCACCAACGCCGCCCGCAGCACGGCCAAAAAGCGTATCGAGGCGCTGAACCAGCAAGCCGCCAAGTGCAAAGAGCCCAAGGACTTGCAGGCCATCCGCCAGGATATCGAAAACGAGGAACTGGGTATGCCGGAAGAGGTGCGTGCGCCCCGGCTGTTCACGGGCGACACTACCGCCGAGCGGCTGCAAGCCATGCTGTTTGAGCACTCGGAGCGCATGGCCGTGCACAGCGATGAGCCGGGCATTTTCCGGGTCATGGCAGGTGCGTACTCGGGCGGGGCGCAGAACCTCGACGTGTTCTTGCAGGGCCATGCAGGCAGTGCCATGCGCATCGACCGGGCGGGCCGGATGGCCCACGTGGACAAACCCGCCTTGAGCTTCAACCTGATGGTGCAGCCGGGCATGTTGTCCGAGGTGGCGGGCAGCAAGGGATTCAGGGATAGCGGCTTGCTGGCCCGGTTTCTGTACGCTGTGCCCGCGTCCAACGTGGGCAGGCGCGACGTGCGGGCGCACACCAGCATAGACCCCGGTGTGCGTGCCGCCTACGAACAGGGCGTAACGGGGCTGCTGGAGGGCTATCTGTGCGAGCCGGGCACAGTGCCCAAGGTGCGGGTGCTGCCCCTGTCCGACTCTGCCAAAGAGCTGTGGCTGGATTTCAGCCAGTACATCGAGGACAACCAGGGTGACGGCGGTGTGTTCGAGAGCCTGCGCGACTGGACCTCAAAGCTGGCCGGGGCAGTGGCGCGGGTGGCCGCGCTGCTGGAGCTGGCCGAGGCGGGGCTACAGGCCGAGGCCGTGAGCTGGTGCGCGATGGACCGGGCTATCCGGCTGGCCAGGGTACTGATACCCCACGCCCAGGCGGCATTCGGCCTGCTGGGCACTGACTCCACCGACGTGGATGCACTGGCCGTACTGCGCTGGGTGCGGGCCCACGATTACGAGGAGTTCACCCGCCGTGACGCACAGAAGGCCATGGAAGGGCGGTTCAGGTCTGTAGACAAACTCAAGCGGACTCTCGACAGACTGGATGCCATGGACTGCATCAAAGAGTTCAAACGGCACAACAAAGGTGCACCGCCAAGCGCTGCTTATAGGGTTAACCCAATGCTATTGGGATCACTGTCTACCCTGTCTGGTCTGTCCTAAAGATCATTTTTAACCTATTTATTTATTTAAATTCAATGACTTACGCTCAAAGGCATATACCCCTGTCGACAGACCGACAAAGTCGACAGACTCAAAACGGGCAGTCCAAACCACGGTGCTGGCACAGCATGTAGATTGTGGGTCTGTCGACTTTGTCGGTCTGTCGACAGGGGTGGGGGAGGGGGCCGCCTTGGGTTGGGTGGGGTGGGTGAAAAGTCCAAGGCTGCCCCCCGGAAACCGTACGGTTACCTGAATTTTTATGAAGGACGAAAACTACCCCCTGGGGGTTTAAACAGGAATGACATGGAACAACTGACACAAGCAGATTTTGAAATGATGGTGATGACTTCGGCGACTGAGGTCATGGCCCGGTGGCTCGATGCCATGCAAGACGGCGGCGCTGTAGCCCGCACACACCTGGCTGCAGGCGCTGGCCTGGAGATGCTGATCCAGTTCACTCCTTCGCCTGCAATTGGGCTGCGCCTGGTGGACTCTGACGGTAGCTATGTGGCCCTTCACTCGAAGGTGTTCCCCTCATGACCGACGCTGAATATTTCCGCCTGATGCGCCGCCGAAAGCTGGAGCGGCTTCTTCACCGGTGGCTGGGGTTGTCCAGGCGCAGGGCCGTTCATTGGGCGAGATTTTTTCCGTAATAGTTTTAGAAATTAGGTGTGGTGTGATAAACTCGCACCACACCGCGAGAAAAAAGATCTTCGCGGGTCACGACCGGCGGGATGCTGGCTAGCTTGCGGGATGCAAGGGATGGTGTGACGTGTTGACAAATCAAAACGGCGGGATGCTGTTAGGTTTTGAGGCGGCAAACAACCACTTTTTTAAGGCATCCATCGTGAAAACTTCAAACTTATCCCGCCTCGCTATCTGCCTGGCAATCGCTTCCCTGTCCGTCGCTGCTCAGGCCTTTGGTTTAGATCTACACGGCTTCGCAATGCAGCACACTGACCTGCTTGCTGGTCTCTCCATGATGTGTGTGGGGGATCTCACGCTTATCGGGAAGTCGCTCGACAAGATCGAGACTGGGCTGCGTGAGAGCAAATCCATTCAGACTGAGCTGGCAGACCGGGTGCTCCAACTGGAGCAAAAAGGCGGTGAAATTCTGACGGGCGACTACATCCAGAAGAGCGTTAGCCTGGGCGACCAATTCTTGAAAGCATTTGATGCAAACAAGGAGTTGTTTGCGAAAACCCGCAGCGTTCGTCTTGAAATCAAGGCCGCCAGCGATGCGCTGACTACTGCAAATGGCCGCACTGTCGTCTCTGGTGGAGTCGGTGGACCCACTGGTGGGTTGCTCGGCCTCCAGAATGCTCTGTCCGTTCGGCCCGCGCCTGGCACGTCTGCGATTGAGTACAGCCGGTTCACTGGAACGCAAGGGGCTGCTGCAATCCAGGCTGCTGAAGGCGCTGCAAAGGCCGCAGTACGGCCTGATTTCACGCTGATTACTCAGAGTGCAATTACGGTAGCTGGTTTTTCAAAAATCAGCCGCCAGGCAATGTCCGACAGTGCCGAACTGAAGCGCGCAGTGGATATTAATTTGGCACGTAGTGTCAATGCCGCTTTGGATGTGGCCTTAGCTACGGGAGGTACGGGATTTGTTGGTGGCTTCATAAGCTTGGCCACACCTAACTACGTCACAGATTTCAATATGCTTGTGGATGCGATTAGTGATGAAGTGGCAACTATGCAGCTTGCAGGCTTCAATCCGGATGTAGTCGTTTTGCATCCTCGGGAGTGGCTGAGGGCATGCGTTGCCACGTCTTCGACAAATGAGTATTTGTCCGGGTCTTATTTGGGGCTGCTACCATCAATGCTCCGTGGTTTGCGTGTTGTGCTCAGTGCCAATATACCAATTCGCAAAGCCTTGGTGGTTGATAGCGCGCACGCTGAACTCATGGTTGTTGATGACTTCTCGGTTGAAGTGAGCTATGTCGGAGATGATTTCACCAACAACCTTTGCACTATATTGGGTGAAATGCGAGTGATCCCTGTATTTCGTACGGTCGGTTCAATGAGGCTTACGAGTTCCGTGGGAGGCTAATAGCTTGCTATTCAGTTGAAAAAAGGGCTGCTGAATACAGTGGCCCTTTTGAATTCAAGGAGCCATAAATGGAGCCATAGAGATAGTATGTAGAACGAAGAATCGTTTGTACATGCGGGTTTTGGACCGATCGAAAGAGAATGATCGAACATGTAAGCCATTCGCTTTCCGACCAAGCCCCTGCGCCGTGCCAGCGCAGGGGCTTTTTGCGTTCTAGGGCTTTTGGGGAAAGCGCTGCATCCAGGATTTACGCAGCAAGTGCGGTACCAGCAGGCGCATGGGCATGCGCAGTGCGTGCGAGCGCACGTACAGCAGCCAGCGCGCCAGCCCGGTCCAGCGGCTGTCGCAGCTGGGGTGGTCGGGTCGTAGCGCCAGGCCCAGCATCCAGGCCATCAGCGTGCGGGATACTGGGTTGGGGCCCATCTTCTCCAGCCGCTCAAGGAACTGGGGCGGTGGGCTGAATTGGAACAGACGTCGCAGATGGAAGGTGGCGTGAAACAAGGGGATCTGCAGGCCCAGCCCGTCGGCACGGTTCAGCAAGGCATCCCAAAAACCGGGACGGCCCTGGAAGTCGGCGAACAGGTCGTGCAGGTCCAGTAGGTCGCGCAGGCCATGGCCGAACTCACCTTCCTGGAAAAGGTGCACCGCGCTGTGCAGCACCATGTCCACGGGGGCCAGCACATACAGCCCGGGGTAGCCTGCCAGGGGCTGGATGTTGCGCAGCAGTTCCTGGCCATCCACCTTGAACCGCGAAGTAGGCGGGGTGATGGTGTGGTGCAGGTCGATATACGACTGGCGGTGGATATGCCGCAGCGGGGGGATTTCGTGCATCCATTCCCGGTAGTAGCGCTCGTTGTAGGCATCCCGCTCGTCGGAGATCCAGCCCGCACCGAACAGTGCGCTTTCGGTGTCTGCTATGCGGTCGTGGGGTACCAGGATGTCGATGTCGGAAAACAAGCGGCCCCGCGCGGTGGACAGGTCGGCCATCAGGTAGGCCGCGCCCTTGAGCAGCACGATGGGGGTGTCCACACCGCGCAAGGCCCGGCGGATGCAATCGACCTCCCAGCGCACCTCGTGCTGCTGCCGGTCCGCGAGCCGCAAGGCGCCTTCGAGGTGGGGGCGTGGACCGTCGGGTACCTCGGGCAGAAGCCCCTTGTCCACGTGCAGGTAGGCCAGGCGTGCCAGCAGGCTGGATTGGCGTGCCTGGCCGAACAAGGCCTCCCACTCGCGGACCGACAATTGAGGCCGCCAACCGGGCTCGGCCCAGACAGCCGTTAAAAGCGGGGTGCTCAATCGTTTCTCCTGGCGACCAGATCATCGAATGCGGCCACCGCGTCGTCGAGCTGGCTGTACTGAAAGTCGTAGCAATCGCTGGCATCGATCACCTTGGAGAGCACCTCAAAGCCTTTGAGGCCCAGCACCATGTAGTTGAACGAGTTGCGGCCCAGTTCCAGCATGCTGTTGGCCTTGGAGCGTGGCACCATCTGGGGCAAGGAGCCCGCCACATATTTCGGGAAGACCACCCAGCGGGGCTGGGCGGTTTCCTGGATCCGCTCGGTATGTGCCGTGGGCACTTTCATCAGAGACACCCGGCCTTTGGAGGTATCGAGTACCTCCTTGCTGAACACGGCACCGGGCACGAAGCTGCGCATCACTTCAATCGATTGGTTTTTCAGACTGATGGGGCGGCCCAGCGGCGTAATGGCGGTGCCAGTGAGCGAAATCAGCGCCAGCTCATCCGACAGCAGCCGCCAGCCACGGTGTACCAGGCCCGCACAGAGGGTGCTTTTGCCCGAGCCGGGTGGGGCCGGCATGACCACGGCACAGCCTTCTTTTTCGATCACCGCGGAATGCAGCAGCAGGTAGTGGTGGGCGTGCATGGCGATGCACCAGTTCATTGACCATTCCAGCAGGGGAAAGGCGTGGTCTTCGGGCAAAGGAATAAAGGGTTCCATGCCGTCGAATTGGAAAATCGCCTGGCGTCGGGTCCAGCGCCGCCAGCCGGAAGCAGAGGCGATCGTGACGGTGTAGTCCACGAAGTGGCTGTCGTCCAGCACCACGTGGTTGGCGTACAGGGCGACCAGACCGTCTGCGACGGACGCAATCGGCGAAATAATCCGAAATGAAAATGGGCCGATTTTCAGAATCAGCCCATTGCTTTTGAGTTTATTTTGAACGGCGGATGCCGACAGTTTTTCCAATTTCACGCGCTAGCCACTTCCGCCAATCCATGCCCACAAAATTCATCCAAAATGGTTTCAACCAATGCAGCCAAGCCGGAAGTATCGGCCAGCGCAGGAATGCTGGCAAGCTCTGCCGCCAGCTTGTCCGTGCTTTGCACGCCTTCGCATAGCCGGTCCAGCACGAAGGCCCGGACCGAATCCATTTGGTGGGTTTGACCCGACCCTTCGTCAAAGACGACATAGGCATCATCCCACGAAGCCCAGTGCAAACTGGTGGCAGGATTGATGCTGTAGCGGGTGTGGTGTGGAATTTTTGAATGCCTGCGCGTTAGAAGCTTTGCAGGTTGGCTCTGAAAAACGCCACCGCAGCGGTGGGGTTGGATGCATACAGGCCGATCACTTGCGCCGGGGTGTAGGGGAAGTTCTTGACCCCCGTGCTGGTGATGCCAGAGGCGCAAATGATGGCGTTCAACAGCGCGGTAACCCACACAGCTTCGTCTGAATTTTGCGCGGTGGACAGGATGGTGGACAAGGGGGTGGCGATGCTCCCGCCGAACACGGTATTGAACGGCGAAGTATTTCTGAAGCTGGTGATGCCCGCGCTCGTCACGATGTAGGAACCGGTTGGCGCGTCGAAGGTCGTGTTGGGCCAATTGGTTGGGGCGACAGCGAACTTGGAAGGCTTCAGGCCGATGCACTGTTCCGTCGTGGTGTCCTTGGAGTGCACGCCGGAGGCCATGCTGGAGATGGTGCAACGGGTGCCATTGATGGTTTTGGCCAGTGTGCCTGTCGCTGCCAGGGTGTGCATGGGAACGGCCGCGGCGGCAATCACGGAAGAACCTTTGCCCAGGCTCTTCAACAGCATGCGACGGCGGGCCATGGCATCGGAGGCAAGACCGGAGGTGCCGCTCTGCATGTCGGCTGTTTCGGTTTCGGGCGTTGAAGTGTGGGGATTCTTTGACATAGGTAGTCCTGAGCGTTCTTGGAGCGGCCGCTGAATTCGGGTTGTTAGCCTGAATGCAGCAAATATTGTGCCTTACTTAAATTATAAAAAAATAAGCAAGCAATTCAACAGCTTAAAGGACCTACGCGGATTTCCACTTTCAATTTGTGTGCAAAAAGTCCCGGCATTGTAAAAAAATCCGACATCACTTTCCAGGCGGTTGGGGCCTGCATGGCTGCGCCCCAACATTGTCTCGTCGGGCCTTCAGGCGGCCTGCGCCCGTGCGCCGTCTACCGCCACCTGGATGCCGCGCACCACGTCGCCCACCACCATGATGGACGGGCTGCCGAGTTGTTCGCGCACGATGGTGTCAAACAAGGCACCCAGGGTGGTCACGACGTGGCGTTGGGTCGCCAGCGAGACGTTTTGCACCACCGCCACGGGCGTGCTGGCGGGCAGGCCGGTGAGCAGTTCGTCCTGGATCCGGCGGGCACCGCTGACGCCCATGTAGATCACCAGGGTGAGCTTGGCGCTGAAGGCGGTGGCGGCCAGGGCCTGCCAGTCGGTGCCTTCGTCGTTGGGTTTGGCGTGGCCGGTGACGAAGACCACGCCGTGGGCGTATTCGCGGTGGGTGAGGGGCACGTTCAGCGAGGTGACGGCGGCCAGGCCGGAGGTGATGCCGTTGATGACGCTGACCTGGATGCCTGCAGCCTGCAGGTGTTCGACTTCTTCGCCGCCACGGCCAAAGATGAAGGGGTCGCCGCCCTTGAGGCGCACCACGTTTTCGCCTTCGCGGGCGGCCATGATCATCAATTTTTCGATGAAGGCCTGGGGGGTGGACTTGCAGCCGCCGCGCTTGCCCACGTGGACGATACGCGCCGTGGGCGAGGCAAAGGCGGTGATCTCGTCGCTCACCAGGTCGTCCACCAGCAGCACGGTGGCGGCCTGGATGGCTTTCAGGGCTTTGAGCGTCAGCAGCTCGGGGTCGCCCGGGCCGGCACCGACCAGGGTGCACTGGCCGCCGTGCACGGCTTTGGCGGGGGTCAGCTGGTTCACGGTGCCAAAGCTGCTGGGGAAGGATGTGTCGGTGGGCTTCATACGGTGGCCGGTTCGTTTATTTGTTGTGTCACTTGCTGGGTCAATCGCAAGATATGCGCCACTTGCTGGGCGATGGGGGCGGGCACGGGTTTGTGCCCGGCCAGTACGTCGCGGATGTAGGCGGCCGTGCTGTCGGCATCGATCTCTTTTGGCAGGTCGGGCACCGCCGCCAGCGGGCCGGACTGGGCTTCCTGCATCAGCTGGGGCTGGCCGCGCAGGTAGCCGGTCATTTGCGGGGCGCGGCGGGCGTCGGCCACCACTTCGCCTTCGGTGCCGCGCAGCAGCAGGGCGTTGGATTCCATCAGCGCGAAGGTGGCGGCCATGGACACGGCGTACTCGGGGTGCGTGTAGCTGCTGACCACCAGGGCCGGGCCATTGCAGGGGGCCATCAGTTTGACCAGGCTGTGGGCCGGGTTGCGCAGGCCGACCGCGCGGCGCACGTCCAGCAGGCGCTTCAGGCCGGGGCAGAGCAGCTCGGTGGTGGCAAAAGCCACGGTGCCGTTTGCTATTTTTTTGATAGCTGCTTGTGCTGGTGTGCCTAGCGCTAGCAGCACATTTTGTGCAGAAATACGGGTGGACTCGGTGGCCGTGCCGTGGACCAGCACCGGCAGACCTTCGCGCGCCAAAAGCAGAGCCAGCAGCGGCGTGAGGACCGGCAGCTTGCGGGCACCGTTGTAGCTGGGCAGCACGACTAGCGGGCGGTCGCAGGCGGGCACCATGGTGAGGCGGGCGTAGGTTGCGTCCAGAAAACCGGCCATTTCCTGCTCGGTTTCGCCCTTGATGCGCATGGCCAGGCAGAAGCCGCCCACTTCCAGGTCGGTGACGGTGCCGTCCAGCACCTGGCCGAACAGGTCGGCGGCTTGAGCGCGTGACAAGGCGCGTGCGCCGTCTTTGCCACGGCCGATTTCTTTGATGTATTGGCTGATTCCCATGGCGCGATTGTCGTGGATGGCTGATAACGGTGGGTTATTTGCTGAATGACGGTGGCGCAGCTCAGGCAGCCTGCGCCGTGGGCATGCTGGCACGCACCATTTTGCGCACTTCGGGCAGGCAGGAGCCGCAGTTGGTGCCGCACTTCAGCGCCGTTTGCAACTGGCCCAGGCGCTCGTCTTCAAAGCCGCGGCAGTCCACCAGTGTGGCGCGGATGGCATCGTCGGTAACGTTGAAGCAGGTGCAGACCTGCTTGCCGCGGGCCTTCACCGCCACCGGGGCTTTGCTGCCGGGCACCAGCAGCAGGCGGCCATAGGCCAGGGCGGGCAGCTGGTCTTGCAGCAGGGTTTTGATCCAGACCTCGGCGCTGGTGTCGCCTGCCAGCACGAAGCCGGTGAGCTCTGCATTGTCGGCCGTGCGCTCCAGCTTGACGGCACGGCGCTGGCCCTTCTTTTTGTCGGCGTAGCGCAGCACGTCCAGGCCGCCCAGGCCCAGCAGGGCTTCGATCTGGGCGATAACCTCGTCGGGTGCGGCCTCGTGGCTGGCGGCGCGGAACAGCAGGCCGGTGCGTTCGCGGCCAAACGGCACCACGCTGGCAAACGGGAATTGCGCCATCAGGCCCTTGAGCTTTTCGCGGGCGGCCAGCGCCTGCGCTTCGGGCAACCAGGCCACGCCCAGCAGCGACCAGGGCATTTCGGCCTTTAGGATCTTGATGGCGGTGTGCTTGAGCTCGGGTTGCTTGGAGGTGGGGCAAAACGCCGAATTGGTCAGCGCGTTCACGCCCATCAGGCGCTCGCCGTTGGCGCTCACGCCGCTCAGGAACTCTTCGCCCCAATGCATGGCGATGAAGGTCTGGCCCATGGCCACCTCGGTGCTGGCCACCAGCGGCACCAGGATGGAGCCGCGCTTGCTGGTCACGTGGACCAGGTCCCCGTCGGTCAGCTGGCGGCGCGCCATGTCTTGCGGGTGCATCTGGATGCTGGGCTCGGCCACGTGGCCGAACAGGCGGCCCAGGGTGCCGGTGCGGCTCATGCCGTGCCACTGGTCGCGCAGGCGGCCGGTGGTGAGCGAGAACGGGTAGCGGGCTTCGCGCGGCTCGGCTACCGGTTTGTAGACGGTGTTGGCAAACTTAGCTTTGCCGTCTGCCGTGGGGAAGATGCCGTTTTCGTACAGGCGCGCCTGGCCGGTGGTTTCGCCTGTGCGCAGCGGCCACTGCTGGGCACCTGCGTCCAGCATGGCGTAGCTCATGCCGGTGATGTCCAGATCCCGGCCCCGGGTGGATTCGCGGTGCTCGTTCCAGATGGATTCGGGGGTGGGGTAGGGGAACAGGGTGCGGACATCCCCCTCACCCCGGCCCTCTCCCGCAAGCGGGAGAGGGAGTGGAGGCAGCTCTTTTTCCAGCCGCTGGGCAAACTCCACCGCGATCGACCAGTCGTGGCGCGTCTCGCCGGGCGCGGCCACGGCGGGGCGCACGCGGCTGATGCGGCGCTCGGAATTGGTCACGGTGCCGACCTTTTCGCCCCAGGTGGTGGCGGGCAGCAGCAGGTCGGCGTATTCGCAGGTGGTGGTGGTGCTGAAGGCCTCTTGCACGATGACCAGCTCGGCGCGCTCCAGGGCCCGGCGCACGGTGGTCTGGTCGGGCATGCTCTGGGCGGGGTTGGTGCAGGCGATCCACAGGGCCTTGATTTCACCGTCGGCGGCGGCCTGGAACATCTCGATGGCGGTTTTGCCGGGCTTCGACGGTACATCCGCCACACCCCACAGCGCGGCCACCTCGGCGCGGTGCGCCGGGTTGGCCAGGTCGCGGTGGCCGCTGAGCAGGTTCGCCATGCCGCCCACTTCGCGCCCGCCCATGGCATTGGGCTGGCCGGTGAGCGAGAACGGGCCCGCACCGGGCTTGCCGATCTGTGCGGTGGCCAGGTGCAGGTTGATCAGCGCCGCGTTCTTGGCCGTGCCGCTGCTGGACTGGTTCATGCCCATGCAGTACAGGCTGAGCGTGGCTTTGCTGGTGGCAAACCACTGGGCGGCCTGGTGCAGCGCTTCCTTGGTGATGCCGCAGATCTGCGCCACCAGCTCGGGCGTGCAGTCGCGCACGGTGGCTTTCAGGGCCTCGAAGTCGTTGGTGTGGGCCGCTATGTAGGCGGCATCCGTCCAGCCCTCCCACAGCATGATGTGCAGCATGCCGTTGAAAAGCATCACGTCGGTGCCGGGCTGGATCGGCAGGTGCAGGTCGGCGATTTCGGCGGTGTCGGTGCGGCGCGGGTCGGCCAGGATGATCTTCATTGCCGGGTTGGCGCGCTTGGCGTCTTCGATGCGGCGAAACAGGATGGGGTGGGCCCAGGCGGTGTTGCTGCCCACAATGAAGATGCACTGCGTGTGGTTCACGTCGTCGTAGCAGGCCGGGGGGGAATCTGCGCCCAGCGTGGTTTTGTAGCCGGCCACCGCGCTGCTCATGCACAGGCGCGAGTTGGTGTCGACGTTGTTGGTGCCGATCAGGCCCTTGGCCAGCTTGTTGAAGACGTAGTAATCCTCGGTGAGCAGCTGGCCCGAGATGTAGAAACCCACTGCGTCGGGGCCATGGTCCTGGATCACCTGGGCGAATTTGCGGGTGGCCATGCCCAGGGCGTGGTCCCACGACACGCGCTGCGGGGCTTGGCCGCGGTGCAGCCGCTGCATCGGGTGGAGCAGCCGGGTTTGCAGCGTCACGGCCGCGGTGGCGGTGTGGTGCAGGGTGGAGCCCTTGGTGCACAGGCGGCCAAAGTTGGCCGGGTGGTCGGGGTCGCCGCGCACACCGGTGATCTGCGCGCCGGTGGATTCGATGATCACGCCGCAACCGACACCGCAGTACGGGCAGGTGGACTTGGTTTCTGTGGGGCTGGTCATGGAGCGAGCGCGTTAGGCCGTTAGGCAGATTGCAAAAGTTTTGGACCCGCGGTAGGCGGCATAAATTCCAGCGCCAGCGTGGCCAGCTCTTCGGGCATGAGGTGCACGTTGCCCTTGTCCACCTTGACGCTGAACTTCTGGGTGCAGCCCACGTCGGGCTCGCGCACGCAGCCGTCGGCCAGATTGATGTTCCAGTTGTGCAGCGGGCAGGCCACGCTGGTGCCGAAGACGATGCCCTGGCTCAGCGGGCCGCCCTTGTGCGGGCAGCGGTCGAGCACGGCAAAGATTTCGTCCTCGGCGTTGCGGAACACGGCGACATCCATGCCCTGGGCGCGGCTGACGCGGCGGGCGCCGAGTACGGGGATGTCATCGACGCGGCAGATGATTTTCCATTCGCTCATTTTGCTATTCCTTTCGTAGCTGCTCACGCTTATTGAATAAGCGCTAGGGGCCGATTTTTTATAAATTCAGGCGGACAGGGCGGTGAACTGGCGGGTGTCGACCTGCGCGTCCTTGGAGTCGAACCAGGGATCGGGCTCGCCGTCCAGCGCGAACTGCAGGCGTTCCCACAGCTGCTTGCGGTGCGCGGCATCGTCCAGAATTTTTTTCTTTACCGTGGCCAGTCCGGTGCGGGCGATGTAGTGGACCGTGCGCTCCAGGTACCAACCCTCTTCGCGGTAGAGCTGCAAAAACGCGCCGGCGTATTCCATCACCTCTTCGGCGGTCTTCACCTTCACCAGGAAATGGGCCACTTCGGTCTTGATGCCGCCATTGCCGCCGACATAGATTTCCCAGCCCGAATCCACCCCGATGATGCCCACGTCTTTGATGCCCGACTCTGCGCAGTTGCGCGGGCAGCCGCTGACGGCCAGTTTGACCTTGTGCGGCGCGTACATGGCCCACAGCGCATGCTCCAGGTCCTTGCCCAGCTGGGTCGAGTCCTGCGTGCCAAAGCGGCACCACTCGCTGCCCACGCAGGTCTTGACTGTGCGCAGCGCCTTGGCGTAGGCCAGGCCGGAGGGCATGCCCAGGTCATTCCAGACGTTTTGCAGGTCTTCCTTCTTCACGCCCAGCATGTCGATGCGCTGGCCGCCGGTGACCTTGACGGTGGGAATGGCGTACTTGTCGGCCACATCGGCGATGCGGCGCAGGTCGTCGGGGGTGGTGTGGCCGCCCCACATGCGCGGGATCACCGAGTAGGTGCCGTCTTTCTGGATATTCGCGTGGCTGCGTTCGTTGATGAAGCGGCTTTGCGGATCGTCTTTGGCTTCCTTGGGCCAGCTGGAAATCAGGTAGTAGTTGATGGCCGGACGGCAGCTCGCGCAGCCATTCGGGGTCTTCCAGCCCATGCCCTTGAACACCGCATCGACGGTGAGGAATTTGCTCTGAACAATCGCATCGCGCACCGCCTGGTGGCCCTGCTCGGTGCAGGCGCAGATCGCCTTGGTCTTGGGCGTGGCCGAGTAGTCGCCGCCCGCGGTGAACATCAAAATCTGCTCGACCAGGCCGGTGCACGAGCCGCAGGAGGCGCTGGCCTTGGTGTGCTTTTTCACTTCTTCCAGGGTGAACAGGCCTTTTTCCTTGATGGCCTTGCAGATGGTGCCCTTGTTGACCCCGTTGCAGCCGCAGACTTCGGCGCTGTCGGGCATGCTGGCGGCCTTGCTGTGGCCTTCGTGGCCGGTGTCGCCGATGTTGGATTCGCCAAACATCAGCTTGTCGCGCACCTCGCCGATGCTGCGGCCATCGCGCAGCAGCTTGAAGTAGTAGCTGCCGTCCACCGTGTCGCCGTACAGGCAGGCGCCGATGAGCTTGTCGTCCTTGAGCACCAGCTTTTTGTAGACGCCGCCAAACGGGTCGCTCATGACGATTTCTTCCGTGCCTTCGCCACCGGTGAAGTTGCCCGCGCTGAACAAATCGATGCCGGTGACTTTCAGCTTGGTAGAGGTCAGCGAGCCCATGTAGCGGCCAATGCCGAACTCGGCCAGGTGGTTGGCCGCCACCTTGGCCTGCTCGAACAGCGGGGCCACCAGGCCGTAGGCGATGCCGCGGTGCGCTGCGCATTCGCCTACCGAGTAGATGCGGCCATCGGTGATGGTCTGCATGGTGTCGGTGACCACAATGCCGCGGTCGATGTGCAGGCGCATCTTGGCGGCCAGGTCGGTGTTGGGGCGGATGCCCACGGCCATCACCACCAGGTCGGTGGCCACCTCAGAGCCGTCCTTGAAGCGGATGGCGGTGACGCGTCCATCGGCGCCGCCCACCAGCTCCTGGGTCTGCGCGCCCAGGCGGAACTGCAGACCCCGGTCTTCCAGCGACTTTTGCAGCAGCTTGCCCGCCACCTTGTCGAGCTGGCGCTCCATCAGCCATTCGTTGACGTGCACCACGGTTACGGTCATGCCGCGCAGCATCAGGCCGTTGGCCGCCTCCAGGCCCAGCAGGCCGCCGCCAATTACCACCGCGTTCTTGTACTTGGTGGCGGTGTCGATCATCTCGTTGGTATCGGCGATGTCGCGGTAGGCGACCACGCCCTTCAGGTCCTTGCCGGGGATGGGCAGGATGAAGGGGTTGGAGCCGGTGCACATCAGCAGGCGGTCGTATTCGGCCTCGACCACGCTGCCGTCGGGGGCTACCGCCCGCACCACGCGGTTCACGCGGTCCACCTCGGTGACCTTTTTGCCGGCGTGCAGGGTGATGTGGTTGTCGCTGTACCACTCCCACGAATTCAGCACGATCTCGTCCAGCGTCTGCTCACCGGCCAGCACCGGCGACAGCAGGATGCGGTTGTAGTTGGGGTGCGGCTCGGCGCCGAAGACCGTGATGTCGTACAGGTCGGGGGCGACCTTGAGCAGCTCTTCAATCGTGCGCACACCGGCCATGCCGTTACCCACCATCACCAATTTGGATTTTTTCATCGAAGGTACTCCAGAAACGCGGTTGAAGTTGCAGTGCTAGACGGGGGGGCCCAGCGCAAGCTGTATGCCAGACCCGGAAAAACTCCAGAACCGACCCCGCCGCTGTGGCATAAAAAAATAAGAGAGAAAAATACGAACTTGCCGAAGCCGGAGGGCATCGGACCAGACATGCTGAAAAGCACATCCGTGGAAAACACATGCAGGCACACGGCGTTGTGTGCGGGCTCCGCGGCGCGTTGGCTGCGGGTGGGCGCTTCGTTACGCCCGCCGTGAACTACGCAAAACTTGTGCCATATGATTGGCCGCCTTTTGGCATGGCCCCCAATGGGCCTCTCGTGCCGTAGCAAGGGCTCCTAATTCCTCTCTAAGTGGTTGATTTGCATGACATCTGTGTTGTTTTTCGGGGCGAAGCTGGGGGCTGGCGCGGTGCAGGCCGCCCACCTGCAGGCCGCCAGCCTAGACCTGTTGGGCGAGGTCACGGAACGCCATAAGTTGGTGCACGGCGTGGTTCGGCATGCACCAGATGTGCTGCTGTGCGAGCTGGCCCGTCCGGATGCGGCCTTCTTCAAACTCATGCAGACCCTGGCCGACGCCGCCCCCTGCGCCGTGCTACTGATCACCACGGACGCCGATGCCGAGCACATCCAGAGTGGCGTGGCCAGCGGCGTGCACGCCTACGTCGTCGACGGCTACGCCCCGCAGCGCCTGCGTGCGCTGGTGCACCTGGCCCAGGCCCGCTTCCAGCACGAGCGCGGCCTGCGCCAGGCGCTGCAGGACGCCACCACCCGCTTTGAAGAGCGTAAGGTGGTGGACCGCGCCAAAGGCATCCTGATGCGCGCCCGGCATTTGTCGGACGACGATGCCTTCCGCATCCTGCGCACCGCCTCCATGCACACCAACCAGCGCCTGGGCCAGGTGTCGCAAAGCATCGTCCATTCGGCCCTGTTTGCCGACGGCGTTAACCGCGCCGGGCAGCTGCGCATGCTGTCGCAGCGGCTGGTCAAGCTGTATCTGCTGCAGCTGGCCGGGTGCCCTCCACAGCGGCTCGGCACGCTGCTGCAAGAGTCGATCCAGCGCGTCGATACCAACCTGGCGCTGCTGGGCAAAAGCCTGTCGCAAGCCACCTTTGGCGACCTGGTGGAGCGGGCAGGGCAGACCTGGGCCCGCCTGAAACAGGCCCTGCAGGCCCCGGCCCTGGCGGCCAGCACCCAGGCCATCGATATGCTGGCCGAGCAGTTGCTGCAAGAAGCCGAGCGCCTGACCGCCGCGCTGGAGACCTCGGGTGGTGCTCCCCCGCTGCACATCCTCAACACCGCAGGCCGCCAGCGCATGCTGTGCCAGCGCTTTGCCAAGTGCGCGCTGCTGGGGCCCCCGGGCGTGGCCGCCATGGCCGAGGCGCAAGCGGCCTTTGGCGAAGCGCAAACCTACCTGCAGCAAGTCCCGTTGGGCACGCCCGAGATCCGCCGCCTGCTGGAGGCTGCCGCACTGGGTTGGCAGCAATTGCAGGCCGGTAGCGCCGAGCTGCAGCGCCCCGCGGGCCTGGAGCGCCTGGCGCAGGCCAGCGAAGAGCTGCTGGACGTGTACGAGCAGCTGTCCAACCAGTATGAAACCAGCATGCAGATGCTGATGGGCTGAGTGCCGTGTCCCGCATGATCTGCCGGTTTGCACTTGCTCTCGACGCACATTGCGTCGTTGCGGTCCTTGCCCAGGCATGTGCCTGGGCTGCGACCCACGCCTAGCACTGCACGCCGATAGCCTTGCGCAAACACGACACATCACACGGGACACGGCACTACATGGCATTCCAACTTGACATCGGTTTCACGTCTCTGGCGGGCACCAAGCCCGTCAACGAAGACTTTTGCGCCGCCATGCTGCCCGAGGCGGGCCAGGTGGACATGGGCTGCATCGTGGCGCTGGCCGATGGCGTAAGTACCGGCGGCATGGGCAAGGAGGCCGCGCAGACCACGGTGACCAGCCTGGTGCGCGACTACTACTCCACGCCCGAGACCTGGGACACCACGGTGGCGCTGGACCGCATCATCGGTGCGCAAAACGCCTGGCTGGCGGGCATCAACCGCCGCCGCAAACCGGCCCTGGGCCTGACCACGCTGACCGCCGTGGTGCTGCGCGGCCAGTCGTACACGGTGGCCCATGTGGGCGACTCGCGCGCCTACCTGCTGCGCGGCGGCCAATGTACGCAGCTGACCCACGACCACGTGCCCGACCACCCCGACCTGCGCCACCAGCTGCTGCGCTCGGTGGGGGTGGACGACCGGCTGGTGGTGGACTATTTCCAGGGCGACCTGCAGGTGGGCGACGTGTTTGTGCTGCTCACCGACGGCGTGCACGGCGTGCTCGACGACGCGCAGATGGCGCTGCTGGCCCAGGGGGATGACGCCACCACTGCGGCCGAAACCTTGGTGCAGGCGGCCCTCAAGGCGGGCAGCCGCGACAACGTCACCGCCATCGTGGCGCGGGTGCTGGGCCTGCTCGATGCCACGCTGGAGGACGAAAACCGCGCCGCCCGCGCGCTGCCCATCCCCGGCCCGTTCCGCGTGGGCGACCCGCTCGACGGCCTGACCGTCACCGCCCCGGTGGCCGACAACGGCATCAATGTGGTGGTGCAAATGCGCCACCCGACCACCCAGGCCCTGTACGCCCTCAAAACCCTGCACCCCAGCCGCGCCCACGACCCGCAAGAGCGCGCCATGCTGGCCCACGAAGCCTGGTTGGCCAAGCGCATGGGCTCCAGCCGCGCGGCCGAGTACCTGGTGGCCCTGCACGATACCCATCCCGTCAACAGCACCACCGGCCAGCCCGCCAGCGCCTTCTACCTGCTGTACGACTGGCACGGCGGCGAAACCCTGCAGCAGATGCTGGACCGGCAGAACAAATTCACGGTGCACCAGGCCGTCAGCGCCGCCCGCCAGGTGGCCCAGGCGCTGGGGCGGCTGCACCAGCAAAACGTCATCCACCGCGACATCAAGCCCGCCAACCTGCACCAGGGCGAAGACGGCGTGCTGCGCCTGCTCGACCTGGGCGTGGCCCTCACCGGCCGCGAGCCCGAGGCCATGCGCAAACTGCACGCAGGCACGCCCAGCTACGTCAACCCCGAGCAATGGGGCTTCAGCGCCGCCGGTGCGGACGCGGTAGAAGAGCTGCCCAACAGCCAGAGCGACCTGTTCGCCCTGGGCGTCACGCTGTACCAGCTGCTCACCCACAAACTGCCCTACGGCGAAGTGCTGCCCTACCAGGTGGGCCGCTACTACCGCGACCCCATCGCGCCCAGCCGCCACAACCCCGAAATCCCCATCTGGCTGGACCACGTGGTGCAAAAAGCCGTGGCCCGCGACAAGCGCCAGCGCTTTGAGACCGGCGAAGAGTTCCTGCTGGCCCTGGAGCGCGGCGCGTCCCGCCCCCTGACCGCCCCCGCCCCGTCGCCCCTGCTGCACCGCGACCCCACCTCGGTGTGGAAGCTGGGGCTGGTGGTGTCGGTGCTGTTCAATCTGTTGCTGGTGTTTTGGCTGCTGTTCCTGCCCAAGTGAGACGTGGGCTGTTGCTCGCATTCTGATAGCTTGTTACGCTTATGGAATAAGCGCTATAGCCACTTTTTGCTTAAATATGCGAGGCTACTGACACCCCGTTGTCAGCAGCAGGCAGGCACCATGCAGGTCTTCTTCCACTGCACCGAAAGGCCTCTCACCATGTCCCACCCCAACGCCAACCCGAACGCCATCAGCTGGTTCGAAATCCCCGTCACCGACATCGCCCGCGCCCAGGACTTCTACGAAACTGTTCTGGCCCAAACCCTGCACCGCGAAGTCTTCCCCATGGGCGGCCAAAGCTACACCCTGGCCATCTTCACCGCGCCCGACGAGGGTGTCAAAGGCTGCCTGCAAAGCGGGGCCGACACCCCCCCACCCAGCACCGAGGGCACCCTGGTCTACCTGGACTGCTCGCCCAGCATCGACGCGGCACTGGCCCGCGCCCAAAGCCTGGATGCCAAGCTGCTCAAACCCAAAACCGCACTGCCGCCCGGCATGGGCTTCATCGCCCACCTCCAGGACCCGGACGGCAACCGCGTGGGCCTGCATGCGCTGGCCTGAAAATGCCACCATGTCCGCACCCCGCCACAACTGGATCGCCGTCGCCAGTGCCCAGCACGCGCGGCGCGGCTGCGCGCCCAGCGACGGGCCGGGCTATATGCAGGTCTGCCACGGCAAGGCCGCGCCGCTCAAGAAGGTGCGGGCGGGCGACCGGGTGGCCTACTACGCGCCCACATTGACCATGGGCGGCAAGGACCGCTTGCAGTGCTTTGTGTCGATCGGCCTGGTGCTGGCGGGCGACGCCTACAGCTTCGATATGGGCGGCGGCTTTGTGCCGTACCGCAAGGACGTGCAGTACGTGGCAGCGCAAGAAGCCTCCATCCTGCCCCTGGTGCCGCAGTTCGAGTTTGTCGAGTCGCCGCAGCACTGGGGCTACAAGTTCCGCTTCGGCCTGTTCGCCATCAGCGACCATGACATGCGCTTGATCGCCCAGGCCATGCAGGCCGATCTGGCTGCGCTGCATTTAGCCCCACTTTTTGACAAGGCCACACCATGACCCCCCACCTCGTTCACCGCGACCAGCCCCTGCACCTGGCAGGCATCCGCACCCGCACCACCAACGCGGCCGAGTTTTCGCCCGGCACCGCCCAGATCGCGCCGCTGTGGCAGCGGTTTTTTGCGGAGCGGGTGGCGCAGTCGGTGCCTGGCTACACGCCGCAATCGGCCTTGTACGGGGTGTACAGCGGTTATGCATCCGATGCCATGGGCGCGTTTGACGTGAGCGCTGCTGTGCTGGCCACCGAGGTGCCCGAGGGGCTGGAGGCCGTGACCGTGCCCGCCGGGGCCTACCTGGTGTTCGAGGCCCAGGGCCCCATGCCGGCCACGGTGATTGCGCTGTGGGGTGCCGTGTGGCTGCACTTCCAGGACCCCGCCGCCCCCGCGCGCCGCTATGACTGCGACTTTGAGGAGTACAGCGGGGACGGGCGGATTGCCATCTCGATCGGCGTGCTGGATGCGGGCTGAAAATACTATGGTTTTAGTAGCTTGTCACGCTTATAGAATAAGCGCTAGAGGCCTAAAAGGCTTGTAAACATGCGCCGTGCCGACCGCCTTTTCCATCTGGTGCAACTGGTGCGCGGGCGGCGCCTGTCCACCGCCAGCTTTCTGGCCGAGCGGCTGGAAATTTCCGAGCGCACGGTGTACCGCGACGTGGCCGATCTGCAGCGCCAGGGCGTGCCCATCGAGGGTGAGCCGGGCGTGGGCTACCGCTTTGGCGCAGGCTTCGAGCTGCCGCCGCTGATGTTCAGCCAGGAGGAGGCCAAGGCGCTGGTGGCGGCGGTGCGGCTGTCGCAGCCCTGGCTGGATGCGCCGCTGGCCCTGGCGGCGGAGGATGCCCTGGGCAAGATGCTGTCCATCCTGCCACCCGCCGCCCGCGCCGCCGCCGAGAGCCTGGCCCTGTACGCGCCGCCGGCCAGTTTCAATGGTTTGACGGCGCCGGTGCGCGCCCATTTGCAGACCCTGCGCGAGGCCATCGGCCTGCGCCGCAAGATCCAGCTGGACTACAGCGATGTGAAAGAGGCCACCAGCCAGCGCACCGTGCAGCCACTGGGCTGCTTTTACTGGGGCCGCACCTGGACGCTGGTGGCCTGGTGCGAGGTGCGGCAGGACTTTCGCAGCTTTCGCGTCGACCGCATGCACACCGTGGCGGTACTGGAGGCGCCGTTCCGGCCCGAGGCGGGCCGCACCCTGGCCGATTTTTTGCGCACGGTGGCCTGTTGACGTCGAAGTGCTTCAGTTTTAGGAGCTGCTTGTGCTGATGGAATAAGCACAGGCGGCCAAAATCGTTCAAAAAGTTGGGGGCTTTCGGATGCGCCGGTGGGGCTCCTGGCCGGGCTTGCCGACAGTGTGCGGTTACAGTTCGGGTACGTCGATACAAATCGTAACTTTCTGAGGTTTTGAGTCGTGGTACTCACCGCACCCACCGGAGAGGTATTGCATGGATTGGAATGTTGACTAGACCTGTTGCCACGCCCCGGGCGTTTCCGTGGCGATCGCTGAAGACCCGCATCACGCTGAGCACCCTGGCGATCTTTCTGTCGGGTATTTGGTCGTTGGCTTTCTATGCCAGTGCTGTGCAGCGCGACGACCTGACGGCCATGCTGGGCGAGCAGCAGGTGGCGGCGGTCAGCGCGGCCTCGGTGGCGGTCGACAGCGAACTGGAGCAGCGCCTGCGCTCCCTGGCAGCGCTGGCGTCCATGCTGACCCACACGCCGCCCGCGCAGTGGGGGGTGTTGCAAAGCTACCTGGATACCCGCCCGGTGCTGGCCAGCCTGTTCAACGGCGGCTTCATCGTGTACCGGCGCGATACCCCGCCCCAGCATGCCGATGGCTTGCCCGTGGGCTGGGTGCCCGGCCCGCCGCTGGGCGACGATGCCATCCAGGCGGCGTTCCAGCGCGGCGAGTCCAACGTGGGCCACCCTAGCTTCTACCCTCCGTTGCAGGCCCCGGTGTTTCCGGTGGCGGTGCCTATCATTGGTGCCGAGGGCGGGGTTGAGGGGGTGCTGGTGGGGCTGACGAACCTGCAGCGGCACAATTTTCTGGACCGCATCACCGACAACCGCTACGCCAAGACCGGTGCCATCCTGTTTAACGCGCCGTTGTCGCGGCAGATCGTCACGGCCAGCGACAAGTCCCGCATGCTGGAGACCCTGCCCGAGACCGGTGTCGACCCGGTCACCGACTACATACTGCAGGGCCACGAGGGCTTCAGCCTGGTGCGCAACCGCGCGGCCAAAGAGGTGCTGGTGTCCAGCAAGCAGATTTCCGAGTCGGGCTGGACGGTGGCCGCCGAGCTGCCCACCGACGTGGCGTTTGCGCCCATCCGCACCATGCAGCAGCGCATGCTGCTGGCCACGCTGGGCCTGACGCTGCTGGCCGGTGTGCTGACCTGGTGGATGTTGCGCCGCCAGCTGGCCCCGATGCTGGAGGCGGTGCACACCCTGGCCCGGCTGGCCGATCCGGCGCAGCGCGAACTGCCCCTGCAGCCGCTGGCCATCCAGCAAGACGACGAGGTGGGCGAGCTGATCGGCGGGCTCAACCACCTGCTGGCCACGCTGGGCCAGCGCGAGGCGGCCTTGCGCGACAGCGAAGAGCGTTTTCGCACCCTGGTGGAATGGTCGCCCGAGGCGGTGGTGGTGCATGTGGACGACTGCATCGTCTACGCCAACCCGGCGGCGGTGCAATTGTTTGGTGCCAGCGCGCCCCAGGACCTGGTGGGGCGGCGCATGGCCGATCTGCTGCACCCCGAGTCGCTGGCCCTGGCGCACCAGCGGGCGCGCTACGTGGCCCAAAGCGGCCAGCGCGTGGGTGCGGTGGCCCTGCGCTTTTTCAAGCTGGACGGCACGCTGATCGACGTGGAGGTGCAGGGCACACCGATCCTGTTTGACGGGGCCAGGGCGGTGCACGTCGTGCTCAGCGACATCACCGGGCGCAAGCGGGCCGAGCTTGAGCTGCGCATTGCCGCCACGGCGTTCGAGTCGCAGCAGGGCATGCTGGTGACCGACGGCAACTGGCGGATCCTGCGGGTCAACCAGGCGTTTACCGACATCACCGGCTACGCGGCGCACGAAGCCGTGGGGCAGACCCCGTCGGAGCTGCTGCGCTCGGGCCTGCACGATGCGGCGTTTTTCGAGGTGATGGTGGGCTGCCTGGAACGCACCGGCTCCTGGCAGGGCGAAATCTGGGACAAGCGCAAAAACGGCGAGCTGTTTCCCGGTTGGTTTGCCCTCACCGCCATCAAGGACGAGCACGGCCAGGTGACCCATTACGTGGACACCTTCACCGACATCACCGACCGCAAGGCCGCCGAAGACCAGATCCAAAACCTGGCCTTCTTCGACCCCCTGACCGGCCTGCCCAACCGCCGTCTGCTGATGGACCGGCTGGCACTGACCATGGCCAACCACTCGCGCGACAAGCACTTTGGCGCGCTGCTGTTTGTCGACCTGGACAACTTCAAGACCCTGAACGACAGCTACGGCCACCACATGGGCGACCTGCTGCTGCAAGAGGTGGCGCGGCGCCTGTCCACCTGCATCCGCAAGGGCGACACGGTGGCCCGCCTGGGCGGCGACGAGTTCGTGGTGATGCTGGAAGACCTGGGCCAGCAGACCCTGGAGGCCGTCACCCATGCCGAGTCCGTGGGCGAAAAGGTGCTGGCCGTACTGAACCAGAACTTCGTGCTCGCCGGGGTGGTGCACCACAGCACGCCCAGCATCGGCATCACCCTGTTTGGCGAGCTCGACGAAGGCATTGAGGAACCCCTGAAACGCGCCGACCTGGCCATGTACCAGGCCAAGGGCGCAGGCCGCAACACCCTGCGGTTTTTCGACCCCCACATGCAGGCCGTGGTCACCGCCCGTGCCGCGCTGGAAATGGGCCTGCGCGAGGCGCTGGCGGGCCAGCAACTGCTGCTGTACTACCAGCCGCAGATCGTCGGCGAAGCGCAACTGACCGGTGTGGAGGCCCTGGTGCGCTGGATGCACCCCGAGCGCGGCATGGTGTCCCCGGCCGAGTTCATCCCGCTGGCCGAAGACACCGGGCTGATCCTGCCGCTGGGCCTGTGGGTGCTGGAAACCGCCTGCACCCAGCTGGCGCAGTGGGCCACCCAAGCGGCATTTGCGCACCTCACGGTGGCCGTCAACGTCAGCCCGCGCCAGTTCCAGCAGCGCGATTTCGTGGACCAGGTGCTGGCCGTGCTGGCGCGCACCGGTGCCCGTCCGCAGCGCCTCAAGCTGGAGCTGACCGAGGGCATGCTGGTGGCCAATATCGAGGGTGTGGCGGCCAAGATGGACGCGCTCAAGGCGGTAGGCGTGGGCTTTTCGCTCGACGACTTCGGCACTGGCTACTCGTCGCTGTCGCACCTCAAGATGCTGCCGCTGGACCAGCTCAAGATCGACCAGGGCTTTGTGCGCGACATCCTGACCGACCCCAACGACGCCGCCATCGCCAAAATGGTCATCGCCCTGGGCGACAGCCTGGGGCTTTCCGTGATGGCCGAAGGCGTGGAAACCGAGGCCCAACGCCTGTTTCTGGCCCACCAGGGCTGCCACGCCTACCAGGGCTATTTGTTCAGCCGTCCGCTGGCGGTGGCGGAGTTTGAGGCGTTTGTGGGGACGATGGGGCGGATGCGGGCTTAAGCTGTCGCGGTTGGAGCGTTTGGCAGCGCCCATCTTTTGGGTTCTGAGCTTATGCGCATAAGCAAACCACGATTGCGTCGTTTGTTTCTGCCGCCACCTTCCCCACAATCCGGGCCATGACAACGCCCCGCATCCTTATCGTCCCCGGCTGGCGCAATTCCGGCCCCGGCCATTGGCAGAGCCTGTGGGCCGAGCAGTTTGCCGGGGTGGAGCGGGTGGACCAGGACGACTGGATCACCCCGTCCCGCGCCGCCTGGACCGCCTCCATTTCCCATGCCATCCTGGCGCGCCGTGGCCCGGTGGTGGTGGTGGCGCACAGCCTGGGCTGCATCGCCACCACGCATTTGCCGCCCGAAGCGGTGGAGCGCATCCAGGGGGCCTTGCTGGTGGCCCCGGCCGACCCGGAGCGCCGGGCGGTGCTGAGCGACTTCGCGCCCGTGCCCTACGCCCGGCTGCCGTACCGCAGTGTGCTGGTAGCCAGCAGCAACGACCCGTATTGCCCGGTGCGGCTGGCCGGTGCGTATGCGCGCGCCTGGGGCAGCGAGCTGGTGCGCATGCCGGATGCCGGGCACATCAACATCGCCTCTGGCCACGGCGACTGGCCGCTGGGGCTGGCGCTGCTGGCTTCGTTGACGGGGAGGGCGTTGGCACCCAAGGAAGAAGGAGCCACTGCGGCTTAACTGCGGCTTAACTGCGGTTTAATTGGGGGCTGCTTCTCCTTAGGAAATCCATGTTGCTTGATGCCTCCGAATCCCAGCTGGTGCTGGTCGATTACCAAACCCGCCTGCTGCCCGCCATTTTCGACAACGCGGCGGTGGTGGCCAATGCCCTGCGGCTGGCGCAGGCCGCCGATCTGCTGGACGTGCCCGCCTGGGGCACCGAACAAAACCCCTCCAAGCTGGGCGAAAACCCGCCCGAGTTGCGTGCCCTGTGCCGCAACACCCTGAGCAAGATGCAGTTCAGTGGTGTGGAAGAGGGCCTGGGCGAATGGCTGCGCCCGCCCGCCAAGCCGGTGCAGGGCAATGCCCGCAGCCTGCCCAAGCACCTGCAAAAGTCCAGCGCCGGGGAAGAGCGCAACACCATCGTCATCGCGGGCTGCGAGGCGCACATCTGCCTGCTGCAGACCGCACTGGACCTGCTGGAAGACGAGTTCGAGGTCTGGGTGGTGACCGATGCCTGCAGCTCGCGCACCGAGCGCAACCGCGACGCGGCGTTTGACCGCCTGGCCGGTGCCGGCGCCGAGCTGGTGACCACCGAAATGGTGTTGTTCGAGTGGCTGCGCACCGCCGAGCATGCGGATTTCAAGGCCATCCAGGCTTTGGTGAAGTAATGTTTCACCGGCACCACACGCAAATTTAAATAAATAATGGCGCTTGTGCTTATTCCATCGGCACAAGCAGCTATTAAAAACAGAGCGTTTACCTGTTCTTTGCCTGTAACCCTGCGGTTACTGGGTGCATTGCGGTGATAATCCGCTCCGAACTAGGCCCTTCCTGCCACAGTCGCATCCGCCAATCGGTCCAGCCGTGTCGCGGAAGGTTAATTAAACCCAGCTTTAACCAGCTAATGTTTCCTTCAGGGAAACGGAGGTCAGCGGAATATGAGTGATCCAGTGTCTACGGTGTACAGCGCCTACCAGGGCAACACCTATCTCTTCGGCGGCAATGCGCCCTATGTCGAAGAGCTTTACGAAAACTACCTGAGCAACCCCGGCAGCGTGCCCGACAACTGGCGCGACTACTTTGACGCGCTCCAGAATGTGCCCGCCGTGGACGGCAGCAACGCCAAAGACGTGCCGCATCTGCCGGTGGTCAATGCCTTTGCCGAGCGCGCCAAAAAAGGCCAGACCAAGGTGGTCGTTGCCAGCGCCGACTCCGAAATGGGCCGCAAGCGCACCGCCGTGCAGCAGCTGATTGCTGCCTACCGCAACGTGGGTGCCCGCTGGGCCGACCTGGACCCCCTGAAACGCACCGAGCGCGAGAACATCCCCGAGCTGGACCCCGCGTTCTACGGTTTCACCGATGCCGACCAGGAAACCGTGTTCAACACCAGCAACACGTTCTTCGGCAAAGAAACCATGTCGCTGCGCGACCTGATGAACGCCCTGCGTGAAACGTATTGCGGCACCATCGGCGCCGAATACATGTACACCACCGACCAGAACAAAAAGCGCTGGTGGCAACAAAAGCTGGAAAGCATCCGCAGCAAGCCCAACTTCTCCAAAGAGAAGAAGCTGCACATCCTGGACCGCATCACCGCCGCCGAAGGCCTGGAGCGCTTCCTGCACACCAAGTTCGTCGGCCAAAAGCGCTTCTCGCTCGAAGGCGGCGAAAGCTTCATCGCCTCGATGGACGAACTGATCCAGACCGGCGGCAGCAAGGGTCTGCAAGAAATCGTCATCGGCATGGCCCACCGTGGCCGCCTGAACGTGCTGGTCAACTCGCTGGGCAAGGTGCCTGCTGATTTGTTCGCCGAATTCGACCACACCGCCCCCGAAGACCTGCCTTCTGGCGACGTGAAATACCACCAGGGCTTCAGCTCCGACGTCTCCACCCCTGGCGGCCCGGTGCATTTGACGCTGGCCTTCAACCCCTCGCACCTGGAAATCGTCAACCCCGTGGTCGAAGGCTCGGTGCGCTCGCGCATGGACCGCCGCGCCGACCCGCTGGGCAAGCAAGTGCTGCCGGTGCTGGTGCACGGCGACGCGGCCTTTGCCGGCCAAGGCGTGGTGATGGAAACCCTGGCGCTGGCCGAAACCCGTGGTTACTTCACGGGCGGCACGGTGCACATCGTGATCAACAACCAGATCGGCTTCACCACCAGCGACCCGCGCGACAGCCGCTCCACGCTGTACTGCTCCGACGTCGTCAAGATGATCGAAGCGCCGGTGCTGCACGTGAATGGCGACGACCCTGAAGCCGTGGTGCTGGCCACCCAGATCGCACTGGACTACCGCATGGAGTTCCAACGCGACGTGGTGGTGGACATCATCTGCTTCCGCAAGCTGGGCCACAACGAGCAGGACACCCCGGCCATGACCCAGCCGCTGATGTACCGCAAGATTGCCAAGCACCCCGGCACCCGCAAGCTGTACGCCGACAAGCTGGCAGCCCAGGGCATGGGCGAGACGCTGGGCGACGACATGGTCAAGGCCATGCGCGCAGCACTCGACGCCGGTATCAATACCTTCAACCCGGTCATCACCAACTTCAAGAGCAAGTACGCAGTCGATTGGTCGCCGTACCTGAACCGCAAGTGGACCGATGCGGGCGACACCGCCATCCCCCTGGCCGAGTGGAAGCGCCTGGCCGAGAAGATGACGGCCATCCCCGCCAACATCACCCCCCACCCTCTGGTGAAGAAGGTTTACGACGACCGCGCCGCGATGGGCCGGGGCGACATTCCGGTGGATTGGGGCATGGGCGAGCACATGGCTTTCGCGTCCCTGGTGGCCAGCGGCTACCCGGTGCGTTTGAGCGGTGAAGACTGCGGCCGTGGCACCTTTACCCACCGCCACGCCGTCATCCATGACCAGGACCGTGAAAAGTTCGACGAAGGCACCTACACCCCGTTGCAAAACGTGGCCGACGGCCAGGCACCGTTTACCGTGATCGACTCCATCCTGTCCGAAGAGGCGGTGCTGGCGTTTGAATACGGCTACGCGTCCAACGACCCGAACACCTTCGTGATCTGGGAAGCCCAGTTTGGCGATTTCGCTAACGGTGCCCAGGTAGTGATCGACCAGTTCATCGCTTCCGGCGAAGTCAAGTGGGGCCGCGTCAACGGCATCACGCTGATGCTGCCGCACGGCTACGAAGGCCAGGGTCCCGAGCACAGCTCGGCCCGCCTGGAACGCTTCATGCAACTGAGTGCCGACACCAACATGCAAGTGGTACAGCCCACCACCGCCAGCCAGATCTTCCACCTGTTGCGCCGCCAGATGGTGCGCAATCTGCGCAAGCCGCTGGTCATCATGACGCCCAAGTCGCTGCTGCGCGCCAAGGATGCGGCATCGCCTTTGAGCGAGTTCACCAAGGGCGTTTTCCAGACCGTCATTCCGGAAAACAAGGACTTGAAGGCCGACAAGGTCAAGCGCATCGTCGCCTGCTCGGGCAAGGTCTACTACGACCTGGCCAAGAAGCGCGAAGAAAAGGGCGCCGACGACGTGGTGATCCTGCGCGTGGAACAGCTCTATCCGTTCCCGCACAAGGCCTTTGCCGCCGAAGTCAAGAAGTACCCCAACGTGACCGAAATGGTCTGGTGCCAGGACGAGCCGCAAAACCAGGGTGCCTGGTTCTTCGTGCAGCATTACCTGCATGAAAACATGGTCGAAGGCCAGAAGCTGGGTTACTCGGGCCGTGCGGCCTCTGCATCCCCGGCTGCGGGCTATTCGCACCTGCACCAGGACCAGCAAAAGTCGCTGGTCGACGGCGCGTTCGGCAAGCTCAAAGGCTTTGTCCTCACCAAGTAATTACCTACCCCCAGGCTACGCTGCGTTGTACCAACCCCCTTGCCGGGGGATGGTGCCAGCGGTCCGGAAAAAGCCGGTTCCGCGGTATCCCTGAAAAGGGATGTTTCGACCGTGGTCCGGGGCGGTAACTATCTGGCCCCAAAAAATAGAAGGACGCGCCGCCAGGCGGTGCCGTCCCCCGTTGGAAGATTTGGAGAATATTAAATGGCTATCGTAGAAGTAAAGGTTCCGCAACTGTCCGAGTCCGTGGCGGAAGCCACCCTGTTGCAGTGGAAGAAAAAAGTTGGCGACGCAGTGGCCATCGATGAAATTTTGATCGAAGTGGAAACCGACAAGGTCGTGCTGGAAGTGCCCGCACCCGCTGCAGGCGTGATCACCGAATTGTTGATGGGCGACGGTAGCACCGTGATGGCCGAGCAACTGATTGCCCGCATCGACACCGAAGCCAAAGCCGGTGCTGCGGCATCCGTGCCCGGCTCTGTGGCGGCTGCCGCTGCCACCGTGGCCGCGGCCACTGCACCCGCACCCGCGCCTGCGGTTGCCAGCACCTCGATGGCCGGCGTGCCCATGCCCGCTGCTGCCAAGCTGATGGCCGACAACGCCCTGGCGGCTGGGTCTGTCGCCGGTTCCGGCAAAGATGGCCGCGTCACCAAGGGCGATGTGCTGGCCGCTGTGGCTGCTCCCAAGGTGACCGCCTCGGTGATCCCCACCGGCGTGCCCACCAAGTCGCTGGCCCAGGTGGCCACCGTGGCCCCGGACCTGGGCGACCGCCCTGAGCAGCGCGTGCCCATGAGCCGTCTGCGTGCCCGCGTGGCCGAGCGCCTGCTGCAATCGCAGTCCACCAACGCCATCTTGACCACGTTCAACGAGATCAACATGGCTCCGGTGATGGACATGCGCAAGCGTTTCCAGGAAAAGTTCGAGAAAGAACACGGCTGCAAGCTGGGCTTCATGAGCTTCTTCGTCAAGGCCGCGGTGCACGCGCTGAAGAAGTTCCCGGTGCTCAACGCCAGCGTGGACGGCAACGACATCGTCTACCACGGCTACTTCGACATCGGTATCGCCGTGGGCTCGCCCCGTGGCCTGGTGGTGCCGATTCTGCGCAACGCCGACCAGATGAGCTTTGCCGACATCGAGAAGAAGATCGCCGAATTCGGCAAGAAGGCGGCCGAAGGCAAGCTGGGCATGGACGACATGACCGGCGGCACTTTCTCCATCTCCAACGGCGGCACCTTCGGTTCGATGTTGTCCACCCCCATCATCAACCCACCGCAATCGGCGATTCTGGGCATCCATGCCACCAAGGACCGCGCCGTGGTTGAAAACGGCCAGGTTGTGGTGCGCCCGATGAACTACTTCGCCATGAGCTACGACCACCGCATCATCGACGGCCGCGAAGCCGTCCTGGGCCTGGTGGCGATGAAAGAGGCTCTCGAAGATCCCGCACGTATCTTGTTTGACATCTAAGGAGACGCAGCATGTCCAAACAATTTGACGTGATTGTCATCGGCGGCGGCCCCGGTGGCTACATTGCCGCCATCCGCGCGGCCCAGCTGGGCTTCAACGTGGCCTGTGTCGACGAGTGGAAGAACGCCAAGGGCGGCCCCGCACTGGGTGGCACCTGCACCAATGTCGGCTGTATTCCCTCCAAGGCGCTGCTGCAGTCCAGCGAGCACTTTGACCAGGCAGGTCACCACTTTGCCGACCACGGTATCGAGGTCAAAGGCCTGGGCCTGGATCTGGCCAAGATGGTCGCCCGCAAGGACACCGTGGTCAAGCAGAACAACGACGGCATCCAGTACCTGTTCAAGAAGAACAAGGTCACCTTCTTCCACGGCCGCGGCTCGTTCGTGGCGGCGGTGGACGGCGGCTATGCCATCAAGGTCGGCGAGGAATCACTGGTCGGCAAGCACATCGTGATCGCCACCGGCTCCAACGCCCGTCCATTGCCCGGCACACCGTTTGACGAGGAAACCATCCTGTCCAACGACGGCGCTTTGCGCATGGGTGCGGTGCCCAAGAAGCTGGGCCTGATCGGCTCCGGCGTGATCGGCCTGGAAATGGGCTCGGTTTGGCGCCGTCTGGGTTCTGAAGTCACCATCCTGGAAGGTCTGCCGACTTTCCTGGGTGCGGTGGACGAGCAGATCGCCAAGGAGGCCAAAAAAGCCTTCGACAAGCAAGGCCTGAAGATCAACCTGGGCGTGAAGGTCGGCGAGATCAAGAAGGCCAAGAAGGGCGTGAGCATTGCCTACACCGATGCCAAGGGCGAAGCCCAGACGCTGGACGTGGACAAACTCATCGTCTCTATCGGCCGCGTGCCCAACACCATTGGTTTGGGTGCCGACGTGGTTGGCCTGCTGCTCGACGACCGCGGTGCCATCATTGTGGACGGCGACTGCAAAACCAACCTGGCCAACATCTGGGCGATTGGCGACGTGGTGCGCGGCCCCATGCTGGCGCACAAGGCCGAGGAAGAAGGCGTGGCGGTCGCCGAGCGCATTGCTGGCCAGCATGGCCATGTCAACTTCAACACCGTGCCCTGGGTGATCTACACGAACCCCGAAATCGCCTGGGTCGGCCAGACCGAGCAGCAGCTCAAGGCTGCAGGCAAGGCCTACAAGGCGGGCAGCTTCCCGTTCCTGGCCAATGGCCGGGCACGGGCTTTGGGTGACACCACCGGCATGGTGAAGATGCTGGCCGATGCGGTCACGGACGAAATTCTGGGCGTGCACATCGTGGGCCCGCAGGCCAGCGAGCTGATCGCCGAATGCGTGATGGCGATGGAATTTCGCGCCAGCGCCGAGGACATCGCCCGCATTTGCCATGCCCATCCTTCGCTGAGCGAGTCCACCAAGGAAGCCGCTTTGGCGGTGGACAAGCGCACGCTCAATTTCTAAAACGATCTTGGGTATAAAAATGGCTGCTAGCGCCCGTGCAATGGGCGCTAGCAGCTATTTCATTTATAGCAATCGGAGTTCTTTCCTTTGAGCGTCAAACAAGCCTATGAGGCCGAACTGGCCCAGCGCGGTTACACCGCCGACCCGGCGCAGTTGCGCGCCGTCGATGCCTTGGAGCGTTGCGCCACCGAGTGGGCCGCGTACAAAGAAAAGCGCTCCAATGGCTTCAAGAAGCTGATTTTCCGGCCCGAGATTCCACGCGGCGTGTACATGTACGGCGGGGTGGGGCGGGGCAAGAGCTTCTTGATGGACTGCTTCTTCAACGCCGTGCCGCTGAAGCGCAAAACCCGGCTGCACTTCCATGAATTCATGCGCGAAGTGCACCGCGAGCTGGCCGACCTGCAGGGCACGGTGAACCCGCTGGACGAACTGGGCGCGCGCATAGCCAAGCGCTACAAGCTGATCTGCTTCGATGAGTTCCACGTGGCCGACATCACCGACGCGATGATCCTGCACCGGCTGCTGGACGCGCTGTTTGCCAACGGCGTGGGTTTCGTCACCACCTCCAACTTCAAGCCCGACGACCTCTACCCCAACGGCCTGCACCGCGACCGCATCCTGCCCGCCATCGCGCTGCTGAATGAAAAGCTGGAAGTGCTCAGCGTAGACAACGGCACCGATTACCGTAGCCGCACGCTGGAGCAGGTCAAGATCTACCACATGCCGCTGGGCCCGCAGGCCGACAAGGAGATGGCCGAGGCCTTCACCCGCCTGGCCGAAACCCAGGACGAAGACCCGGTGCTGCACATCGAAGCCCGCGAAATCCAGGCCCGGCGCAAGGCCGGTGGCGTGGTGTGGTTCGACTTCAACACCCTGTGCGGCGGGCCGCGTTCGCAAAACGACTACCTGGAGATCGCCAGCCAGTTCCACACCGTGCTGCTGAGCAATGTGCCCGCGATGGGGGTCAACATGGCGTCGCCCGCGCGGCGCTTCACCTGGCTGGTGGACGTGCTGTACGACCGCCGGGTCAAACTGATCATGTCGGCCGCCGTGCCGCCCGAAGAGTTGTACACCGAAGGCCCGATGTCACACGAGTTTCCGCGCACCGTGTCGCGCCTCAACGAGATGCAGTCGGTAGAATTTCTGGCCTTGGAAAGGCGCATTGTGGACACCCATCTGACATGAATAAATACTGGATAAGCCTGTTGTGCGTGCTAGCGAGCACCCCGGTCCTGGCACAAATTGCCGACGGCGGCCTGGAAGTCGCTGCCGAGCATGCCCGCATCGATGCCGAGCGCCAGCGGATCGAAAAGCGCTTTGCCTACGAGGAAGCCGCCTGCTTCCAGAAGTTTGCGGTTAACGACTGCCGCGATGCCAGCCGCGCCCGCCGCCGGGCCGATATGGCCGATCTGCGCCGCCAGGAAATCTCGCTCAACGACGCCGAGCGCAAGCGCAAGGGCGCCGAGCAGTTGCAGCGCATGGAACAGGCCGCCGCCGCCAAAGACGAGCCGCCGGTGGCCGTGGGCACTGCCACCCCGCGCAGCACGGCCGCCCCCCGCACCCACGCGCCCACCGAGCCGCGCAAACCCTATGACGCGGCCGATGCCACCAAGGCCCAGGCCGCGCGCAAGGCCACGGCCGACAGCAAGGCCCGCAAGTTCAAGGAGGAAGAAGCCGTACGCGCCCGCCGTGCCGCCGATGCGGCCGCTGCCAACGAACCCGCCCGCTACGCCAAAAAGCTGCAAGAAGCCGCGGACCACAAGGCCGATCTCGCCAAGCGCAATGCCGCCCGAACCAAGGCCAAGGCAGCCCCGCTGCCAGAACCCGCGCCTTGAGCATGAATGCTCCTATTATTTACTATCAAAATAGGAGCTTGTCACGCTGATTCCATCAGCGTGGGCTGCCCATTGAATGCCTGAAAAAAGGCCCTAAAACCACAAGACTGCCTACGGCAGCTTCTCGAGCGCGCCGGTGGGTTCGGCCATCACCCGGGCGGTGTCGCTCAGGTTGGCCAGGATGTGGTTGGCAAAGTAGCTGTTTTGCGTGTCCGGCTCCAGCGCGGCCAGCACCAGGTTGCCCAGGGGTTGGCCCAGCGGTACGTAATAACTCCCTTGCGGGGTATCCACCAGGCTGCGCACCAGTTCTACCTCTACCCGGTTGACGGGCTGGGCATCGGCAATGCTGCCGCGCACGTCTTGCCGCGCGCCGGTGCTGTGGCCGGTGGCGCGGTAGAGCTCGCCCCGCACCGATCCGGCATCCACCACCCGCATCACCTGCACGCCCAGCAGTTGCAGCCGGTCCACGGCGGCGGTGGCGGCCGCCGACAGCCAGTAGCCGCAGGGCCGGGGACGCGCCTTCAGGGTTTGCAACTCCAGCGCCGAGTTCCAGTCCACCGAAATCGTTTTGTCGGCCCCGGTGCTGGGGTTGAGCATGGTCAGGTCGTACTGGGCGCTGGTGGGGCCGGCCTCGACCACCGCCTGGCTGCGGCAGGCCTGGCTGCTGACCTCGCGGTCGATGAAGGAGCGCAATTGGCCCATTTGCTCGGCCCGGGCGGCGGTGCTTTGCAGCATGCTGACCATGGCGGTGACCTGGGTGTGCACGCGGCGCTGGATGTGCATGCGGCCAATGCCCACGCCGCGGGTTTCCAGCAGCATGCTGACGGTGTTTTTCAGGCCGTTGACGTTGCGCCCGGTGTCGGGCTGGGTGCCGCCCATGGACACCACGTGGTCGTCGATGTCGGTGGAGGTGGTGTAGTACCACTCGCTGCTCAGGTTCTGTACCTTCAGCGCGGCCACGGCCGGGCGCCGGTACCACTCTTCGGATGCCCGGGTCAGGAACTCGGGCAGGTTGGCCGTCATGGCGTATTGCAACAGGGCATCAAACTTCTGGATGGCGCCAAATTTCTGCAGGTAGCGGCCCACCACGGTGTACTCGTGCGCGTCCATCACCACCGTGGGCTGGTAGTCGCGGGTGAGCGTGGCCAGGGCGCGGGCCTCGGGGCTGTTGAGCAGCAGGTGGTCGCGGTTCATGTCGATGCCGTTGGCGGTGGCGCGCTGGTCGGTGGCGGCCCCGTCGGGGTTGGCCCGCGGCACGATCAGCACATTGATCTTGTCCAGCAGCGGCTCCAGCAGGCCTTGGGCCAGCTCGCGGGCCACCACCAGCGCGGCTTCACTGCCTGCGGGTTCGTTGCCGTGCTGCTGGGCCACGATCAATACGGTGGGCCGCCCGGTGGCGATGATGGTGGGCCCGTCCGGGCTGCTGGCGCGGGTCAGCAGCAGGGCTTCCAGGGGCTTGCCTTGTTGCGAGTGGCCCAAGCGCAGCACGCTGGCATGGACGCCGCGGCTGGGATGGTTGCTGAGCTGCTCTAGCCAGGCGGAAACTTCCGTGTTGCTGCTGAAACTGGTGCGTCCGGTTTGCAAGCCGGGCGTGCTGTAGGCGATGGACGGGTCCGGGAAGCGGGCGGCGACGGCGGCGCCGTAGGGCGCGCCGTCCGGGGGGAGGGCCTCGGGTGCATCGCCGGACCGGGTGACCGGCTGGATGACAACCGGGTCAACGCTCGCCGCTGCGGGTTTCGCGGGTGCTGCCGCGGGCCGGGAGGCCACTGCGGGCGTGGCGGGCGGTTGCCATGGCGGCAACGGTGTCGATCCGCAGGCAACCAGTGCCAGGACCGCTGCCGCGCTGACCAGCTTCAGGCTGAGTGTGGCGCACGCCGGGGTCGCGCGGGGGAGCCGTGGGCTATTGCTGGAAACCATGGTGTGGATGCTCCTCCATCTTTGGGTTCCGGCATGTTACCCGGGCCCTGGTCCGTGCCGGCTCAAATTGCGCTCCACAGCGCAGGCAGGCCGGGCAAGGTGCGGAAGATGCGGCTGATGGCCCCGCTGCGCACCATCTCGGTGGCGTGGGCGATGTCGGGCGCGAAGTAGCGGTCGTGGTCCATGCGGGGAATCTGGTCGCGCAGCGCGGCGTGCAGCAGCTCCAGCGGGGCCGAGCTGGTCAGGGGCCGCAAGAAGTCGATGCCCTGGGCGGCGGCCAGCCATTCGATGGCCAGAATGTGCGCCGTATTGCTCACCATGGCCTGCAGGCGGCGCGCGGCGAAGGTGGCCATGGACACATGGTCTTCCTGGTTGGCACTGGTGGGCAGGCTGTCCACGCTGGCGGGGTGGGCCAGGGACTTGTTTTCCGAGGCCAGCGACGCCGCGGTGACGTGCATGATCATGAAGCCGCTGTGCAGCCCGGCATCGGCCGTCAGGAAGGGTGGCAGGCGCGAGACGCTGCTGTCGATCAGCATGGCGATGCGGCGCTCGGCAATCGCGCCCACCTCGGCAATCGCCAGGGCCATGCCATCAGCGGCCAGGGCGACCGGCTCGGCGTGGAAGTTTCCGCCAGAAACCATGACTCCATCGTCGGCAAACACCAGCGGGTTGTCGGTAACCGCGTTGGCCTCGATCAGCAAGATGCGGCTGGCGTGGCGCAGCTGGTCCAGGCAGGCGCCCACCACCTGCGGCTGGCAGCGCAGCGAATACGGGTCTTGCACCCGGTCGTCGCCGCTGGCGTGCGACTGGCGGATGGCGCTGCCCGCCAGCAGGGCGCGGTAGTAGCGGGCCACGTCGATCTGGCCGGGCTGGCCGCGCAGCGCGTGGATGCGCGGGTCGAACGGGCCGTCGCTGCCGCGTGCGGCCTCGACCGACAGGGCCCCGATCAGCAAAGCCGCTTCCAGTACCGGCTCGAAGATGAACAAGCCGTGCAGCGCCAGCGCCGCCGAGGTCTGGGTGCCGTTGATCAGCGCCAGGCCCTCCTTGGGGCCCAGTGTGAGCGGCGCGATACCGGCCTGGGCCAGCGCATCTGCGGCGGCCATGCGCTGGCCATCGACCCACATTTCGCCTTCGCCCAGCAGTGCCAGCGTCATGTGCGCCAGCGGGGCCAGGTCGCCGGAGGCGCCCACCGAACCCTGCGACGGCACATGCGGCACCAGCCCGGCGTTGTGCACCGCCAGCAGGGTGTCCACCACCACCTCGCGCACGCCGGAGTGGCCGCGCGCCAGGCTGGCGGCCTTGGTGGCCAGCATCAGCCGCACGATGGGCGCGGCCAGCGGCTCACCCACGCCCACGCTGTGCGAGCGGATCAGGTTGAGCTGCAACGTGGCCAGCTGCGCCTTGCTGATGCGCTGGTTGGCCAGCTTGCCAAAGCCGGTGTTGACCCCGTACACCGGCGCATCGCCATCGGCGGCGGCCTGCACCAGCGCGGCACTGGCGCGGATGCCAGCGCGGCAGGCGGGGTCCAGCGCCAGCGGGGTGACACTGCTGTGGATGTGTTGGAGTTGCGCCAGGGAGAGTTGGCCGGGGGTGATCAGCATGGGGGGCTCGCTTTCGTCAAATAATGGCTGCGACTGTACTTGTGTAGACATGACTAGTCAACCACGTACAACTACAATCCAGGTATGGTTTTTTTACGACAATCGCCGCTGGCGCCCCCGGAACCCGCCAACCAGGCGCCGTTCGCCCGGGTCAAGGCGCATCTGAAAAAAGAGTTGTCGCAAGGCCGCTGGCCGCCGGGCAGCCTGATGCCGTCCGAGCCCGAACTGGTGGCCCAGTTCCAGGTCAGCCGCATGACGGTCAGCCGGGCCCTGCGCGAGTTGCAATCCGAGGGCCTGGTCACCCGCCTGCAGGGCGTGGGCACCTTCGCCGCGCACCTGGGCTCGGTGTCGTCCAATCTGACCATCCACGACCTGCAACAGGAAATCGCCGCCCGCGGCCACCGCCACCACGCCGTGGTGCACCTGGCGCAGGAAGAACCCTGCCCCGAAGCGATCGCCCAGCCGTTTCGCCTGGCCCCCAGCACGCGGGTCTTCCACACCCTGCTGGTGCATTTTGAGAACGACGTGCCCATGCAGTGCGAAGACCGCTACGTGAACCCCGCCTGCGCACCCGACTACCTGCAAAACGACTTCACCCAGCTCTCGCCCACCTATTACCTGCGCACCGTGGCCCCGCTGTGGGAGGCGCAGTACACGGTCGAAGCCAGCCTGCCCACCGCGCAGGAAGCCGAACTTTTATGCATCGACCCCAGCGCCCCTTGCCTGGTGGTGGTGCGCAAAACCGCCAACGCCGACGTGCCCATCACCCTGGCCCGCCAGGTACATCCTGGGGCACGCTACCAGCTCAACGGACATTTCAAGCCATGACGACCTTTCAAGCCCACCGCGTCTCCGTCGCCCCGATGATGGACTGGACTGACGCCCATTGCCGCTATCTGCACCGCCTGCTGTCCCGCCATACCTTGCTGTACACCGAGATGGTGACCACCGGTGCGCTGCTGCACGGCGACGTGCCGCGGCATTTGCGTTTCAATGCCGAAGAGCATCCGGTGGCCTTGCAACTGGGCGGCAGCGAGCCGGCGGACCTGGCCCGCTGCGCACAGTTGGGCGAAGAGTGGGGTTACGACGAGATCAACATCAACTGCGGCTGCCCAAGCGAGCGGGTGCAGCGCGGTGCGTTTGGGGCCTGCCTGATGGCCGAGCCGCAGCTGGTGGCCGACTGCGTGCGGGCCATGCGCGACGCGGTGGATGTTCCGGTCACGGTGAAGCACCGCATTGGCGTGGACAAGACCGAGAGCTATGAGTTTGTGCGCGACTTTGTGGGCACGGTGGCCGAAGGCGGTTGCACCACCTTTATCGTGCACGCCCGCAATGCCTGGCTCAAAGGGCTTTCGCCCAAAGAAAATCGCGAAATCCCGCCGCTGCGCTACGAGCTGGTGCACCGCCTCAAACGCGACTTTCCGGCGCTCACTTTCTCCATCAACGGCGGCTTCACCACCGAGGACCAGATTGCCGAGCAGTTGACCCAGCTCGACGGCGTGATGGTGGGGCGCGAGGCCTACCACAACCCCTGGTTTCTGGCCGGCTGGGACGCGGCGTTTTTTGGCGCGGCCCCCAGTGAGGCCACACGCGAAAGCATCGAGGAACAGATGGTGGTGTACATGGAGCGCATGGCCGCCGAGCAGGGCACGGGCTGGTACAGCATTGCCCGCCACATGCTGGGCCTGCGCCACGGCCTGCCGGGTGCGCGGCGCTGGCGCCAGGTGTGGAGCGACCACCGCCTCAAGGCCACGCCGCCGCGCGAGGTGATGGCGATGGCGCATACGCGTTACGGCTTTGACGAGACGAAAAGCGCCTGACCTTGCTTGCTTGGGCCGGACCTACTTGGCGCCTATGCAGGGCTGGAAGATATCCAGCGCGGGCTGGTAGACGCTGGTGGCCACGCCCAGCAGGCCCAGCACCGAATGGAAGTAGTTGTCGTGGCTGATGCGCACGTCTTGCTGCTTTTGCAGGCAGGCGGTGGCCACATGGCTGCGCTGCTCGTAAGCCGGGGACAGCCAGGTGATCCAGGGCACATGCTTTTGCACGTCGGGGGCGATGTCATAGGGCAGGCCGTGCAGGTAGATGTTGTTTTCGCCCAGTGATTCACCGTGGTCGGCCACGTACACCATGGCGGTGGCGTTGCCGGCCTCTTTGCTTTTCAGCCACTGGATGGCGCTGGCCAGCACGTGGTCGGTATAGGCGATGGTGTTGTCGTAGGCATTGACCAGCAGGGTCTGGCTGCAGTCCTGCAGGTTGTTGCTGGTGCATTCGGGCAGGAACCTCTTGAAGGCTGCCGGGGTGCGCTTGTAGTAGGCCGGGCCGTGGCTGCCCATCTGGTGCATCAGCACGACTACGCCCTTGGCGCGGCGCTCGGCGGGCAGTTCGGCAATGCGGGCATCGAGCAGGCGCAACATGATTTCATCAAAGCACTCGCCGTCGATGCACAGGTCCTTGTCTTTGACCTGGGCGGTGCTGGTATGGGGCACGCGGTCGCACACGCCTTTGCAGCCCGCCTGGTTGTCCAGCCACACCACGCCCAGACCGCTGCGCTGCAACACGTCCAGCAGGCCCTCGTAGTTGGCTTTGCGGCCCTCAAAGCCCTGCTTGCCCAGGTGCGAGAACATGCAGGGTACCGAGGCAGCGGTATTGGTGCCACACGACCAGGCGTTGCGGTAGCTGGCCAGGTGCTCTTTGGCCAGCTCGGGGGTGGTGGGGCGGGCGTAGCCGTTCAGGGTGAACTGGCCAGCGCGTCCGGTTTCGCCCACCACCAGCAAGAGCAGGGGGGGCTTGCCGGGGGCAGGGCGCAGCTGCGCATCCTGCCCGATGGGCAAAATGGTGCGCTCATCGCGCTTGAAGGGCTTGGCGGCAATGTCGCCCAGCGCATAAAACGCGTTCAGCGGATTGATCAGGTAGCGCTGTTCGGTGTGGTTGCGCATCAGCGACGAGAAGTCCTGAAAAATCAGCAACAGGCTGCCCACCAGCACCCCCAGGGCCAGCGCCGCGCCCAGCAGGTTGCCACCGATCTGGCGCAGGGCCGAGCGGCGCGGGGTGCGCTGCCGCCACAACCAGATGCTGGGCAACACGGCCATGACCAGCACCGTGGCCAGCATCCGCAGGTTCACCAGGTCGCGCGTCTCGCGCACATCGGTTTCCAGCGCGTTGACCAGCATGGTGGTGTCGATCACCACGCCGTACGACAGCATGAAATGCGCCCCAAACGCTGCCGCAAACAACGACAAGGTGATGAAGGGCTTGAGCGTCCAGCGCCAGTTCAGCAGGCTAAACAGCAGCGCCATGGCGGCCGCAATCGTCACGGCAAAGCCCGCCCCGACCGCCAGGCCGCGCAGGTTTTGGAGCTCGGGCATGCGCGCCCATTCACGCCACAGGGGGATGTTGCAGACCGTGGCAATCCACAGGCTAAAAATCAGCACCAGCCAAGCAGGGTGGCGGGTGCGGCCCGTGCGGGCGCTGTCATACAAGGGCATCAGGGCATCGGGTCGGTAATGTTAGGGCGTGACTGCCAGGCCAAGAGCGCTGGCATGGTGTGCCATGTGGTCCGCCATGAAGCTGCTGATGAAGTAGTAGCCGTGGTCGTAGCCGGTGTGGCGTCGCAGCAGCAATGGCTGGTTGACGGCCTGGCAGGCGGCTTCAAAGATATGCGGGTTAAGCTGCGGTGCCAGGAATTTATCGGCCAGGCCCTGGTCGATCAGAATGCCGTGGGGGTAGGGCGCCTCGGTTTTGGCTGCCATCAAAAACACGGCATCGTGCGCGGGCCAGGAGGCGTTGTCTGCACCCAGGTAGCCAGTGAATGCCTTTTGCCCCCAGGCGCACTGGGTGGGCGCGCAGATGGGCGCAAAGGCCGATACCGACTTGAACAGGCCGGGGTACTTGAGCGCCAGCGTCAACGCGCCATGCCCGCCCATCGAATGGCCGAAGATGCCGATGCGCTCGGGGTCGATGGACAGTTCTTCCACCAACATGGGCAGCAGCTCTTTGACGAGGTAGCTTTCCATGCGGTAGTGGGTGGACCAGGGTGCCTCGGTGGCATCGATATAGAAGCTGGCGGCCAGGCCAAAGTCCCAGCTGTCGGATTCGCCCGGCACATTGGCACCGCGCGGTCCGGTGTCGGGGGCGATCAAGGCCATGCCCAGTTGCGCGGCGTACTGCTGCGCCCCGGCCTTGGTCATGAAGGTTTCTTCATTGCAGGTCAGGCCTGCCAGGTAGAGCAGGGCGGGCACCCGGCCGGAGGCTCCGGGCGGCATGTAGACCGCAAAGCGCATGGGCAGGCCGATCTCCGAAGAGTCGTGCTGGTAGAAGGTCTGGATGCCGTCAAAGCAGGCATGCTCTGAGAGGGTGGTGAGCGTGCCCATCAGAACAGCACCACACCACGGATCGATTCACCACTTTTCATCAGGTCAAACCCCTTGTTGATATCTTCCAACGGCATGGTGTGGGTGATCAGCGGGTCGATGCTGATCTTGCCCTCCATGTACCAGTCCACGATCTTCGGCACGTCGGTGCGCCCGCGCGCGCCGCCAAAGGCCGAGCCCTCCCATTTGCGCCCGGTCACCAGCTGGAACGGCCGGGTGCTGATCTCGGCCCCGGCTTCGGCCACGCCGATGATGATGCTGCGGCCCCAGCCCTTGTGGGTGCATTCCAGCGCCTGGCGCATCACCTGGGTGTTGCCGATGCACTCGAAGCTGTAGTCGGCGCCGCCGTCGGTCAACTGGACGATGGCATCGACGACATTCGGGACCTCTTTGGGGTTGATGAAGTGGGTCATGCCGAACTGGCGGGCCATGGCCTGGCGTGCGGGGTTGATGTCCACGCCGATGATCTTGTCGGCCCCTACCATCTTGGCGCCCTGGATGACGTTCAGGCCGATGCCGCCCAGGCCGAAGACGACCACGTTGGCACCGGCTTCGACCTTGGCGGTGAACAGCACCGCGCCGATGCCGGTGGTGACGCCGCAGCCGATGTAGCAGACCTTGTCAAACGGTGCGTCCTTGCGGATCTTGGCCAGGCTGATCTCGGGGGCCACGGTGTAGTTGCTGAAGGTGGAGGTGCCCATGTAGTGGAAGATGGGTTGGCCATCCAGGCTGAAGCGGCTGGTGGCGTCGGGCATCAGGCCCTTGCCCTGGGTGCCGCGGATGAGCTGGCACAGGTTGGTCTTGCGGCTCAGGCAGAACTTGCACTGGCGGCATTCAGGGGTGTAGAGGGGGATGACGTGGTCGCCCTTTTGGAGGGTGGTGACACCGGGGCCGACATCGACCACGATGCCTGCACCTTCGTGGCCCAGGATGGCGGGGAAGATGCCTTCGGGGTCGGCGCCGCTGAGGGTGTAGTAGTCGGTGTGGCAGATGCCGGTGGCTTTGATCTCGACCAGCACTTCGCCGAACTTGGGACCGTCCAGGTCCACGGTTTCGATGGTCAGGGGGGCGCCTGCTTTCCAGGCGACGGCGGCTTTGGTTTTCATGGCGAGATCCTTGCGGCTGGCAAAGCTTCAACTATAAGCGGACGCAGCCAGTTCCCTACCGAGGCGCTACAGCATTTTTATAAGAAATAGGCCTCTCGCGCTGATGGAATGAGCGTGAGCAGCTCCTAAAGAAATAGCAAAAAAGTTTTGACCCCAGCCATGAAAAAAGCCCCTTGGCGCAGGCGCCAGGGGGCTTTGAATCAACGCCAGGGCAAACCTATGCAAAGAACTTTTTCAGCTTATCCGTCCAGCTGTCGCCGGTGGGCGAGTGCTTGCCGCCGCCCTTTTTGAACGACTCGTCGAGCTCGCGCATCAGCTTGCGCTGGTGCTCGGTGAGCTTGACCGGGGTTTCCACCGTGATGTGGCAGTACAGGTCGCCCGGCGAGCTGTCGCGCACGCCCTTGATGCCCTTGCCGCGCAGGCGGAACTGCTTGCCCGCTTGCGTGCCTTCGGGGATGTCGATGGCGGCCTTGCCGGACAGGGTGGGCACTTCGATCTCGCCACCCAGGGCGGCGGTGATGAAGCTCACCGGCACCGAGCAGTGCAGGTCGCCGCCGTCGCGCTCAAAGATGTCGTGCTTCTTGGTGCGGATTTCGATGTACAGGTCGCCCGAGGGGCCGCCGTTGGAGCCCGGCTCGCCATTGCCCACGCTGCGGATGCGCATGCCGTCGTCGATCCCGGCCGGAATTTTGACTTCCAGCGTTTTCTGCTTCTTGACCTTGCCCTGGCCGCTGCAGACGGTGCAGGGGTCGGGGATGACCTTGCCCGCGCCGCGGCAGGTGGGGCAGGTTTGCTGTACGCTGAAGAAGCCCTGGCGCATCTGCACCGTGCCCTGGCCCGCGCAGGTGCCGCAGGTCTTGGCCTGGGTGCCGGGTTTGGCACCGCTTCCGTGGCAGGTATCGCAGGCTTCCCAGGTGGGGATACGGATCTGCGCTTCCTTGCCGCGGGCGGCTTCTTCCAGCGTGACTTCCATGGCGTAGCTGAGGTCGGCACCGCGGAACACCTGGCGGCCACCGCCGCGGCCACCGCGGCTTTGGCCGAACATGTCGCCAAAAATATCGCCAAAAGCCTCGGCGAAACCACCGCCCGCAAAGCCGTCCGCCCCGGGGCCGCCGCGCATGTTCGGGTCGACACCGGCAAAGCCATGCTGGTCGTAGGCGGCGCGTTTTTGCGCGTCGCTCAGCATTTCGTAGGCTTCCTTGATTTCCTTGAACTTGTCCTCGGAACCCTTGGCCGAATCGCCCTGGTTGCGGTCCGGGTGGTGCTTCATCGCCAGCTTGCGATAGGCTTTTTTGATTTCTTCCTCGGAGGCATTTTTGGGAACGCCGAGGGCTTCGTAATAATCTCTTTTGCTCATGCTGCAATCACTTTCTCAATACGGCGATCGGGGTTGAGCCAGACCCGCGCTAAGGGGGGAACCAGGTAGCTCGCTACGCAAAAAGCCGCGCCGAAGGTCCCAAGGGGACCATCCGGGCGCGGCGCGGGTTGAAAAGCCAGCGGCTTCTCAGTTAGCCCTTTTTGACTTCTTTCACTTCGGCATCGACTACGTTGTCGTCGGCAGCTTTGGCGGCTTCGGCTTCAGGGGCGGCACCTGCATGGGCACCGGCTTCGTCGGCAGCCTGCTTGGCTTGCATGTCGGCGTACATCTTTTCGCCCAGCTTCTGGCTGACGGTCATCAACGCAGTGTTCTTTTCGTCGATGGCGGCTTTGTCGTCGCCCTTCAACGCTTCTTCCAGCGACTTGATGGCGGCTTCAATGCTTTCCTTTTCGGCGGCGTCGATCTTGTCGCCGTACTCGGTCAGGCTCTTCTTGACGCTGTGCACGCTGGCTTCGCCCTGGTTACGGGCCTGCACCAGTTCCAGCTTCTTCTTGTCGTCGGCCGCGTTGAGTTCGGCATCTTTCACCATTTGCTGGATTTCGGCCTCCGTCAGACCCGAGTTGGCCTTGATGGTGACCTTGTTTTCCTTGCCGGTGCCCTTGTCTTTGGCGCCGACGTGCAGGATGCCGTTGGCGTCGATGTCGAACGACACTTCGATCTGCGGCGTGCCACGGGCTGCTGGCGGAATGCCTTCGAGGTTGAACTCGCCCAGCAGCTTGTTGACGCTGGCGATTTCGCGTTCGCCCTGGAACACCTTGATGGTCACGGCAGGCTGGTTGTCGTCGGCAGTGGAGAAGGTCTGTGCAAACTTGGTGGGGATGGTCGTGTTCTTGACGATCATCTTGGTCATCACGCCGCCCAGGGTTTCGATGCCCAGCGACAGCGGGGTCACGTCCAGCAGCAGCACGTCCTTGCGGTCGCCGGAGAGCACCTGGCCCTGGATGGCGGCGCCTACGGCCACGGCTTCGTCAGGGTTCACGTCCTTGCGGGGTTCCTTGCCGAAGAATTCCTTCACCTTCTCTTGCACCTTGGGCATGCGGGTCATGCCGCCGACCAGGATAACGTCGTGGATGTCGGCCGCGCTCACACCGGCATCCTTGATGGCGGTGCGGCAGGGGGCGATGGTGCGCTCGATCAGTTCTTCGACCAGGGCTTCCAGCTTGGAGCGGCTGAGCTTGATGTTCAGGTGCTTGGGGCCAGAGGCATCGGCCGTCACGTAGGGCAGGTTGATGTCGGTCGAGGCGCTGTTGGACAGTTCGATCTTGGCCTTTTCAGCGGCTTCCTTCAGGCGCTGCAGGGCCAGCACGTCCTTGGACAGGTCGACGCCGGACTCTTTCTTGAACTCGGCAATGATGAAGTCGATGATGCGTTGGTCAAAGTCTTCGCCACCCAGGAAGGTGTCGCCGTTGGTAGACAGCACTTCGAATTGCTTTTCGCCATCGACATCGGCGATTTCGATGATGGAGATGTCGAAGGTACCGCCGCCCAGGTCATACACGGCAATCTTGCGGTCGCCCTTTTCATGCTTGTCCAGGCCAAAAGCCAGGGCAGCTGCGGTGGGTTCGTTGATGATGCGCTTCACGTCCAGACCGGCAATGCGGCCTGCGTCCTTGGTGGCTTGGCGCTGTGCGTCGTTGAAGTAGGCGGGCACGGTGATGACGGCCTCGGTGACGGCTTCACCCAGGTAGTCTTCGGCGGTCTTCTTCATCTTGCGCAGAATGTCGGCGCTGACCTGCTGGGCCGAGATCTTGTTGCCGCGCACTTCGACCCAGGCGTCGCCGTTGTCGGCTGCCACGATCTTGTAAGGCATCAGATCGATGTCTTTCTGGACTTCTTTTTCGGTGAACTTGCGGCCGATCAGGCGCTTGACGGCGTACAGCGTGTTCTTGGGGTTGGTGACCGCCTGGCGCTTGGCGGATGCACCGACCAGCACTTCGCCGTCTTCCTGGTAGGCCACGATGGAGGGGGTGGTGCGGGCGCCTTCGGCGTTTTCGATCACGCGGGGCACATTGCCTTCCATGACGGAAACGCAGCTGTTGGTGGTGCCCAAGTCAATGCCAATAATTCTTCCCATGATTTTGTCCTTTGATTTGTGTAAGGGGGCGGGCTTCAATCAAAGCCCTGTTGCGTTCAAGGTGCGGATCACTTTTGCCACTTCAAGAGTGGGGTTACCGTTTTTTGTTTATTTAGGTGCGGTAACGGTGACCAGGGCCGGGCGCAGCACGCGCTCCGAGATCAAATAGCCCTTTTGCAGCACGCTGACCACGGTGTTGGCTTCCTGCTCGGCAGGCACCACGCTGATGGCCTGGTGTTGGTGCGGGTCGAACTTGGTACCGGCAGCGGGGGCGATCTCGACGACCTTGTTGCGTTCCAGCGCACTTTTGAGTTGGCGCAGGGTGGCCTCGGCACCTTCGCGGATCTGGGCAGGCGTGCCGTCCTTGATGGCCAGCCCGGCTTCCAGGCTGTCGGCCACGGGCAACAGGCTTTCGGCAAAGCTTTCCAGGCTGAACTTGCGGGCCTTGGCGATGTCGTCTTCGGCGCGGCGGCGGGCGTTTTCGGCATCGGCCTTGGCGCGCAGGAACTGGTCGGCCAGATCGGCGCTCTTGGCCTTCAGTGCGGCCAGCTCGGCCTGGGCCATGGCCAGCGCTTCCACGTCGCTGGTGGCTTGCTCTTCGGAGGGGGCCATGCCGTCCAGGGGCTGGTGGTCGGGATTGGTGTTGTTGTCAGACATGTTCTGGAGGGTGAATGGAGTGAACCAGTTACGCAAACTTGTGCCTGCCCGGCCTTTTACAAGGGGGCGGCGAAGAAAAAATGGGCTGGCACGGCGGGGCCAGAAGCCCCGCCCAAGGAAGTTTCAGCCCTTGATGGCCAGCAGTTCCACGTCGAATTTCAGCGTGGCGTTAGGGGGGATCACGCCGCCCGCACCGCGTGCGCCGTAGCCCAGTGCGGCGGGGATGATCAGGGTGCGGGCACCACCGATTTGCATGCCGGCCACGCCTTCGTCCCAGCCCTTGATGACCATGCCTGCGCCCAGCGAGAACACGAAGGGGTCTTTGCGGTCCTTGCTGGAGTCGAACTTGGCACCTTGCACGCCGTCGTTGTAGAGCCAGCCGGTGTAGTGCACGGTGACGCTCTTGCCCTTGGTGGCGACATCGCCCGAGCCCTGGATGGTGTCTTCAAACTGCAGGCCGGAGGCGGTGGTGGTGAAAGCCATGTGTGTTCCTTGGAGTGTTTGCTATTTAAACAGTAGCTGCCAGCGCTCTAAGAATATGCGCTAGAGGCGTAAAAGAGGCTGAATTATGCCAGCCTGCCCGTGTGGTCCCCGTCGGGGCGGTCTGCCGGGTCCACGTGGGTCATCAGGTTCAGCACCGGGTGTTGCTGCAGCACCCGGCGGCGGGCTTCCACCGCAATGCCGTGCCCGGCTTCCACGGTAATGTCGGCGGCCACCACAATGTGCGCGTCGGCCACCAGCATGTCGCCCATGCGGCGGGTTTTCAGTTCATGCACGCCCAGCACGCCGGGGGTTTGGGCAATGGTGCGCCGGATGGCCTCCACCTCTTGTTCGTCGGCACCCCGGTCCATCAGGTCGTTCAGGGCATCCCAGCTGAAGGACCAGCCCATCTTGCCCACCATGCAGCCTACGATCAGCGCCGCAATCGGGTCCAGCAGCGGGTAGCCCAGCAGGTTGCCAACGATGCCGCAAGCCACCACCAGGGACGAGGCGGCGTCCGAGCGGGCGTGCCAGGCATTGGCCACCAGCATGCCCGACTTGACCGCTGTGGCCACCCGCAGCATGTAGCGAAACAGGCACTCCTTGGCCACCAGTGCCACCAGCGCTACCCACAGCGCCGACAGGTGCACGCTGGGGATGGTGTCGGGCTGCTCCAGTTTGGCCACCGCCGACCAGACCATGCCCAGGCCCACCGCCAGCAACAGCAGGCCCAGCGCCAGCGAGGCCCCGGTCTCGAAGCGCTGGTGGCCGTAAGGGTGCTCGGTATCGGCATCCTTGCGGCTGTGGTGGTTGGCCAGCAGCACGGCAAAGTCGGCCACCAGGTCGGACAGCGAATGCACCCCGTCGGCGATCAGACCCTGGGACTTGGCAAATACACCCACCAGGATCTGCACCGTGCTCAAACAGATGTTGACCGCCACGCTGACCCAGGTGCTCTTCGAGGCAGCCGTGGCCTTCTGGAGCGTTTGCTGGGCGCTGTCGTGTTCGTCTTCCGGGGGGAACGGGTTGCGCATGGATGCTCCTGATTATGTAGCTATCTTACAAGCCTACACCAGCGCCAACGCCCAATAAGGTCAATATGCCCATGACCAGGAAAATGGCGGCTGCAATGCGGTGGACGATGCGGGTCGGCATGCGTTCGGCGATTTTGTGGCCCAGCAGCACGGCGGGCACGTTGGCCAGCATCATGCCCAGCGTGGTGCCGGACACCACCGCCACAAAGTTGTGGTACTTGGCTGCCAGTGCGATGGTGGCAAACTGGGTTTTGTCGCCCATTTCGGCCAGAAAGAAAGCCACCAGTGTGGTGCCAAATACGCCAAAGCGGGCCAGCTTGGCATCTTCTTCATCGAACTTGTCGGGTACCAGCGTCCAGCCCGCCATGGCGATAAACGAGATGCCGAGGATCCAGCGCAGGGTTTCGGGGCCGACCAGGGAGGTGATCCACGAGCCGATGGCACCGGCAAATGCATGGTTGGCCACCGTGGCGACCAGGATGGCCGCAATGATGGGCCAAGGCTTTTTGAATTTGGCCGCCAGGATGAAGGCGAGCAACTGGGTCTTGTCGCCGATTTCTGCGAGAGCGACGATGCCTGTGGAGAGGAGGAAGGCTTCCATGGGTTTCTTTCTAGGCCAGAGCTGAGACGGATGACCACACCCCCTCCCGGCCAAACCGAGGTGGCATGGTCAAAGGTCTTGCCAAGAACGAACCGCTTGCACCATAGCCGAACGGCTAAGTATGTTGACGCAAGCCCCACCTAAGAGTGGGCGGCTACTCCCCAATGAACGGCGCAAGTTTACCCGACGAATCCGGGTAAACACTCAGACTGTGACCCAATCGCAGCCAAAAGCTGCCTGCGCCACGCCCAGTGTGACATTGGCGCAACCTTCGGCCCCGGCCAGGGCGGCCAATGCCAGCTCGGGCCGGTTGTTCTGTTCGCTCAGGTGCGCGGCCATGATGTGGCGCAGGCCGCCTGCGAACAGGGCCTGGGCAATCTCGGCGGCGGCGTGGTTGGCCAGGTGGCCGTAGAGGCCGCCCACGCGCTGCTTTAAAAACGGCGGGTAGCGCGAGGCGGCCAGCAGGTCGGGGTCGTGGTTGCATTCCAGCAGCAGGGCCTGGCAGCCCATCAGCTGCGCCAGCACATGGGGCGTGGCATGGCCCAGGTCGGTCAGGACGCCCAGGTGTGCGTCGCCCTGGCTGCAGCGCAGTTGCAGGGGCTCGCGCGCATCGTGCGGCACGGTGAAGGGCGTGAGCTGCAGGTTGCCCAGGTCAATGGTTTCCGTGTCGCGGGCAATGCGCAGCAGGCCGTCCAGGTCGGGGGAGTTGATGGCGGCATGGGTGCCGTGACTCATCCACACGGGGATGCGGTGGCGCACGGCCCACTGCGGCGCGCAGCCCACGTGGTCGCCGTGCTCGTGGGTGATGAAGATCGCGTCGATCTGCCCGGCCTGCAGGCCCGCCAGCGCCAGCCGCTGGTCGAGTTGCCTTTGGCCAAAGCCGCAGTCCACCAGCACGCGGGTCGTATGGGCACCGCTACGGGCTTCGACGATGGTGCCGTTGCCGGCACTGCCGCTGCCCAGGCTTTTGAAACGTAAGGTGCTTATTTCAGGTCGTCCGCAATGATCTGGACGATCTTCTTGGCGTTGTCAGACACTTCCGGTGCACCGGCGGCGTTCAGCACCGACACGGTGGTGGCCGTGCCTTCGGTGACCACGGCGATGCGGTACTGCAGCGGTGCGGAACCATTGTCCTTGCTGAACAATTTGGTGAAGAAGCCGGGCTGGATCTTGGTGGCATTGGGGGGCACGTAGCGCACGAAGTAGGTGCCTTTGCTGCGGTCCCGGTCTTCCACGGTGAAGCCGGTGCGGTCCAAGGTCAGGCCGACACGGCGCCAGGCGCGGTCAAAGCCGTCGTCCAGTTGCACGACCGGCTGGTTATTGATGGTGGCGATGCGGGCGTTGGCCTTGGCGATTTCGGGCTCCAGGGCGGTCTTGACCTGCGCGTCGTTGGCGCCCAGTTTCAGCATCAGGCGGCGCAGGAACTCGACTTCCAGCTCGGGGTCGGTGGGCCGGGGCTGCCAGATGGTCTGGTCTTTGGCCTGGCTGGTGTAGACCTCGACCATGCCGCGGTGGCTGATGTAGATCTCGGTGCCACCGGTGGCGGTGCGCTCCAGGCGGGTGCGGTATTTGTCGCGCTCACCGGTGGAGTACAGCGACTCGAACACCTTGCCGATGGTGCTGCGGATGATGTCCTGTGGCAGCTTGGCGCGGTTTTCGGCCCAGTCGGTTTCCATGATGCCCAGGCCGGCGTTGTCTTCGGTCAGCAGAAAACCGTTTTGCTGCCAGAAGTCGCGCACCGACCCCCACAGCTTGTCGGCAGGGCGGTTGACCACCAGCCAGCGCTGCGTGCCTGCACGTTCGACGCGGATGTCGCCCAGCGAGGTGGCGGCGGTGGGGGCGGCAGCGGCCACCTGGCCGACTTTGTAGTTGCTGGCGGTCACGGCAGCACCGGGCACCACGTAACGGGAGTCGCGGTTGAGCTGCGACAGGTCGGGTGGCACGTCCAGGCCCGGGCCTACGGTACCCGCGCTTTTGTAGTCGATTTTTTCGCTTTGCAGCACCGAGCAGGCACCCAGCGCCAGGCTCAGGCCCAACACTCCAACTTTCAATCCGGCTTTGGCAATATGGTTCACGTAGCGTTCCTAAAGGGGTTTACAGCAAGCCGCCGCTGCGCAAGGCATCTTTGACGGTGGTGTGGAATGGGGCCGACAACGGCGTCATGGGCAGGCGCAGCGTAGGGCCGCACAGGCCGAGTTCGGCCATGGCCCATTTCACGGGGATGGGGTTGGCTTCGACGAACAGGTTTTTGTGCACCGGCATGAGCAGGCGCTGGATCTCCATGGCGCGGCGGGTGTCCCCTGCCATGGCGGCCACGCACAGTTCGTGCATCAACCGCGGCGCCACGTTGGCCGTCACGCTGATGTTGCCCTGGCCACCGCACAGCATCAGTGCCACGGCGGTGGGGTCGTCGCCCGAATACACGGCAAAGCCCTGGGGCACGTCGCGGATCAGCCACTGGGCGCGTTCGATGTTGCCGGTGGCTTCCTTGATGCCGACAATGCCTGGCACCTGGGCCAGGCGCAAGACGGTGTCGTGCTGCATATCGGCGACCGAGCGGCCGGGCACGTTGTACAGCACCATGGGCAGGTCCACCGCTTCGGCGATGGCCTTGAAGTGCTGGTACTGGCCTTCCTGGGTGGGCTTGTTGTAGTAGGGCACGACCTGCAGATGGCAGTCGGCACCGACCTTTTTGGCGAAGCGGGTGAGTTCGATGGCCTCTGCGGTGGAATTGGCACCACACCCCGCCATGATCGGCACCCGGCCCTTGGCCTGCTCGACCGACACGCGGATGATCTCGCAGTGCTCTTCCACGGTGACCGTGGGCGATTCGCCGGTGGTGCCGACCACGCCGATGCAGTCCGTCCCCTCTGCAACATGCCAGTCGATCAGTTTGCGCAGGGTGGGGTAGTCCACGCTGCCGTCTTCAAGCATCGGTGTCACCAGTGCCACGATGCTGCCAGTAATGGGTGTCATATCCGCAGTCTCAAACGGGAAAATCGCCATTCTAACGAGGGTGTGTCAAGCGATTTGCCCGCTGGAAAAAACGATTTGCTATTTATTTGCTAGCTGCTTGCGCTTGTTCTATAAGCGCAAGAGGCCCATTTCATTCAGAAACAGGCCCAGAGCTGGTTGGCCAGCGCCACCAGGAACTCGGGGCGGGTGTAGAGCGCAAACACCCCGGCCAGCGCGGCCAGGGCGATGCACCACCAGACCAGGGGCTTGGCCATGGTGTCAGGCCCCCTGCGCCAGCGCACCGGCGCGGCGGATGGGGGCTTCTTTCACCGGCAGGTTCACCAGCCCGGCAAACACGCCCAGGGCGATGGCGATGTACCAGACCATGTCGTAGTTGCCGTTGCGGTCGTACAGGAAGCCGCCTAGCCACACGCCCATGAAGGAGCCGATCTGGTGGCTCAAAAACACAAAGCCGCTGAGCATCGACATGTGTTGGATGCCAAAGATCTGCGCCAGCGCGGCGTTGGTCGGCGGCACGGTGGACAGCCACAGCACGCCCATCACGGCGGCAAAGACGTAGACGCTGGCGGGCGACAGCGGCGCCAGCAAGAAGATGCTGATGGCCACCGCACGCGCAAAGTAGATGAACGACAGAATGGTCTTCTTCTGCATGCGCTGACCCAGCGTTCCCGCCGCATAGGTGCCAAACACGTTGAACAGACCGATCAGCGCCAGCGCATAGCTGGCCACCTGGGGCGACAAGCCCTTGTCGCGCAGATAGCTGGGCATGTGCACGCCGATGAACACCACCTGGAAGCCGCACACAAAATAGCCCGCCATCAGCAACTGGAAGCTGGGGTATTTGAAGGCCTCCTTGAGCGCCTCGCCAATCGTCTGGTCGCGCGGCACCGCGTGGGTGCCGCCAAAGCCGGGCTCGCGCAGGCCCCAGGCCAGGGGCATGATGAGCAAGGCCGCACCGCCCAGCACCACCAATGCCTGCTGCCAACCCAGCTGGCTGATCAGCAGCCCCTCGGTGGGCACCATCAAAAACTGCCCAAACGAACCCGCCGCCGCCGCGATGCCCATGGCCCAGGAGCGCTTGTTGGCGGCCACGTTGCGCCCGATCACCCCGTACACCACGGCATAGGTGGTGCCCGCCTGGGCCATCCCCAGCAGAACGCCCGCGCTCAGTGTGAACAGCAGCGGTGTGGACGCGTGCGCCATGCCGACCAGGCCCAGCGCGTACAACAAGGACCCCACCAGCATCACCTTGAAAGCACCCAGCTTGTCGGCCAGCATGCCTGCAAACACGCCGCTGATGCCCCAGGTCAGGTTCTGGATGGCGATGGCAAAGGCAAAGGTTTCGCGGGTCCAGCCCTGGGCCTGGGTGACGGGCTGCAACCACAGGCCAAAGCCGTGGCGGATGCCCATGGACAGGGTGACGATGGCACCGCCACAAATGAGTAATTGGGTGAGTGAAAGAGGATTTTTCTGTGCATTCATCCTACGACTGTACCCAGTTTGGCCGAAACCTTGGGCGTAACTGTGGTTGCATCCAGTGCTCTACAATCTAAAAAATATGGCCACCCAAAATCCTGCAATCCCCGCTGTCCCCGCCTATTCCGAAAGCTCAATCCGAGTCCTCAAGGGCCTGGAGCCCGTCAAGCAGCGACCGGGCATGTACACCCGCACCGACAACCCCCTGCACGTCATCCAGGAAGTGCTGGACAACGCGGCCGACGAGGCGCTGGCGGGCCACGGCAAGAAGATCCGTGTCACGCTGTTTGCCGACGGCTCGGTGGGTATTGAAGACGATGGCCGCGGCATCCCGTTTGGCATGCACCCGGAAGAAAACGCCCCGGTGATCGAGCTGGTGTTTACCCGCCTGCATGCGGGCGGCAAGTTCGACAAGGGCAAAGGCGGGGCCTACAGCTTCTCGGGCGGCCTGCACGGCGTGGGCGTGAGCGTGACCAACGCCCTGGCGCTGCGGCTGGAGGCCACCTCGTACCGCGAGGGTTCGGTAGCCCACCTGGTGTTTGCCGCGGGCGACGTGGTGCAGCCCCTGCTGGTGCGCAAGGCCGAGGCGGGCGACCGCAAATCTGGCACCAGCGTGCGCGTCTGGCCCGACCCCAAATATTTCGAATCCGCCGCCCTGCCCATGGCCGAGCTGACCCATCTGCTGCGCAGCAAAGCCGTGCTCATGCCGGGTGTCACGGTCACGCTGACCATCGAGAAAACCAAGGATGTGCAGACCTGGGCCTACAAAGGCGGCCTGCGCGACTACCTGACCCAAACCCTGAACGGCGAACCGGTGATTCCGCTGTTTGAAGGCGAAGGCTTTGCCGACAGCGGCCACGACACCTTTGCCGAAGGCGAGGGCGCGCAGTGGTGCGTGGCCTTTACCGAAGACGGCGCGCCCATGCGCGAGAGCTACGTCAACCTGATCCCCACCAGCGTCGGCGGCACCCACGAATCCGGCCTGCGCGACGGTCTGTTCACGGCGGTGAAAAGTTTCATCGAGCTGCATTCCCTGCTGCCCAAGGGCGTCAAGCTGCTGCCTGAAGACGTATTTGCCCGCGCCAGCTTTGTGCTCAGCGCCAAGGTGCTGGACCCGCAGTTCCAGGGCCAGATCAAGGAACGCCTGAACTCGCGTGACGCGGTGCGCCTGGTGTCCAGCTTTGTGCGGCCTACTCTGGAGCTGTGGCTGAACCAGCACGTGGACTACGGCAAGAAGCTGGCCGAACTGGCCATCAAGGCCGCCCAGTACCGCCAAAAGGCCGGGCAAAAGGTCGAAAAACGCAAGGGCTCCGGCGTGGCCGTCCTGCCCGGTAAGCTCACCGACTGCGAAAGCAAGGACCTGGCGCAAAACGAGGTGTTTCTGGTCGAGGGCGATTCCGCCGGGGGCAGCGCCAAAATGGGCCGCGACAAGGAAAGCCAGGCCATACTGCCCCTGCGCGGCAAGGTACTCAACACCTGGGAGGTGGAGCGCGACCGGCTGTTCGCCAACACCGAAATCCACGACATCTCGGTGGCCATCGGCGTAGACCCGCACGGCCCCAACGACACGCCCGACCTCAGCGGCCTGCGCTACGGCAAGATCTGCATCCTCAGCGACGCGGACGTGGACGGCTCCCACATCCAGGTGCTGCTGCTGACGCTGTTCTTCCGGCATTTCCCCAAACTGATCGAAACCGGCCACGTGTTTGTAGCCCGCCCACCGCTGTACCGGGTGGATGCGCCGGCCCGCGGCAAAAAGCCGGCCTCCAAAGCCTACGCGCTGGACGAAGGCGAACGCAGCGCCATCCTGGACAAATTGCGCAAGGAAGGCGTGCGCGAAGGGGCCTGGAGCATCAGCCGTTTCAAGGGCCTGGGCGAGATGAATGCCGAGCAGTTGTGGGACACCACCCTCAACCCCGACACCCGCCGCCTCTTGCCGGTACAGTTGGGCAGTGTTAACTTCGCCCAGACCGAAAGCCTAATCACCAAACTCATGGGCAAGGGCGAAGCCGCATCGCGGCGCGAGCTCATGGAGTTGCATGGCGATACGGTCGAACTCGACGTTTAATCTCAACGTCTTATCAATTTATGAATAAAAAAGGCCTTTACCGCTCAACCTGTATAGGTTTTCTGCTATTAATAGTGCAGCATGTAGCCCTGGCAGACGTGTGGGGCTATATCGACCCGCAGGGCGTGGCGCACTTTGCCACCGAGCGCACGGACGACCGCTACGAGCTGTTCTACAAGGGCAACGAGAGCTTTGACACCACCCAGGGCCTGAAGGCGGCCAGCGTGGATGGGGCGGCGGAGGTGCCCTCCGCGCCGCCCAAGCTGTTGGCTTTTTTTGATATTTCGCCCAGCTACAAGCTCGTCAAACAGCATCTGCGCGAGGCTTCCAGCAAGCTCAGCGTGGACTATGAGTTGTTGCAGGCGCTGATCGTGGCCGAGTCGGGCTTCAACAGCACCGCCGTGTCGCCCAAGGGCGCTGTAGGGCTGATGCAGATCATGCCTGCCACCGCCGAGCGCTATGGCCTGGTGGGCGATGCCAAGCTCAGCATCGAGCAAAAGCTGTTTGACCCCAAAACCAACATCCGTATTGGCGCACGCTACCTCAGCGACCTGATCCGCATGTTTCCCGGCCAGCTGGACCTGGCGGTGGCCTCGTACAACGCAGGCGAGGGCGCGGTGCAAAGGGCGGGCAACCGCATTCCCAACTACAAGGAAACCCAGGCCTACGTGAAAACCGTGCTCCAGCTCTACAACGGACTCAAGCCACCCGCAGCCTTGGCCGAACAGCGCCGCCTGCCTTCGCGTATCCGTATGGAGCTTTCGGGCGGTGCCGCGGGCCGGGGCAATCTGCCATCGGTGGCCGGTTTGCCCTGAGGTTTTTCGCTCTTGCGGCCTTGCATGCCGCTGTCTTTCTTTTTCTCTACCCTCCATGACCGACCAACCCGAACTGGATTTGCCAGAAGATCCGCCCTTGCTGCCGCCGGACGACACCCCTGAACCCGCGATGGACGACGACGGCCTGAGCCTGGCCAGCTACGCCCAGCGCGCCTACCTGGAATACGCCCTGAGCGTGGTCAAGGGCCGCGCCATTCCCGACGTGACCGACGGGCAGAAGCCGGTGCAGCGGCGCATTTTGTATTCCATGTCGCGCATGGGTTTGGGCTTTGGTGGTGCCAACGGGGCCACCGGGGCCAAACCGGTCAAGTGTGCCCGCGTGGTCGGCGATGTGCTGGGCCGCTTCCACCCGCACGGCGACCAGGCGGCCTACGACGCCCTGGTGCGCATGGCGCAGGACTTCAGCCAGCGCTACCCGCTGATCGACGGCCAGGGCAACTTCGGCAGCCGCGACGGCGATGGTGCCGCCGCCATGCGCTACACCGAGGCCCGCCTGGCGCGCATCACCAGCCTGTTGCTGGACGAAATCGACGAAGGCACGGTGGATTTCGTGCCCAATTACGACGGCTCCACCCAGGAGCCGCAGCAGTTGCCCGCCCGCCTGCCGTTCAATTTGCTCAACGGTGCCAGCGGCATCGCCGTGGGCCTGGCCACCGAAATCCCCAGCCACAACCTGCGCGAGATTGCCGATGCCTGCGTGGCGCTGATCAAGACCCCGCAGCTGAGCGAAGAAGAACTGTTTGCCATCGTGCCCGGCCCGGACTACCCCGGTGGCGGCCAGATCATCAGCAGCAGCGTCGACATTGCCGACGCCTACCGTACGGGGCGCGGCTCGCTCAAGGTGCGGGCCCGCTGGAAGATCGAAGAACTGGCGCGCGGCCAGTGGCAGCTGGTGGTCAACGAGCTGCCACCCGGTGTCAGCACCCAGCGGGTGCTGGAAGAAATCGAAGAACTCACCAACCCGCGCATCAAGTCCGGTAAAAAGGCCCTGAGCCTGGAGCAAACCCAGCTCAAAGCCTCGGTGCTGTCGGTGCTGGACGTGGTACGCGACGAATCGAACAAGGATGCAGCGGTGCGCCTGGTGTTCGAGCCCAAGACCAGCCGCACCCAGCAGCAGGAGCTGATCACCGCGCTGCTGGCCCACACCAGCCTGGAAACCTCCTCGCCGGTCAACCTGACCATGATCGGGCTGGACGGGCGGCCGATGCAGAAGTCGCTGCGGCAGATGCTGCAGGAATGGATCGCCTTTCGCCAGACCACGCTGCAGCGGCGCAGCCAGCACCGGCTGGACAAGGTGCTGGAGCGCATCCACATCCTGGAGGGGCGGCAGCTTGTGCTGCTCAACATCGACGAGGTGATTGCCATCATCCGCCAGGCCGACGAGCCCAAGGCGGCGCTGATTGCGCGCTTCAACCTGAGCGACCGGCAGGCCGAGGACATCCTGGAAATCCGCCTGCGCCAACTGGCCCGGCTAGAAGCCATCAAGATTGAGCAGGAGCTGAAAACCCTGCGCGAAGAGCAGGCCAAGCTGGAAGAGCTGCTGGCCAACCCCACCGTGCTGCGCCGTTTGATGGTCAAGGAAATCGAGGCCGATGCCAAGATTTTTGCCGACCCGCGCCGCACCCTGATCCAGGCCGAGAAGCGCGCCGTGGTCGAAGTCAAGGTGGTCGATGAGCCTGTGACCGTGGTAGTTTCGCAAAAAGGCTGGGTCCGGGCTCAAAAGGGCTGGGCCAAGGAGGGCGGGGCCGAATACAGCTTCAAATCCGGCGACGCGCTGTACGGCACTTTTGAATGCCGCAGCGTGGACACCCTGCTGGTGTTTGGCACGGCCAAGGACAAGGTGGGCCGTGTCTACACCGTGCCCGTGGCCTCGCTGCCTGGCGCGCGCGGCGATGGCCAACCGGTCACCACCCTGATCGAGCTGGAAAGTGGCACCCAGGTGGCGCACTACTTTGCCGGGCCGGGCAGCGCCACGCTGCTGTTGTCCAGCTCGGGCGGCTACGGCTTTTTGGCCACCGTGGACGACATGCAAGCCCGCAACAAGAGCGGTAAGGCCTTCATCACCGTGGGCGAGGGCGAGACGGTGAACCCGCCGTCCCACGCCAGCGGCTCCAGCGGCAGCCAGCCGGTGCTGCCTGCCACCCACGTGGCCTGTGCCTCCACCGGCGGGCGGATTCTCACTTTTGAGATTTCTGAGCTGAAACTGCAGCCCAAGGGCGGGCGCGGCCTGATGCTGATTGCGCTGGAAGATGCCGACACCCTGGCCGGTGCCGCGGCCTACACCCGCAGCATCCGCATCGACGGCGTGGGGCGTGGTGCCAAGCCCCGCTCCGAGACGCTGGAGATCCGCAGTTTGAACAATGCCCGGGCGGTGCGCGGGCGCAAGGGCAAGCTGGCCGACCTGGGCTTTAAACCGGGCAGCGTAACGCGGGTCGAATAGGTCTTTCTAAGGGTGTTCAGGCTATTTCCTGGTGGGTGAATCTGTCACAATTTGTGTGGCAGACAAATCTTGCATAACTAGGAAATACCATGAACTTCAGCAACTTGCGCGTAGCCGCGAAACTTTGGCTGGCCGTGGGAGCCATCGTGGTCGCACTGCTGGTGTTGGCCGGGGTGGCCGGTTACCGCTCCATGGCATTGCAGGCCCGCACCCAGACCTCCCAGGCTGCCATGGACCAGCGCGTGCTCCAGTCCACCCGCTGGGCGGGTCTGACCAGCCTGAATGCCTTGCGTGCCGAGGCTTCCCTGTTGAGCTCCGATCCCGCCGTGGCGGCGGCTTTCAAGGAGCCTACTACCGCCACCAGCGCGCAGATTACCGAGATCCAGAAGAGCATTTCCGCGATGGATCTGAGCCCGGGCGACAAAGCCCAGCTCGACACCATCGCCAGCGCCCGGACCAAGGTGCTCGACAGCCGGGCCCGCGCCCAGCAGCTCAAAAAGGACGGCAAAACCGAGGAAGCGCTGGCGCTGCTGCAAGGCGAAGTCAAAGCCGCGGTCAGTACCTATTTGGGGCACCAGCGCAAGTTTGTGGAAATGCAGGAACAGGCCCTGGCGCAGACAGATGCCGAGTCCAACGCCGAACGCGCGCTGCTGTACAAAATTATCGGTGTGTGCCTGGCGTTGCTGGTGATGGGCTTGCTGGCCGGGGCCGTCTGGCTGATCCGAAGCATCCAGCAGCCACTGGGCCTGGCCAACGAGGCCGCGGCCCGTATCGCCGAGGGCGATCTCAGCATGCCGCTGGATTCGGCGCGCAAGGACGAGTTTGGCGATCTGCTGCGGTCCTTGAGCACGATGAGCCTGTCCCTGGGCCGCATGGTTCACCAGGTGCGCCAAAGCACCGACAGCATTGCCACTGCCAGTTCCGAAATCGCCAGCGGCAACAACGACCTGGCGGCCCGTACCGAGCAGACCGCCAGCAACCTGCAGCAAACCGCGGCCTCCATGGACCACCTGACCCAGACCGTGCGCCAGAGCAGCGACAACGCCAACCAGGCCAGCTCGCTGGCAGCCAGCGCGTCCAGCGTGGCGAAAAAGGGCGGAGAAGTGGTCAAGCAGGTGGTGGTGACGATGGAGGAGATCAACGCCAGCAGCAAGAAGATTTCCGACATCATCGGTGTGATCGACGGCATTGCCTTCCAGACCAATATTTTGGCGTTGAATGCCGCCGTGGAAGCCGCCCGTGCGGGTGAGCAGGGACGGGGCTTTGCGGTGGTGGCCAGCGAAGTGCGCAGCCTGGCGCAGCGCAGCGCCCAGGCGGCCAAGGAGATCAAGGGCCTGATCGGCAGCTCGGTGGAAAAGGTCGAGTCTGGCGCGCGGCTGGTGGCCGAGGCGGGCAGCACCATGAGCGATATCGTGCAGTCGGTCAAACGCGTGACCGACATCGTCGGCGAAATCACCGCCGCGGCCACCGAGCAAAGCACCGGCATCAACGAGATCAACCGTGCCGTGGTCAATCTGGACCAGATGACGCAGCAAAACTCGGCCCTGGTCGAGGAAAGCGCCGCGGCCGCCACCAGCATGCGCGAGCAGGCCGACCAACTGGCCACGGCCGTGGCGGTGTTCAAGGTGAATGCGTCGGTGCACGGCGGTCGGTCCGTGGCCGCCCCCGCACGGCACACCCCGCTGGCCGCGCCAGCACCACGGGCCCCGGCTGCCCGGTTGCCGAACAAGCCGCTGGCCGCGAAACCCGCGCCCGCCAAGCCCGCTGCGGTGGCAGCCCCTGTGCGCACCGCCCCCAAAGCCGCCCCTGCAGCCCGCTCCCTGGCGGCGCCGAAGGCCAGGCCCGCTGCCGCCCCTGCTGCTGCAGGCGGCGAAGGCGACTGGGAAAGCTTCTAGCCGATCAGGCTACTTCAGCGATCAGCTCGATCTCGACGCAGGCCCCCATGGGGATCTGCGCCACGCCGAAAGCGCTGCGGGCATGGGCACCGATGACCGGACCAAACACCGCGCCCAGCAGCTCACTGGCACCGTTGGTGACCAGGTGCTGCTCGGTGAAGTCGGGGGTGGAGTTGACCAGCGACATCAGCTTGACGATGCGCGTGACCTTGTTCAGGTCGCCCACGGCGGCGTGGAGCGTACCCAGCAGGTCGATGGCAATCGCCCGTGCGGAATCTTTGCCCTCGGCGGTGGCGATGTTCTTGCCCAATTGACCGACCCACACCGCACCGTCTTTCTTGGCGATATGGCCGCTGAGGAACACCAGCTTGCCGGTTTGCACAAATGGCACGTAGGCTGCGGCCGGAATGGCGATGGGGGGCAGGGTGATGTTGAGCTCTTGCAACTTGGCGTAAATGTCCATGGATCTTCCTTTAGGGGTTAAATGGGCCTTTCGTGCTTATCCTATAAGCACGAGCAGCTATGAATTATGTAGTATGGGCAATTTACTGCCACTGCTGGGTGGGAGGCTGCCAGCTGCTGCTTTGGCTCTGCGATTGGGACTGCGACGATCCATCGCTGTTCTGGCTGGCCCGCGCCGGGCGCGGCGGCGGCGGGCTCACGGGCTCCAGAGGCATCACCGTGACGGCCACACTGAGGATGTGGCTGGCACCGCCGTGGATCACGCCGCGCATGGGTGATACGTCGGAATAGTCGCGGCCGGTGGCCAGGGTAACGTAGTCGTCGCCGGGGGCGCGGTTATTGGTGGGGTCGAAGTCGCACCAGCCCAGGTCGCCCGACTGGTCGGGCACATACACCGAGGCCCAGGCATGCGAGGCGTCGCTGCCGATCAGCCGGGGCTGGCCCGGGGCGGGGTGGGTCAGCAGGTAGCCGCTGACGTAGCGCGCAGGCAGGCCCATGGCGCGGCAGCAGGCCACCATGATGTGGGCAAAGTCCTGGCACACGCCTTTGCGCAGCGCCAGCGCCTCGACCGCGGGGGTGTTGACCTCGGTGCTCTCCGACGAGTAGGTGAAGTCGTCGTAGATGCGCTCCATCAGGTTCTGCGCGGCGGCCAGCAGGGGCACGCCGGGGCCGAAGCTGGGCTTGGCATAGGCCAGAAAATCCGGATGCCGCGGCACGTAGGGCGAGGCAAAGACAAATTCCGAAGCCGCACTGAACTGGGCCCCGGCCCGGTAGCGAAAGCGCTCGCGCACCTGCTCCCAGGTCAGGGCGCTGCTGGGCCACACCGGCATGCTGGTGCGCACCAGGCTGCGGGCCACCACGCTGAGTTCGTCGTGCACGGCCTGCAGTGCAAAGAACGAGCACAGGTTGCCGTATACGTCCAATGACTGGGTGAGCTGGCTGGGCGTGGGGGTGATGGTCAGGGTGTGGCTCAGCAGTTGCTGGTGGGGCGTGCTGGGCGGGCGCAAATGCGCCACGTGCTGCGCCGTCTCTACCGCGGGCTGGTAGGAGTAGTGGGTTTCGTGGGTGATCTCAAGTTGCATGGCTCACGCCCCCAGACTGGTTTTTGCGTCCCGTGAATGGGTGAAGTAGGTGGCGCTGATTTCGTCTGAAATATCAAATGCGCATTGGCTGCATTGGGCCAGCAGGTCGGTCAGCACCGTGTAGTGGCCCTGGGCATCGACGCTGCAGAGCTCGGCCAGGTCCCATGCGTCGGGCGACAGTACTTTGTTCGACATGGGACTGAGTACGCCTGCCGGGCTGCCTGCCAGCTTGGCCAGACGGCCCCGCAAGGTGTGCGCCACCCAGGCCAGGGAGCGCGGGTTGTCGCGGTCCAGCACCAGCAAATCGACCAGTGCGGCCACATCACGGCTTTGCTGGTACTGCGAATGGAAGGTGATGGTGCTGTCAAACAGCGCCACCATGGCTTCGAAGCCACCGGTGTTGGCCAGCGAACCAGCCTTGAAACCCCGCGCCAGGGCGGTGGACAAAAAGCCCAGGCGCTCGATGTGGCGGCCAATGCTGAGCAGGCGCCAGCCGTCGTCGCGGGTCATGCGGTCGGTTTGGGCACCGGTCATGGCGGCCAGGTGGGTGCTGGTGGCTTCCAGCACGCGCAGCGCTTCCATGGGGGAGAAGTCGCCATCCTTGGCGTTCTTGGCGCAACGGCTGAAGAACTTGTCTTCAGCGCGCACGATCACGTTCCAGTGCTCTTGCGACAGACGTTCGCGCAGCTTGGAGGCCACCTGTTTGATGGAACGCAGGTTGTAGCCCACGCTGGGCACGGCGCTGGGGTCGGCCAGCCCGGCGATCAGTGAGCGTTCAAACACCCGGCGGGCCTGCAGGGGGGACGGCACCGCCGCCAGCACCAGGCCGTGGCGGGTCGCCATGTCGTGCAGCCACACCAGCAGCGGGGTGGCGGTCTGGTCCTCGCCGCCCAGGCCTTCCAGCGTCACGCGGGCCAGGCGCAGGCTGTTCTCGGTGCGCTCGGCGTAGCGGCCCAGCCAGAACAGGTTTTCGGCGGCGCGGCTGGTCACGCGGTGGCTGCGCCGAGTGACGACCTCGGGCGACAGGCTGGCCTGCAGCAGGGTGGTGCGGTCTACCGCGCCGGTAGTTTTGACCCACACGTCGGCACTGCTGCCGCCGCGCTGCATGGAGGCCACGCTATCGCGCGAATTGACCATGCGTGCCAGCCCACCGGGCAGGACGCGCCAGGACTGTGGCCCGTCCGACACGGCAAACACACGCAGCATCATGGAGCGCGGTGCAATGCGTGCCGGGTGGTTGGGGTGGGCGTTCCAGGTCGGCATTTGCGACAGCGGCAGGTAGGCCTGTACTGTGTATTCGTCGCCCTGGCGGGCAATGCGGCCGGCCCATTCGTCGAGCTCGCGGCGCGACAGCGTGCGGCCCAGCACGGCATCAAAGGCCCGGCGGCTCGCCGCGCCCTGGTAGGTCGGCTTGATGACGCTGTTGGCCAGCTCGGGCAGGGCGGCATCGGACGCCGCACGTTCGCCGCACCACCAGGTGGGCAGGGCGGGCAGCAGCAACTCCTGGCCCAGCACATGGCGCGACAGGGCTGGCAAAAAGCCCAGCAATGCGGGCGACTCCAGAAACGCCGAGCCCGGCGGGTTGGCCATTACCAAGTTGCCGGCGCGCACCACCTGCATCAGGCCGGGCACACCCAGGCGCGAGTCGGGGCGCAGCTCCAGCGGGTCCAGATACTGGTCGTCCAGGCGCTTGACCAGGCCGTGCACCGGCTCCAGGCCTTTGAGCGTTTTGAGGTAAAGGCGCTGGTCGCGCACCGTCAGGTCGCTCCCTTCCACCAGGGTCAGGCCCAGGTAGCGGGCCAGATAGGCGTGTTCGAAATAGGTTTCGTTGTACGGGCCGGGGGTCAGCAGGGCGATATGCGCGTCCTTGCCCGCCGGACTCATGCGTTTGAGGCCATCGACCAGGCTGCGGTAGGTGGAGGCCAGCCGCTGGATGTGCATGGATTCAAAGGCCTGCGGAAACAGCCGCGAGATCGACAGGCGGTTCTCCAGCAGATAGCCCAGCCCGCTGGGGGCCTGGGTGCGCTGCGACACCACCCACCAGTTGCCGTCGGGGCCACGCGCCAGGTCAAACGCGGTGATGTGCAGGTGGGTGCCGCCCAGGGGTTGCACGCCATGCATGGGGCGCAGATAGCCAGGGTGGCCTTGCACCAACGCGGGTGGCAGCAGGCCGCGTGCCAGCAGCTGTTGCGGGCCGTAGATGTCGGCCAACACGCGGTCGAGCACGCGCACGCGCTGCAGCACGCCGGCTTCGATCCGTTTCCAGCTCTCGGGCGAGACGATCATCGGGAACAGATCGAGCGACCAGGGCCGCTGCGGGTTGTCGGGGTCGGCGTAGACGTTGTAGGTCACGCCGTTGTCGTGGATCTGGCGCTGGAGTTGTTCGGTGCGGTGGTTCAGGTCGGCAAAGCCGCTGGAGCCGAGCTGTTCAAAGAACTCCCCCCATTCGGTGGTGAGTGGCCCTTCTTCTTCGGGGTTTTTGGGGGCCGGTGCATCGGCGGGACGCGACCTGCCGCGCAGTTCGTCGAAGTGCCCGGCCAGTGCTGGACGTGCCAGTGCCGACGCCAGTGCGCGGGGGTCTTCTGACATCGGCATTTGAAAAAGGGGGGGGGTCTTGTTTTCCACGTGTCACCCGATTGTCACACCAGAAATGGGACTTACGGAGCGCTGAAGGACGTCAATAATGGAGGGAAGTATGTGATAAAAACATAAGCACAGAAGCCGCCCCGTGCGGAGCAGCTTCTGTGCTACCAGGCGCTGTTTACCGGCGCAAATCGAGTGTGAACGGGAACTCTTTGCTGGCCGGCACGTTGATGGTCGCGGGCGGGATATGCATCACGCCGGGCGTGTGGCCCATGCGGCTGAAACGCGACAGGCGGCGGCTCTCGGCGGTGTAGGCATTGACCGGGAAGGTGTCGTAGCTCAGGCCACCGGGGTGGTTCACGAAGTACTGGCAGCCGCCGATGGAATGCTTCATCCAGGTGTCCACGATGTCGAAGGTCAACGGGGCGTGGATGCCAATGGTGGGGTGCAGGGCCGACGGCGGGTTCCAGGCGCGGTAGCGCACACCGGCCACAAACTCACCGTTGGTGCCGGTGGACTGCATCGGCATGGCGCGGCCATTGCAGGTGATGACGTAGCGGCTTTGGTTCATGCCGGTGACCTTCACCTCGATGCGTTCCAGCGAGGAATCGACATACCGGGCGGTGCCGGTGGAGCCGTTTTCTTCGCCCAGCACGTGCCAGGGTTCCAGTGCGTTACGCACTGTCATCTCGATGCCGCTGCTCTTGACGTCGCCCACCAGCGGGAAACGGAATTCCAGGTGCGGCGCGAACCAGCTGCGGTCGAAGGCAAAGCCGGCGGCCACCATTTCGTCGATCACATCGTGGAAGTCCATCTGGATGAAGGTCGGCAGCATGAAGCGGTCGTGCAGCTCGGTGCCCCAGCGGGTGGCCGGTGCCTTGTACGGGTTGTCCCAGAAGCGGGCCACCAGGGCGCGCAGCAGCAGCTGTTGCGAAATGCTCATGCGGGCGTGCGGCGGCATTTCAAAGGCGCGCAGTTCCAGCAGGCCCAGGCGGCCGGTGGCGCTGTCGGGCGAGTACATCTTGTCGATGGAGAACTCGCTGCGGTGCGTGTTGCCGGTGGCATCGATCAAGATGTTGCGCAGCGTGCGGTCGACGATCCACGGCGGCATGTCCTGGCCGTATTTTTCGCGGTTCTTGGCCACCTGTTCGATGGCGATTTCCAGCTCGTACAGCTGGTCGTTGCGGGCTTCGTCCACGCGCGGTGACTGGCTGGTGGGGCCGACAAACATGCCGCTGAACAAATAGCTTAAAGACGGGTGGTTGTGCCAGTACAGCAGCATGCTGGTCAGCAGTTCGGGCTTGCGCAGGAACGGACTGTCGGCCGGCGTGGCGCCGCCCATCACAAAGTGGTTGCCACCACCGGTGCCGATGTGGCGGCCGTCGGTCATGAACTTCTCGGCGCTCAGGCGCGATTCGAACGCCGCCTCGTACAGGAACTCGGTGTTGGCCACCAGCTCGCCCCAGGTGGCGACGGGGTGCACGTTGACCTCGATCACGCCCGGATCGGGGGTCACGGCCAGCAGCTTCAGGCGCGGGTCGCGCGGAGGGGGGTAGCCTTCCAGCACCAGCTTCACGCCCAGTTGCTCGGCGGTGTTTTCAATCGCGGCCAGCAGTTCCAGGTAGTCCTCCAGCATCTCCAGCGGCGGCATGAAGATGTACAGCACACCGGACTTTTCGCCCACGGCTTCGGCCTTGGGGCCACTGGCGCGGCGCGGGTCGCGCACTTCCACGCACAGCGCGGTGCGGGTCAGCCAGTGGGCCGATTCGTTCTTGCCGGGCACGCGGGTGGAGAAGCTGGCGGGCTCGGTTTGCAGCGGGCTGTGGGCGCTGGCCAGGGGGGGCACGGCGGTGTAGGCGCTGGCCACCTGGTCCTGGCGCTGGCGGGTGGCTTCGGCCACCGGGTTCACTCCGGCCTGGAAGGGCAGGGTGGCGCGTTCGGTCAGCGTGGGGATGCTGGTGGGGCTGGCCGTGGCAGCACCGGGGCGGGCGGGTCCGCCAACGGCGGTCATGTTCGTGGTGAACACGCCGGGTTTGGCGGCCGAGCGCTGCGCATAGCGGGCGTACATGCTGCTGGATTCGGGCAGCGGCTCGCGCGGGATGGACGGGTCTTGCTCCACCATATAGGGGAACTCGGCTTCGCTGACCCAGGGCAGGGAGTCCAGGGGCAGGCGCAGGCCCATGGGCGAGTCGCCGGGCATCAGGTACATGCGCTCGTCGCGCACGAACCAGGGGCCGGTGGTCCAGACCGGACCGGCGACACGGCTGGTATCGGCGGGCTTGACGGGCAGCACGTAGCCGATGACGGCATCGAGCTTCTGCTCGAACACGCGGCGCAGGCGGGCGCGCTCCATCTCGTCGCCGAGCTTGGAGTTGAACGGGTCCACATTCACCGGCAGGCGGCGTTCGCGCCACAGGTAGTACCAGGTGTCTTCATGTGCGGGGACGATGAACTTGGGCGTGATGCCTAGGTTGGTGGCCAGCTTCTCGGTGAAGCGGCGGGCATCTTCGCTGGTGTAGTGCGAGGGCACGCGCTCGTCGGCAAACAGGTCGGGGTTGCGCCACACGGGCTGGCCGTCCGCACGCCAGAAGATGTTGAGCGCCCAGCGCGGCAGTTGCTCGCCGGGGTACCACTTGCCCTGGCCGAAGTGCAGGAAACCGCCTTGGCCGTACTGGTCGCGCAGCTTGTGGGTCAGGCCGGTGGCGAAGGCGCGCTTTGTAGGGCCCAGGGCATCGGTGTTCCATTCGGCGGCGTCGCGGTCGCTCACCGCCACAAAGGTGGGCTCGCCGCCCATGGTCAGACGCACGTCGCCCGCGGCCAGCTTTTCATCGACCTTTTCGCCCAGGGCCAGGATGTCGGCCCATTGCTCATCGGTGTAGGGCTTGGTGACGCGGGGGGATTCGTACAGGCGCGTGATCACCATGTGGTGGGCAAATTCGACCTCGGCTTCGTCCACGCCGCCTTCGATGGGCGCAGCGCTGGACGGCTGGGGCGTGCAGGCCAGCGGGATGTGGCCTTCGCCTGCGAACAGGCCGGAGGTGGCATCCAGGCCGACCCAGCCTGCGCCGGGCAGGAACACTTCGCACCAGGCGTGCAGGTCGGTGAAATCGACCGTGGTGCCGCTGGGGCCGTCCAGGGCCTTGACGTCGGGGGTGAGCTGGATCAGGTAGCCCGACACGAAGCGCGCCGCCAGGCCGCAGTGGCGCAGCAGTTGCACCAGCAGCCAGCCGGAGTCGCGGCAGGAGCCGCTGGCTTTTTCCAGGGTTTCTTCCGGGGTTTGCACGCCGGGCTCCATGCGGATCAGGTACTTGATGTCGCTCTGGATTTGCTGGTTGATGGCGACCAGAAAGTCGTTGGTGGGCTGCTTTTTCAAGTCCAGCTTGTCCAGGTAGGCCTGCACCAGCGGCGTGGCGGGCTCGGTGACCAGGTAGGGCGAGAGCTCTTCCTGCAGCGTGGGGCTGTACTTGAAGGGGAAGTGCTGCGCCTCGGGCTCCAGGAAGTAGTCGAAGGGGTTGTACACCGCCATCTCGACGACCAGGTCGACGGTGACCTTGAATTCGGTGGTTTTGGCGGGGAAGACCAGGCGGGCCTGGTAGTTGGCAAACGGGTCTTGCTGCCAATTGATGAAGTGCTCAGCGGGTTCTATCTTGAGCGAGTAAGAGATGACGTTGCTGCGGCAGTGGGGCGCTGGGCGCAGCCGAATCACTTGGGGGCCGAGGTTGACCGGGCGGTCGTACTTGTAGTGCGTAACGTGGTTCAGTGCGGCATGGATGGACATGTATGCGTCTCTTAGAGGCTTCAAAATAAGGAGGGACTTGCGCAGCGCCTTTTGCGTCGCCCTCTGGGCGCACAGAGGGTCTCGCGAAAGTCCTGGTGGTTGCGGCAATGCCGTGACCTACCCCCATACTAGCAAGTCCTGAGCCATTGCCTGGCCCAGACCTGTTGCGATTGGGGTATGACCTTATGCAAAAGCCGTGGCCTTCGGAGATCAAACGCGTGGCGCTCGTCGCCCCGGGTTTGCTGGGCTGGGCGCTCGGCACAGCCCTGCAATTGGGCCAGGCAGCGCTGTGGCCCGGCTGGGTCTATGGATTGTTTGTGCTGCTGGCGCTTATTCTGATTGCGCTGGCAGCTATCAATAAAATAGCAATTTGGCTGGCGGCCGGATCGGGCGCCTTGCGTTGGCTGGCGGCACTGCTGGGTGGGCTGGTGCTGTCGTTCGGATTGTGCGGCGTGCGGGCTGTGGCATTTTCTTACACCTCGCTGGACGCGAATCTGGAAGGGCGCGACGTCCAATTGGTCGGTGTTGTGGTGGCTATGCCACAGCGCAGCGAGGCAGGTCTGCGGTTTCGTCTGCAAGTTGAATCGGCACGCTTGGATGGCGCACCTGCGCCTGTGCCGCCGGTGGTCGACCTGGCCTGGTACAGCGGCATGCTGGCTTTTGGCATGGGCGGCAGTGCCACCCAATGGGAACTGCAGCGCCAGCCCGATGGCCTGCGCGCCGGGGAGCGTTGGCAGATGACGGTGCGCCTGAAGGCGCCGCACGGCGGGCGCAATCCGCACGGTTTTGACTACGAGCTGTGGCTGTGGGAGCAGGGCGTGCAGGCCACCGGCAGCGTGCGTGCCGGGCCCAAGGACGTGGCCCCACAGCGCCTGGCCGACACCTGGCAGCACCCGGTGGAGCGCGCCCGGCAGGCGGTGCGTGACAGCATTTATCTGCATGTGGCGGATCGGCACCTGGCCGGGGTCATCGCCGCGCTGGTGGTGGGCGACCAGAACGCCATCGAACGGGCCGATTGGGACCTGTTCCGGGCCACGGGTGTGGCGCATCTGATGAGCATCTCGGGCCTTCACGTGACCATGTTTGCCTGGCTGGCCGCCGCTGCCGTGGGCTGGCTCTGGCGGCGCAGCGATTCACTAGGTTGGCGCGCCGGCGAAGCCTGGCCGGTGCCGCAGGTGGCGCTGGTGGGTGGCGTGCTGCTGGCCACGGGCTACGCGGTGTTCAGCGGCTGGGGCGTGCCCTCGCAGCGCACCGTCTGGATGCTGGCGACCATGGGCCTGCTGCGGGTGGGCGGGCGGCAATGGCCCTGGCCGTCGGTGTGCCTGCTGGCTTGCGCGGTGGTGCTGGCCGTCGACCCCTATGCCTTGCTGCAGGCCGGGTTCTGGCTGAGCTTTGTGGCGGTGGCCGTACTCTTTGCTACAGATTCAGGAGCTTCTCACGCCCATTCCATCAGCACAGGAGGCCGATTTGGCTTGATGCTGCGAGAGCAGTGGACCATCACCCTGGCTTTGGCCCCGTTGACGCTGCTGCTGTTCCAGCAGGTGTCGGTGGTGGGGCTCCTGGCCAATCTGCTGGCGATCCCGTGGGTGACGCTGGTGGTCACACCGCTGTGCATGCTGGGCATGGTGGTGCCGCCGCTGTGGCAGGCGGCAGCACTGGCCATCGACGCACTGGGCTGGGTGTTGCAGATGCTGGCGCTTGTGCCGTTTGCTACGTTTTCCGTAGCTGCTCCTGCTTTATGGATGAGCGTAAGCGCCATAGTAGGCGGGGTATTGCTGGTGCTGCGCCTGCCCTGGGCCTGGCGGGCTTTGGGTGTGCCGCTGCTGCTGCCGGTGCTGCTGTGGCAAACGCCGCGCCCTCCCATGGGGCATTTTGGGCTGCTGGCCGCCGACATCGGGCAAGGCAATGCCGTACTGGTGCGCACCGCCGGGCACACCCTGGTGTACGACACCGGCCCGCGCTTCGGGCTGGACAGTGACGCGGGCCAGCGGGTGCTGGTGCCGTTGCTGCGGGCCCTGGGCGAGCGCGTGGACACGGTGGTGGTCAGCCACCGCGACAGCGACCACAGTGGTGGCGCGGCGAGTCTGTTGGCCACCCAGCCGCAGGCCCGGCTGCTGAGTTCCGTGGAGGCCGGAAACCCGCTGCAGGCCGTGCGGGCGGTACAGCCTTGCATGGCGGGGCAAAGCTGGGCGTGGGATGGCGTGCAGTTCGATGTGTTGCATCCCCAAGCCACGGACTACGGCAATGTGCAAAAACCCAACGCTTTGAGCTGCGTGTTGCGCATCACCAACGGCACTTACACGGCGTTACTCGTGGCCGATATCGAGCAACCCCAAGAGGCCGCGCTCCTTGCCCAACGGGTTCCATTGCGGGCCGACGTTTTGCTGGTACCGCACCACGGCAGCAAAACCTCCAGCAGCCCGGCATTTCTCGACGCGGTGCAACCGCACTTTGCGCTGGTGCAGGCCGGTTACCGCAACCGGTTTGGCCACCCTGCGCCGCTGGTGCTGGAGCGCTACCAGGCACGGGGAATTCCGGTGGTGGACAGCAGCCACTGCGGGGCCGCCAGCTGGCAAACCACGGCACCCGCGCAGATGCATTGCGATCGCCAGGACGATCCGCGCTACTGGCAGCACCATCCGCCGTAAGACCCGCCGGTAAACAGCGCTACGATGGGTGCCGTGGAGGTTGCACAGAGGCTCGGACTGGCCCGCACACCCCACCGACCGCTTGTTTTTGCACCAACCTGGCGCGCTACTTGCTATGCTTATGTATCAGGAGATGGACTTATTTATGCAAAAATTTGACGAGATGTACACAGGGCTGCCGTACGAGTTTTTCTCAGAGGGCAAGCAGATCCGGGACCACTACAAAATCTACGATGCCTGGCTCGCCAAGCAACCCGGCGACATGATGGCCAAGCGCCGAGAAGAAGCCGAGATGATCTTCCGCCGCGTCGGCATCACCTTTGCGGTGTACGGCGCCAAAGACGAAGACGGCTCGGGCACCGAGCGACTGATTCCCTTCGACCTGATCCCCCGCATCATCCCCGCCCACGAGTGGGGCAGCATGGAAAAGGGCCTGGTGCAGCGCGTCACCGCCTTGAACCGGTTCATCCACGACGTGTACCACGACCAGGAGATTCTGAAAGCCGGCATCATCCCGCGCGACCAGGTCATCAACAACGCCCAGTTCCGCCCCGAAATGATGGGCGTGGACGTGCCCAATAACGTCTACTCGCACATCTCCGGCGTCGACATCGTGCGTGCCCCCGATGCCCAGGGCAACGGCGAGTACTACGTGCTCGAAGACAACCTGCGCGTGCCCAGCGGTGTGAGCTACATGCTGGAAGACCGCAAGATGATGATGCGGCTTTTCCCCGACCTGTTCAACAGCCACCGCGTGGCGCCCGTGGCCCACTACCCCGATTTGCTGCTGGAGACCCTGCGCGCCTCGGCCCCGGCTGCCACGTCCGACCCCACGGTGGTGGTGCTGACCCCCGGCATGTACAACAGCGCCTACTTCGAACACGCCTTCCTGGCCCAGCAAATGGGTGTCGAGCTGGTTGAAGGGCAAGACCTTTTTGTCAAAGACAAGTTCTGCTACATGCGCACCACCCGCGGCCCGAAGCGCGTAGACGTGATCTACCGCCGCGTGGACGACGACTACCTCGATCCACAGGTGTTCCGCCCCACTTCCACCCTGGGCTGCGACGGCCTGATGGCCGCCTACACCGCAGGCAATGTGACCATCTGCAACGGCGTGGGCACCGGCGTGGCCGACGACAAGTCGATCTACCCCTACGTGCCCAAGATGATCGAGTTCTACCTGGGTGAAAAACCCATTCTGAACAACGTGCCCACCTTCATGTGCCGCAACCCGGACGACCTGAAGTACACCCTGGCCAACCTCAAGGACCTCGTGGTCAAGGAAGTGCACGGCGCGGGTGGTTACGGCATGCTGGTCGGCCCGGCCTCCACCAAGGCCGAGATCGAGGAGTTCCGCGCGGCGCTGCTGGCCAACCCCAGCGGCTACATTGCCCAGCCCACGCTCAGCCTGTCCAGTTGCCCCACCTTTGTGGAAAGCGGCATCGCCCCGCGCCACATCGACCTGCGCCCCTACGTGCTGTCGGCCAAGACCGTGCAAACCGTGCCCGGCGGCCTGACCCGCGTGGCGCTGAAAGAAGGCTCTCTGGTGGTCAACTCATCGCAAGGCGGCGGCACCAAGGACACCTGGATTCTGGAAGACGATGCCGTGCCCGCCACGGTGCCGGTGATTCCCGCAGAAACCCAAATCCAGTCCCAATCGTAGACAACAGACCACAGGAACAATAAACATGCTGTCACGCACCGCCGACCATCTCTTCTGGATGTCCCGTTACACCGAGCGCGCGGAGAACACCGCCCGTATGCTCGACATCAATTACCAAACCGCGCTCCTGCCCCAGTCGGCCGCCGTCGCCCAGGTGGGCTTGCAAGGCCTGCTATCGATTAGCGAACTGCTGCAACCCTACCTGGCCAAGCATGGCGAAATCACCTCCAAGGCGGTGATGGAGTTCATGGTCAAGGACGAAGAAAACCCGTCTTCCATCATCTCCTGCCTGCGGGCCGCCCGGGAAAACGCCCGTGCGGTACGCGGTACCCTGACCACCGAAGTCTGGGAAACGCTCAACACCACCTGGCTGGATGTGAACCGCATGCTCAAGGCAGGTGAGTTCGAGACCGACCCGGCGCAATTCTTCGAGTGGGTCAAGTTCCGCTCGCACCTGTCGCGCGGTGTCACGCTGGGCACCATGCTGCAGGACGAGGCTTTCCACTTCACCCGCCTGGGCACCTTTCTGGAGCGGGCCGACAACACCGCGCGCCTGGTGGACGTGAAGTTCCACGCCGTGCAAAGCGACTTTTTCGGTGCCGCCAGCGAGAAGGACCAAGAGTACGACTTCTACCACTGGAGCGCTATTTTGCGCAGCGTCTCGGGCTTCGAGGTGTACCGCAAGGTCTACCGCGACGTGATCAAACCCGAGCGCGTGGCCGAGCTGCTGATCCTGCGTGCCGACATGCCGCGCTCCTTGCATGGCAGCCTGAATGAAGTGCTGAGCAACCTGTCGCTGGTGTCCAACAACCCGAACAGCGAAACCCTGCGCCGCGCTGGCAAGCTGCGCGCCGACCTGCAGTTTGCCCGCATCGACGAAATCCTGGCCACCGGACTGCACGCCTATCTGACGCAGTTTCTGGACCGTGTCAATGAACTGGGCGCGCACATCAGCCGCGAATTCCTGGTGCCGGTGACCACCTGAGATGCGATGGTGCGGCACCCGTATCTGTGAAACACAAACACGCACCGCACAGCCCCACGGGGCTGTGCGGTGCCGTGCCCATGTTGTCGGGAAACCGCGTGTGCGCAAGTTGTGCCGCTAGGCCTTAACCCCGCCCATATCTTTACCCGCTGGCTGGGTCGCCTGAGCGTGGGGCGCAAGCTCACGCTGATTTACCTGCTCGACCTGACTGCGGTCATCTACGTGTCGAGCATCCTGATCCACGAGAAATTCCAGTCCATCGATTTCACCCGCAAAGAGATCGTCGGCACGGCCTACAGCGTGGCGGTGCGCGACGTGCTCATGCAGCCCTTTCTATCGCCCCAAAGTGGTGCATTACCGGCATCGGTGGCCTTGCTGCGGCTGGACCGCTTGCGCGTCAGCCACGACGACAGCCTGCAGACCGCCCAGGCCAGCAAGGCCTTTGTCGATAGCTGGCAGCAGCTCAACGCCGAGACCCGCCCGCCCGAGCACCAAAACGCTCTCAAATTCATGCTGCGCCAAGCCCGCGAGCTGCTGACCACCGTGGGCAACCAGTCCAACCTGATCCTCGACCCGGACCTGGACAGCTACTACGCCATGTCGCTGGTGGTGCTGCGCTTTCCCGAGCTGCTGGAGGTGCTCAACGACACCATCCGCATCCTGCCCACGGCGCCTTCGGCGGTGGCCATTCCGTCGGGCGTGCAAGACCGGCGCACCGAGCTGCTGATTTTGGCCGGGCGGTTGGATGCCGTGGTCCTGGGCATCCGCTCCGACTACAACCAGGCCTTTGCCGCAGGCACCCCGGCGCAACGCGCCGCGCTGCAGGCCAGCCGCACCGTGCTGGAGGCCCGGCTGGGCGGGTTTTTGGCGGCGGTGCAGCTGCTGGCCGATGGCGATGCCAACCCCCACAACCTGGAGCTGCTGCAACAACACTACGGCGATTCGCTGCTGGCGCTGACCGAGGCCTGGGTCCGCACCGCTGCCGATCTGGACCGCTTGCTGCACGAACGGGTGGACGCGCTATTCGAGCGCATGTGGCTGCACCTGGGCACGGCCTTCCTGCTGCTGAGCTGCATCTTGAGCCTGGTGTATGCCGTGGCCCGCCAGATTGCCCGCCCCTTGACCAATCTGGCCGCGGTGGCCGATGCGGTGCGCCAGACCGGCGACCATTCGCGCCGGGCCGTGTGGCACAGCCGCGACGAAATCGGCCAGCTGGTCACCGCCTTCAATGGCATGCTGGCCCAGCTGGACCAGCAGCGCCTGGCCGGGCAAGAGGCGGCCGCCCGCAGCCGCGCCGCCCAGGCCCAGCAGGCGCTGGTAGAGGCGATTCCGATTGCATTGGTGGTCACCTCGGTGCCCGACCACGAGGTGCTGCACGCCAACGCCCCGGCCCTGCCGTGGCTGGCCGCGCAGACCCGCGACCCCTGGCGCACCGGGCTGGAGCCGGGCGTGCGCGCGCGGTTCTTCCAGCAGCTGTCGGACCAGGGCAAGGTGGATGAATTCGAGGTGCGCTGGCTGGGCGGGGCCGAGCCCTCGTGGGCCGTGCTGTCGGCGCGCAGGCTGCAGTTCCAGGGCCGCGACGCGGTGCTCACCGCCTTTACGCCAATCAATGTGCTCAAGGTGATGGAGCGCCGCCTGGAGCTCTGGGCCAAGGTGTTCGAGGCCTCCAGCGAGAGCATCATCATCATGGACGGGCAGCAAAAGATCCTGAGCGTCAACCGGGCGTTTTGCCGCAGCACCTCCTACGACTTCTACGAGGTGATTGGCGAGCCGTTGAGCGTGCTGTTGGACGGCACCCAGGCAGCGACCATGGCGCAGAGCCTCAATAACCTGTCGCAGGACCGCGATGCCTGGCAGGGCGAGGTGCATTTCCGCAAACGCTCGGGCGAAACCTACCCGGCCTGGCTGATGATTTCGGCGGTACGCGACGGCTCGCATTTTGGTGCGGTGTCGCAGTACATCGGCATCTCGGTGGACATCACCGACCGCAAGCGCACCGAGGCGCGGGTGCAGTTTCTGGCCCAGCACGATGTCTTGACCGAGCTGCCCAACCGGGCGCTGTGCGTGGTCCGGCTGGAGGCCGCGATCGATGCCGCGCAGCGCAGCGGCGAACAGGTGGCCGTGCTGTTCATCGACCTGGACCGGTTCAAGAACATCAACGACACCCTGGGCCACCACATTGGGGACGGCGTGCTGCGCTCGGTGGCCAGCCGTCTAAGCCAGGCGGTGCGCAGCATCGACACCGTGAGCCGCCTGGGGGGTGATGAATACGTGGTGATCCTGCGCGGCGTGGCCGGGCCCGACGAGGTGCGGCACACGGTCGAGCGCCGCCTGATTCCGCTGATCCGCCAAACCCACCATGTCGATGGCCACGACCTGCAGGTGTCGTGCAGCGTGGGCATTGCGCTGTACCCGGACGACGGCCTGGACCTGCCCCTGCTGATGCGCCGCGCCGACGCCGCCATGTACGCGGCCAAAACGGCCGGGCGCGACATGGCCCGCTTTTACGAGCCCGAGATCGAGCAGCTGGCCCTGCGGCGGCAGGCGTTGGAGCAACAACTGCGCCACGCCCTGGAGCGCGGCGAGTTCAGCCTGCACTTCCAGCCCAAGGTCCACGCCCAGACCCTTGACGTGGTGGGGGCCGAAGCCTTGCTGCGCTGGGACAATCCTGTGCTGGGTTCGGTGTCGCCCGCCCGGTTCATCCCGGTGGCCGAGGAAACCGGGCTGATCCGTCCCATCGGCGCCTGGGTGCTGCAACAGGCCTGCGGGCAACTGGCGCAGTGGCAGGCACAGGGTTTTGCCGCGTTGACGGTATCGGTAAACCTGTCGGCCCTGCAGTTGGCCGATGCCACTTTGGTGGCGCAGATCCGGCAGTGCCTGCAAGACCATGGCATCGCACCGGCCGCGCTGGAGCTGGAGATCACCGAATCGGTGCTGATGGACAACACCAGCCTGGCGGTGGAGCAACTGGCGGCGCTCAAAGCCCTGGGTGTGGCGCTGTCGATCGACGACTTTGGTACGGGCTATTCCAGCCTGGCCTACCTCAAGCGGTTTGCCATCGATAAGCTGAAAATCGACCAGTCGTTTGTGCGCGACATGCTGACCGACCCGACCGACCTGGCCATCATCCGCGCCATCATCGCCCTGGGCCACACGCTGGGCCTGAAGGTGGTGGCCGAAGGGGTGGAACTGGCCGAGGAGGCGGGCCAGCTCAAGGCCCTGGCCTGCGACGAGCTGCAAGGCTACTACTTTGCGCGTCCGATGCCGGCCGAGGCCTTTGTGCCATGGCTGCAAGACCGCAAGCCGCGGCCCGAGCGGCGGCGCATCCACCCGGCGCCCGGCGCTGTGTGACTAGTCGTGCCGCGCTGCGTTGTAGGTGGCGGTCAGCAGCTTGTCGGTGTAGGCGATGGCCAGTGCGCTGAGCAGGAACACCACGTGGATGCCGGTCTGCGCGATCAGCACCTTGGCATCGTAGTTGGCCGCGTTGATGAAGGTCTTCAGCAGGTGGATGGACGAGATGCCGATGATGGCCATGGCCAGCTTGACCTTCAGCACCGAGGCGTTCACATGGCTCAGCCATTCGGGCTGGTCGGGGTGGCCTTCCAGGTCCATGCGGCTCACAAAGGTCTCGTAGCCGCCCACGATCACCATGATCAGCAGGTTGGAGATCATCACCACGTCGATCAGCGCCAGCACCACCAGCATGATGATGGTCTCATTGAGCGCGCTGGGCACCACCGCGTCTTTGTAGCCAATGCTGTGGACCAGGGCCTCCAGCGCCGTCTGGCTGCCAAAAGCCGCCTCCACCAAATGCAGCAGCTCCACCAGAAAGTGCACCACATACACCGCCTGGGCCGCAATCAGGCCCAGATACAGCGGCAACTGCAGCCAACGGCTCGCAAAAATGAAACGGGGCAAGGGGCTGAGCGGCTTGGATTTTGGCGGGCTGGATTCGGACATTTTTGGGGTTTGGGGGCGTTAATTGCAAAGCAGGATTGTAGGATCAGGGTTTGTACTGTTTTTCTAAGTCAGCAATACGTAAGAGCCAGGGCCGACATTAATACCGTTCACTAATCCACCCATTGAGGAGACAAACCCATGAGTTCTGCCATCGAGTCCGTGTTGATTGAAAACCGCGTGTTCCCCCCCAGCGAGGCGATGCAAAAATCGGCCCGCATCAGTGGCATGGACGGCTACAACGCCCTGTGCGCCGAGGCGGCCAGCGACTTCGAAGGCTTCTGGGCCCGTCTGGCACGCGAAAACGTGCTGTGGAACAAGCCCTTCACCCAGACCCTGGACGAGTCCAATGCGCCGTTCTACCAGTGGTTTGCCGACGGCGAGCTCAATGCCTCGGCCAACTGCCTGGACAAGCACATGGGCACGCCGACCGAAAACAAGACGGCGGTGATCTTCGAAGCCGACGACGGCACGGTCAAAAAGACCACTTACAAAGAGTTACTCACACAGGTCAGCCAGTTTGCCAACGCCCTCAAGGCCGCAGGCATCCAAAAGGGCGACCGCGTGCTGGTCTACATGCCCATGACGCTCGAAGGCGTGATCGCCATGCAGGCCTGCGCCCGCATCGGTGCCACCCACAGCGTGGTGTTCGGCGGCTTCTCGTCCAAGGCCCTGAACGAACGCATCATCGATGCCGGTGCCGTGGCCGTGGTCACCGCCAACTACCAGATGCGCGGTGGCAAAGAGCTGCCACTCAAAGCCATCGTCGATGAAGGCATCGCCATGGGCGGCTGCGAGTCGATCAAGAACGTGTTTGTGTACGAGCGCACCGCCACCGCCTGCGCCATGGTCGCCGGTCGCGACCAGACCTTTGCCCAGGCCACCGCCGGCCAAAGCACCGACTGCCCGCCGGTGCCCGTGGGTGCCGAACACCCGCTGTTCATCCTCTATACCTCCGGCTCCACCGGCAAACCCAAGGGTGTGCAGCACAGCACCGGCGGCTATCTGCTGTGGGCCAAGCTGACGATGGACTGGACCTTCGATCTGAAGCCAGACGATGTGTTCTGGTGCACCGCCGACATCGGCTGGATCACCGGCCACACCTACGTGGCCTACGGCCCGCTGGCAGCAGGTGCCACGCAAATCATCTTTGAAGGCATCCCCACCTACCCGAACGCCGGGCGCTTCTGGCAGATGATCGAGCGCCACAAGTGCACGATTTTCTACACCGCGCCCACCGCCATCCGTTCGCTGATCAAGGCCGCCGAGGCCGACGAAAAGGTCCACCCCGACCGCTCGAACCTGGACAGCCTGCGCATCCTGGGTTCGGTGGGCGAGCCCATCAATCCCGAAGCCTGGATGTGGTACTACAAGAACGTCGGCCACGAGCGTTGCCCCATCGTGGACACCTTCTGGCAGACCGAAACCGGCGGCCACATGATGTCGCCCATGCCCGGTGCCACGCCGCTGGTGCCCGGTAGCTGCACGCTGCCGCTGCCCGGCATCATGGCCGCCATCGTCGACGAGGTCGGCAACGATCTGCCCAACGGCACCGGCGGTTTGCTGGTGGTCAAGCGCCCCTGGCCCAGCATGATCCGCACCATCTGGAACGACCCCGACCGCTTCAAGAAGAGCTACTTCCCCGAAGAAATGGGCGGCACCATCTACCTGGCCGGCGACGGCGCGGTGCGCAGCGAAGACCGTGGCTACTTCCGTATCACCGGCCGTATCGACGATGTGCTGAACGTGTCCGGCCACCGCATGGGCACCATGGAGATTGAATCCGCCCTGGTATCGCACACCTCCCTGGTGGCCGAAGCCGCCGTGGTGGGCCGTCCCGACGACCTGACCGGCGAGGCCATCTGCGCCTTTGTGGTCTTGAAGCGCGGCTGCCCCACCGGCGACGAAGCCAAGAAGATCGCCAACGAGCTGCGTGCCTGGGTGGCCAAGGAAATTGGCCCCATCGCCAAGCCCAAGGACATCCGCTTCGGCGAAAACCTGCCCAAGACCCGCAGCGGCAAGATCATGCGCCGCCTGCTGCGCAACCTGGCCAAGGGCGAGGCGGTGACGCAAGACACCTCCACGCTGGAGAACCCGGCCATCCTGGGCCAGCTGGGTCACGCGTATTGAGGTTTATAAGCCTTTCAGGCTGTTCACGCTTATTCCATGGGCGTGAGCAGCTACTGAAATAATAGCGACCCGTTCAGCGGCTGCCATCCAGTAAAACCACCTGCCGCCAAGGCAGCTGCGGGTGGGCCTCGTAGTCGGCCACCACCCAGGTGCGGGTGGGGTGGTCGGCACCCCTTGCCAGATAGTCGTTGACGACCCGGATCGAAGCCCCGTCCAGCGCGGCGTAGGGCTGGTCCAGGCAGGTCACCACCGCCCCGCAGGCCAGTAAACCCGCCAGCGCGACCTTGCGCCGGCTGCCTGCGGACAGCATGTACAGCTGCTTGCCCAGGTGGGGCTGCAGCAGCAAGCTCTCTACCAACTGCTGGTGCAGCGCGGCATCCCATTGCGGGCTGCGGTGTTGCAGCGCGTCCCAGATTGCTTGCGGCGTCTGGCCATCCTGGCCGGGCAAGGCCAGGTCCAGCCCCTGCGCACCGCCTGCACCCAGGTGGCGTAAGTAATGGGTTTTACCGCTGCCTTCCGCGCCAGTGATGGCGACGAGGCCCGGGGGAAGCTGTACAAGAGAGGGGAGGTCGATCATGGTGGGTGCCGATTATCGCCAGCCCGCGCTGCGGTACAGTGGCGGCGCACAAAGGAGTCCAGCATGAGGGGTTCGGGGGTGGGTCCGGTCTACAAGCAAGCCATGGCGGAGGCGGCATGAGGATGTCCAAACTGTTGCACCAGGGCCGCGCGCACCAGGCGCAGGGTCGCACCAACCAGGCGTTTGCCTGCTACCAGCAGGCGCTGCAAGAGCAGCCCCGGCACCCCGAGGCCCTGCACTTGATGGGCATGGCCTACGTGGCCATGGGCATGGCCGCGCTGGGTGTGCCGCTGGTGCGCCAGGCCATCGCCCTGGCGCCTGCCGCCGTCGCCTTCCGCCTGGAACTGGCACAGGTGCTGGCACAGCAGGGGCAAACCGACCAGGCCTGCGCGGAGCTGGAAGCCGCCTGCGCTGTGGAGCCGGTGGACCCGCAGGCGCTGGCCCAGCTGGGCGCTTTGCAGATCCAGCTAAGCCGGTACGCCGAGGCCGAACGTTGCTATGCCGCCGCCGTGGCGCTGGATGGCCAGCAGGCCGTCTGGCACGAGGCGCTGGCCCAGTTGCAACACCAGCGCTGGGCCCTGCCCGAGGCCCAGGCCAGCCGCCAGCACGCCCTGGCGCTGGGCGATGCCCAGGTGGCGCAGCGCCTGAACCTGGGCTATGCCGAACCCCGCGCGTCCCATCCCGTGCCGCCGCCGCTGGAGGCACTGCGCGCCGCGCCCGGTGTCGACCTGGCCGCCGCCTGCCAGGAGCGCGACCTGCTGGTGATCGACGATTTTCTGGACGACCCGCTGGCCTTTCGGGCGCAGGCCCTGGCCCTGTGCCGCCAGCGCACCCAGCTGCTGGCCAACGGCGTGTTCCCCGGCGTGCAAACCGCCGCCCAGCCCTGCGGTGCCACCATGCAGCGCATTGCCGACGCGCTGGGCCGCACTGTCAAATGGGACTCGCCCGACCACGGGGCTTTGCGCGTCAGCCTGGCTACCGATGAGGCCCGTGCCGATGTGCATGTGGACAGCCCCACGCTGCCGCATATTTTTGGCGGCGTGCTGTACCTGAGCCTGCCAGAAGACTGCCAGGGTGGCACCAGCTTTTACCGCCACCGCGCCACCGGCCTGGCGCGCCGCCCGGAAGCGGCGGACGTGCAGGCGGGCGGATTTGCCAGCCTGCTGGACTTCCAGAAACGCCACCTGCCGCCCAACAAGCTCCAGCCGTTTGCCCAGTGGCGGGCGCAGCGCGATGGCCGCTGGGAATGGTTATTCGAGGTGCCGATGCGCTTCAACCGGCTGGTCGTCTTTCGCAGCGACTACTTCCACGCGGTGAGCGAGCTGTTTGGCAACCAGCCGGAGAACGGGCGGCTGGTGCAATTGTTCCATTTTCAGATGGCGGGCTGATGCTCTATTTTTAGGAGCTGCTTGCGCTTGTCTCATAAGCGCTAGGGGCCTGAAAGACCCATATTCTGGAGGGGCAGATTTACTTCAGCGAAAGCACCCACGCAGCCAGCTTCTTGGCATCGGCCTCGTTCACCTGGGCATTGGCGGGCATGGCCATGGGCCCCCACACGCCAGAGCCGCCCTGGCGGATTTTCAGCGCCAGTTGCGCGGCGGCGGCCTTGTCGCCCCGGTACTTTTCGGCTACGTCCTTGAAGGCCGGACCGACCAGTTTGCTGTCCACCGCGTGGCAGCCCAGGCAGTTCTTCGCCTTGGCCAGCTCCATGTTGGCCAGAGCCGGGCTGCAGCAGGCGGCAACCAGCGCCAAAGTAAACAGGGCTTGTCTCATTTTTTTCTTTCGGGTGTGGGGTACAGTGAATAATTTTATCGGGCGGTGCCGCTGCTTGCAGTTGTGCAAAAGCTAAGCCCAGCAGGAGTGCGACATGTTGTTTTTGGGAATTGGATTGCTGCTGGTGGTGCTGAAGTACCTGGCCATCGCGCCCGTGGTGGGCTGGAGCTGGACGGTGGTGCTGTCGCCGTTCATGGCGGCCGTGCTGTGGTGGTGGTGGGCCGACACCACAGGCTACACCAAGCGCAAAGTGATGCAGCGCGAGGAAGCGCGCAAGCAGGCGCGCATCGACAAAAACAAGGAAGCCATGGGCACCAAGCGCAAAACCCCGCGCTGAGGTCTCGGCCACAAAAAAAGCCCAGGGCATTGCTGCCCTGGGCTTTTTCAATGGCCTAGTGTCGCGTCATGCGTGGTGTGTCGTGTTTGCGCAAGGCTATCGGCGTGCAGTGCTAGGCGCGGGCCGCAGCCCATCCTGAAGCCTGGGCAAGGACAGCAACGACGCAATGCGCGTCGAGAGCGAGTGCACACCGACAGATCATGCATGACGCGACACCAGATCAATACGCGTCGAGCACCGCGCCCTTGCTGGCGGTGGAGGCGTTGAACGCAAACTTGGCCTGCACGCCACGGGTGTAGCGGGGCTTGGGGGCGGTCCAGGCGGCGCGGCGCTGGGCGATCACTGCGTCGCTCACGTTGAGTTGCAGCAGCAACTGGTGCGCGTCGATGGTGATGGAGTCGCCTTCCTCGATGAAGGCAATGGTGCCACCCACCGCAGCCTCGGGGGCCACATGGCCGACCACCATGCCCCAGGTGCCGCCGGAGAAGCGGCCGTCGGTGATCAGGCCGACCGACTCGCCCAGGCCTTGGCCGACCAGCGCGCCGGTGGGGGCCAGCATTTCGGGCATGCCGGGGCCGCCCTTGGGGCCCAGGTAGCGCAGCACCATCACGTCGCCCGCCACGATCTTGTTGTCCAGAATGGCTTTCAGGGCCGACTGCTCGTCGTCAAACACGCGGGCCGGGCCGGTCATCACCGGGCGCTTCAGGCCGGTGATCTTGGCCACTGCGCCTTCGGGCGACAGGTTGCCCTTGAGGATGGCCAGGTGGCCCTGGGCGTACATGGGGTTGGTGATGGGGCGGATCACGTCCTGGTCGGCACGCGGCACGTCCGGGATGTCGGCCAGCACTTCGGCCACGGTCTGGCCGGTGATGGTGATGCAGTCGCCGTGCAGCAGTCCGGCGGCCAGCAGCGTCTTCATGACCTGGGGGATGCCGCCTGCGCGGTGCAGGTCCACGGCCAGGTATTTGCCGCTGGGCTTCAGGTCGCACAGCACGGGGGTCTTGACGCGCACGCGCTCGAAGTCGTCAATCGTCCATTCCACTTCGGCTGCATGGGCGATGGCCAAAAAGTGCAGCACCGCGTTGGTCGAGCCACCGGTGGCCATGATCACGGCCACGGCATTTTCGATGGACTTGCGGGTCACGATGTCGCGGGGTTTCAGGTCTTTTTTGATGGCCTCGACCAGCACGCGGGCCGATTCCTGCGCCGAGTTCAGCTTCTCGTCGTGCGGGTTCGCCATGGTGGACGAGTAGATCAGGCTGATGCCCAAAGCCTCGAACGCGCTGGACATGGTGTTGGCCGTGTACATGCCGCCGCAGGAGCCCGTGCCGGGGATGGCGCGGCGCTCGATTTGCAGCAGGTCTTCGTCGCTCATGCGGCCGGCGGCGTTTTCGCCCACGGCTTCGAACACGCTGACGATGTTCAGGTCTTTGCCCTTGTAGTGGCCGGGCAGGATGGTGCCGCCGTACACATAGATGGCGGGTACGTTGGCGCGCAGCATGCCCATCAGGCCGCCGGGCATGTTCTTGTCGCAGCCGCCGACCACCAGCACGCCGTCCATCCACTGGCCCTGCACGCAGGTCTCGATGCAGTCGCTGATGACTTCGCGGCTGACCAGGCTGTACTTCATGCCTTCGGTGCCCATGGCCATGCCGTCGGAGATGGTGGGCGTGCCGAACACCTGGGCGTTGGCACCGGCGGCTTCAATCGCCGCGATGGCCGCGTCGGTGAGCTTTTGCAGACCGCTGTTGCAGGGCGTGATGGTGCTGTGGCCATTGGCCACGCCGACCATGGGCTTCTTGAAATCCGCCTCTTCGTAGCCCATGGCGTAGTACATCGAGCGGTTGGGCGCGCGCGACTTGCCTTCGGTGATGTTCTTGGAGCGGGGGTTCAAAACGATGGGTTTGGTTTCCATGGAGGGTCTCTTTGTGTCGTGGGGAGGTATTTTTTTGGCAGCGCTGAGTATGCTACGGGCGAAAAATCGGGTCCAATCTATTTTTCAGTGCGTATTAATATGCTGTGCATATGAATGACATCGAACTAAGGCTGTGGAACCAGTTTGCCGTGCTCGCCGACGCGCTGCACTTTGGCCGCGCCGCCCAGCGCCTGCACATGACCCAGCCGCCGCTGACGCAGGCCATCGCCCTGCTGGAAAAGCGCCTGGCCGTGCGCCTGTTCGACCGTACCAAGCGCAGCGTGCAGCTCACCGCCACCGGGCGGGCGCTGCTGCCCGAAGTGCTGGACCTGCTGGCCCGCGCCCAGGCCTTGCCCGAACACGCCCGGGCGGCAGCGGCGGGCGAGCTGGGCCGCCTGCGGCTGGCCTTTGTGTCTACCGTGGGATTTGCGTTGCTGCCGCAGTGGGTGCGCGGCTTTCGGGCCCTGTACCCGCAGGTGCAGATGGAGCTGGTGGAGGCCACTGGCGACGTGCAGCTACAGGCCTTTGCCCGGGGTGAACTGGATGCAGGCTTCATGCTGCACGCCCCGGGTTTCGCCCCGGTCGGGCTGGAGCGCCACACCGTGCACCAGGAGCCGCTGGTGCTGGCCGTGCCCGAGCAGCACGCCCTGGGGGCACGGCCCCGGCTGACGCTGGCGGCCGTGCTGGACGCGCCGCTGGTGATCTTTCCGCGCCGCAGCGTGCCCTCGCTGTATGACGCGATCTTTGCCGCCTACCACGCCGCCGGGCACCTGCCCACGGTCGCGCAAGAGGCCATCCAGATGCAGACCATCGTCAACCTGGTGTCCGCCGGGCTGGGCTGCGCCTGGGTGCCGCACAGCGTGACGCAGTTCCAGCGGCCGGGGGTGGTGTACCGCAGTGTGGAGCCGGGCAAAAAGGGCAAAAGTGCAGTGGCGCTGCCGGGGTGCGAAACCAGCCTGGTCTGGTCTGCCGCCCACACCAGCCCGGCACTGGAGCGCTTCGTTGCCTTTGTGGCGCAATAGCTCTGTTTTTAATAGCTGCTTACGCTGATGGAATAAGCGCTGGAGGCATATTGGGCACGGAGCCTGGCGGCTACTGCGACGGTAGTTTGCCGAAGCCTGGCAGCCGCAGCTGCAGGTCGTTCACATCGATGCCGAAGCCCAGCCCCAGCAGGTTCAACTCCAGGCCTTCTTCCCGCGCCACCGTTATCCCCGCCAGGCCCAGCAGCGACAGCTGCCAGCCGGTGCCACTGGGGGCGTGGTCGACGAAGGTCTTGGGGCCCAGATAGTCCTTGCCGATGGCGGTAGGCGGCAGGTCCAGGTGCAGCGCCGGTACGCGGCGGGCGACCCAGGCGACGAAGGTATTGCTGTTGGGGCCGGGCCAGAGCCGGTATGCATGCCCCCAGGGATAGTCGGCTACTGCCGCCTCGATGGCATCGATCATCCCGTCTGCGTCCGCCCCGCGGTGGTCCGCCAGCAGCTGCGGATAGGCCCCGTACCAGCGGGCATCGGGGTGGCTGCTGCTGCCGGTGACCAGTGCCTCCTCGCCGTTTTGGGCGCGCCAACCCACCACCTGGTAGGTGGTGTAGTGGTCTGCGCCCGCGCGCTTGACCGCTATCCACGGGTGGGTGGCAAACGCGCCGCGCCAGCGCACGGTGCGCGCCCCAAACACCTGCACCACCGCGCGCCGCTCCACCGCCGGGTCGGGCGTCTGGTCGGTGCTGTCGCTGCGGGCCTGGCTCCACGGGGTGTCCATATCGAGCGTGCCCGAAGCCAGCACGCCCATGGGGCCGAGCAGCAGCACCAGCACCAGGCCCAGCAGGCGCAGCGGCCAGCGCAGCCAGCGGCGGGTGGTGGGGTGGAGGGGTGAGGTATTGCGTGGTGAACCGAAGGCCATGGCAGGAGTATGCCTTTGGGGGATTCCCTGGGTGCAAGGCGGGCTGGCTGGCGCGCCTTTGCCGGACTATAGTTTTGGCATCCGGCAGCCGTGCAAACCCATGCCGCAGCCGCTCGCACCCAGGAGAACCCCCATGTCCAAACTCCGCGTAGAAAGTTTCACCATCTCCCTCGACGGCTTCGGCGCAGGCCCGGACCAGGACCTGGACAACCCGCTGGGCGTGGGCGGCACTGCGCTGCATGGCTGGGCGATGTCCACGCGCACCTTCCAGAAGCACGTGTTCGGTGGCGAAGGCGGGGCTACGCAGGGGATTGACGAGGAATTTGCCGCGCGGGGCTTTCAGAACATCGGGGCCTGGATTCTGGGCCGCAACATGTTCGGGCCGGTGCGCGGGCCGTGGCCGGACGAGAGCTGGCGCGGGTGGTGGGGCGAGAACCCGGTCTACCACGTGCCGGTGTTCGTGCTGACCCACCACGCCCGCGCATCGCTGGCCATGGAAGGCGGCACCACCTTCCATTTCGTGACGGAAGGCATAGCGGTAGCGCTGGAGCGGGCCCGCGCAGCGGCCGGGGGCAAGGACGTGCGGGTGGGCGGCGGCGTCCACACCATCCAGCAGTACCTGCGCCAGCGCCTGGTCGACGAGATGCACTTTGCCATCTCCCCGGTGCTGCTCGGCTCCGGCGAGCGGCTCTTTGAAGGGGTGAACCTTCCCGCCCTGGGCTATGCCTGCACCCGGTGCGAGCGCTCGCCACTGGCCACGCACGTGGTGTTGACCCGGCAGTGACGGTGCGCCGCCCCAACGAAAACCAGGTTGCTATCTAAAATATAGCTGCTTACGCCCACCCCATAAGCGCAGATGCCGGTTTTCTCCATGTTCTGATCGCGGTGCGGGAAGGGCCCGTGCGTGACGGTGTGGGCACTGTGCTGTCTCTGGTGCCGCGCTAAAAAGGCCACCGTTCGCTGCGGGCACAATACCCGCCATGCTGATCCACCCCCAAATCAACCCCATTGCCCTGCAAGTCGGCCCCCTGGCCGTGCACTGGTACGGCCTGACCTATCTGGCCGCGTTTGCGCTGTTCATGTTTCTGGGCATGCGCCGCTTGCGGCATCCGCCGTTTGCCCGCTTGACCGGCAGCCAGGCCTGGGGGGCCAAGGATGTGGAAGACATTCTGTTTCTGGGGGTGATGGGCGTGGTGCTGGGCGGGCGCATCGGCTACTGCCTGTTCTACAAGCCCGGCTACTACCTCAGCCACCCGCTGGAGGTGTTTTACGTGTGGCAGGGCGGCATGTCGTTCCACGGCGGGCTGCTGGGCGTGATTGCGTCCATGGTGTGGTTTGCGCATTCGCGCAAAAAGCCGTTCTGGCAGGTGGCCGACTTTGTGGCGCCCTGCGTGCCCACCGGCCTGGCGGCAGGGCGGGTGGGTAACTTCATCAACGGTGAACTCTGGGGGCGGCTGAGCCCACCCGATCTGCCCTGGGGCATGGTATTCCGCGACGGCGGGCCGCTGCCGCGGCACCCCTCGCAGGTCTACCAGTTTCTGATGGAAGGGCTGTTGCTGTTTGTGCTGCTGTGGCTGTATGCCCGCAAGGAACGGGCCCAGGGCCAGGTGGCCGCCGTGTTCCTGTTTGGCTACGGCGTGTTCCGCTTCATTGCCGAGTTCTTCCGTGAGCCAGATGCCTTCCTGGGCCTGCTGTCGCTGGGTATGAGCATGGGCCAGTGGCTGTGCGTGCCCATGATCCTGGGCGGAGCGCTGGCATGGTGGTGGCTGGGGCAGCGTAAAAGTTCAGTATAAAAACTGGCCCCTACGCTTATTCCATCAGCGTAAGCAGCTATAAAATAGATAGTATTTCATCCGGGGAGACTGCCGCCATGTCCGAGCGCAACCACAACCTGTTCACGGCGCTGCGGGCCGGTTTTCCGTCCGATCTGGAGGCGGTGGCGGTAGAGACCGACGACGGCCTGCGCTACTCCTGGCGCGACCTGGACCGCAGCACCGCCATGCTGGCGAATCTGCTGGCCTCGCTGGGCCTGCCCGCCGGGGCCCGGATTGCGGTGCAGGTCGACAAATCGGTGGAGGCCATGCTGCTGTACCTGGCCACGCTGCGGGCGGGCTATGTGTTTTTGCCGCTCAACAGCGCCTACCAGGCCGATGAAATCCGCTACTTCATTGGCAACGCCGAGCCTGCCGTGGTGGTGTGCAGCGCGCCCAACTTTGGCTGGGTCAGCAAGATCGCCTTCACGGCGGGCACCGCGTATGTGTTCACCCTGAATGCCGACCGCACCGGCTCCCTGCTGGAGCGCGCCGCCCACCACAGCGACCAGCACACCGTGGCGCACAAAAACGCCGACGACCTGGCCGCCATTCTGTACACCAGCGGCACCACCGGGCGCAGCAAGGGCGCCATGCTGTCGCACGGCAATCTGCACAGCAATGCCGCCACGCTGAAAGACTACTGGGGCTGGCAGCCCAGCGATGTGCTCATCCACGCCTTGCCCATCTTCCATGTACACGGCCTGTTCGTGGCCATCCACGGTGCGCTGCTCAGCGGCAGCAAGATGCTGTGGTGTGCCCGGTTCGACCCGCGCAAAGTGCTGGAGTGGCTGCCCCGCGCCACCGTGTTCATGGGCGTGCCCACGCTGTACGTGCGGCTGCTGCAGGAGCCGGGGCTCACGCCGGAGGCGGCCCGCCACATGCGGCTGTTCATCGCCGGGTCGGCCCCGCTGCTGATCGACACCTTCAACGAATGGCAAACCCGTACGGGCCACACCATTCTGGAACGCTACGGCATGAGCGAAACCGCGATGCTGACCTCCAACCCCTACCGCCCGGAAGACGGTGCGCGCCGGGGTGGCACCGTGGGCTTTCCGCTGCCGGGCGTGCAGTTGCGCGTGGTGGATGATGCCAACCAGCCGCTGCCCACTGGCGAGATCGGCGGCATCCAGGTGCGCGGGCCCAACGTGTTCCAGGGCTACTGGCGCATGCCCGAGAAGACGGCCGAAGAGTTCACGCCCGATGGCTTCTTCAAAACCGGTGACGTCGGCCAGATCGACGCGCTGGGCTATGTGCACATCGTGGGCCGCAGCAAAGACCTGATCATCAGCGGCGGCTACAACGTCTACCCCGCCGAGATCGAGGCCGCTCTCAATGAACTGCCCGGCGTGGCCGAGAGCGCTGTGGTGGGCATGCCGCATGCCGACTTTGGCGAGGTGGGCGTGGCGTGGGTGGTGGCGCAGGCGGGGGCGGTGCTTGACCCGGCGCAGCTGCTGGCCACGCTGAAAGGCCGCATGGCGAACTTCAAGGTCCCCAAGCATTGCTACGTGCTGGCCGATTTGCCCCGCAATGCCATGGGCAAAGTGCAGAAAAATATCTTGCGCGCACAATGCACAAAATGTGACAAGTTGATTTAAGTTCGGGGTCCTTTGGACGATAACTGGATTACATGAAGTTACAGAAGTGGTTACTTCTGCCCGCGGAATTTTCGGTTTTGCAACTGTTTTTTCTCCAAAGTAAATGTACTTACTGTGAACTATTTCACGCTAGGTAACAAAATGTCACTCGCCGACGGCATAATCAAAAAATGCAATTACTAGCTGCTTACGTCTGAACATGGGAGAAACGTCCTCTCGGTGGATCGATGTTGCCCAATTGCGGCGGGGACTTTTCATCCAGTTGGACCTGGGCTGGATGGACCATCCATTCCCCAAAGGCAGCTTCAAGATCACCTCAAGCGACCAGATCAAGACGATCATGTCCTTGGGCGTGAGCCAGGTACGGTACTTTCCGGACCAAAGTGATCCCCCTGCCGACAGCGGCCCCGCGCCGTTGGCCGAGCCGGTAGCCCCGGTACACCGGCCCGCCGCGACCAGCCCGTCGCACCCTGTAAGCCCAACCCCTTCGGGCCTGACCGAGGCCGAGCTGCTGCGTTTGCAGCGCGTGCAGCGCCTGGCGGAGCAGCGGCGCAGTCTGGCGGTATGCGAACGCCGGTTTGGCGAGGCCACCCAGCAGTACCGGCGCGTAGTCGAGCAGGCCAGTAGCCGGGCGGCGCAGATGCGCGAGGAAAGCACGGCCATGGTGGCCAGCTGTGTCGACGACATCCTGGCCGAGGGCGAGTCGGCCATCCGCCTGCTGTCCGAGGCCATGGGCGAGCGCAGCGCAGTGCACCCGGTGAATGTGATGGTGGTGTCGCTGCTGCTAGGCAAGGCCCTGGGGTTGCCTGCCGCCGCACTGACCGACCTGGGTGTAGCGGCGCTGCTGCACGACCTGGGCAAGGTCCAGATGGCCGAGCGCATGCGCTACCAGGACCCCAGCTTTTCCGCCTCCGAGCAGTTGGTCTACCAGGAGCACGTGGAGCACAGCCTAGTGATGGGGCGGCGCATGGGGCTGTCGGACGACATCCTGCGCTCCATGGCCCAGCACCATGAACTGGCCGATGGCAGCGGCTTTCCCTCGGGCCTGATGGGCTCCAATTTGTCGGCCAGCGGCAAGATCCTGGCGCTGGTGAACCGCTACGACAACCTGTGCAATCCACCCCGGCTGGTGAACGCCATGACCCCGCACGAAGCCTTGTCGCTGATCTTTGCCCAGATGAAAGCCCGCTTTGACACCGCCACGCTGGGCGCGTTCATCCGCATGATGGGCGTGTACCCGCCGGGCTCGGTGGTGCAGCTGTTGAACGACGGCTATGCGATGGTGGTGTCGGTCAACTCGACCCGGCCCCTGAAGCCCTACGTGATCGTGTTCGATGCCAGCGTGCCGCGTGACGAGGCGTTGATGGTGGACCTGGAGCATGCCCCCGAGCTGGGCATCCGGCGCAGCCTCAAGCCCTCGCAATTGCCGCGGGCGGTGCAAGACTACCTGTCGCCGCGACAGCGGGTGTCGTACTTCTTTGAGCGGGTGGTCGCGTCTGACCGGCCAGGGTCTTAGGGTGCAAGGTGTGCTGGGGGCCTTGATCGACAGCCTGCCCGACGCAGTATGGATCGTTGCACCCGGCGAATGCCGCATTCTGATGGCCAATGCGGCGGCGGCCGCGTTGCTGGGGCGGTCATGCGAGGCGATGCAGGGCCAGTGGGTCACCGACTTCAGCCCGGCCCCGGAAGACCTGTATTTCTGGGCCGACGTGGCCGCTGGCCTGGCCCCCGAGGATGCGCACATCCATTCTGAAACCCTGGTGTCGCATGCGGATGGCCGCAGTCTGTTGGTCGAGCGCCGCGTCAGCCCCCTGGACCTGGGCGACGGCAACCGGGTCTACGTGGTGGCGCTGCGCGACCTGGGCCCGCTGCGCCGGATGGAAGACCGCCTGGAACTGGTGCTGGCCGAGATGCAGGCCACGCTGGAATCTACGGCGGATGGCATTCTGGTGTGCAGCCTGGACGGCGTGGTCACAGTGCGCAATCGCCAGTTTGCCTTGCTCTGGGACCTGCCCGAAGCACTGCTGGACCCGCATAACGATGCCGCGCTATACGCCCACATGGCCCGGGTGGTGGTCAATATTGCAGCCTACCAACGGCGCATGGAATTCATCGTCAACACGCCCCTGTACCAGGGCACCGACACACTGCTGCTGCGCAGTGGGCGGATTCTGGAGCGCGTCACCCGACCCCAGATCAGCCTGGGGCGCTCGATTGGCCGGGTGTATTCGTTTCGCGACATCACCGAGCGCCTGGAATCCGAGGCGCAGCTGCAACTGGCGGGCAAGGTGTTCGAGTCCAGTCTGGACGCGATTTTCATTGCCGATGCGCAGCACCAGATTGTGGCCATCAACCCCGGTTGCGAGCGCTTGAGCCGCACCAGCGAGGCGCAATGCCTGGGGCAACTGGCCCCCGGCCTGTTCCGGGACAGCACTGGTGGCGAGCTGTTTGGCCGCGTCCAGCGCGGCTGGCACCGCGAAGGCCATTGGGATGGCGAGGCATTGCACCAGCGTGGGGACGGCAGCACCTGCGTGGTGCAGTTGTCGTGGGTGGCCCTGCGCGATGCCCAGGGGCTGGTGACGCAAAGCATTGGCTTCTTCAAGGACCTGACCGAGAAGAAAGCCAGTTCCGAACGCATCGAGCAGCTGGCCTATTCCGATGTGCTGACGGGCTTGCCCAACCGCCTGTTGCTGTCGCAGCGGGTGGACTTTGCGCTGCGCCTGGCCGAGCGGGACGGGGGCGAGTTTGCCATTCTGTTCCTGGACCTGGACCGGTTCAAAAACATCAACGATTCCCTGGGCCATCTGTTTGGCGACCGCGTACTGGTCGAAGTGGGCCAGCGCATGCTCAATTGCCTGCGCCATGTCGATACGCTGTGCCGCCTGGGGGGTGACGAATTTGTGATGTACCTGCACCACGCCGATGCCGAAGGGGCCAAGCTGGTGGCGCAGCGCGTTCTGGAGAGCCTGGCCCAGCCGTTCCACATGGATGGGATGGATTTTTCGGTGGGCTGCAGTATCGGCGTGGCCATGTACCCGGTGGATGGGCACACACTGGACGACATGATCAAGTCGGCCGACACGGCCATGAACCGCGTCAAGGAACGGGGCCGGGGCACTTTCCGCTTCTACCAGCCGCAGATGAATGTGGCCTTGCTGTCGCGCATGAAGATGGAGCACAGCCTGCGCCAGGCCATGGACGCCGGGCATTTTCGGCTGCACTACCAGCCCCAGGTCAGCCTGGCCACCGGCGCGGTGCTGGGGGTGGAGGCGCTGATCCGCTGGCAAGACCCGGAGCGGGGCTGGGTGTCGCCCGGGCAGTTCATCCCGGTGGCCGAAGAATCGGGGTTTATCGTCACCATCGGCACCTGGGTGCTGAACGAGGCGGTGCGGCAGGCGGCAGTGTGGCAACGCCAAGGCCTGGCCCGCGCCGTGTCGGTCAACGTGTCGGCCCTGCAGTTCCAGCAAAGCGATTTTGTCGACCGCGTGGCCCAGGCCCTGGCCGACTCCGGCCTGAACCCCGCACTGCTCGACCTGGAGCTGACCGAATCCATCCTGGTGCAGGACGCCGACGAGGCGCTGGCCCGGCTGCGGGCGCTGGCCGGGCTGGGGGTGTTCTTGTCGATCGACGACTTTGGCACCGGCTATTCCAGCCTGGCGTATTTGAAGAAGTTTCCCATCCACAAGCTGAAGATCGACCGCTCCTTCATCAGCGGTCTGCCGGATGACGAGAGCGACCAGGCCATCGTCAGCGCCATCGTCCAGATGGGCCGCGCGCTCAAGCTCACGGTGATTGCCGAAGGGGTGGAAACCCTGGCCCAGCGCGACCTGTTGCAGAGTCTGCTGTGCGACCAGTACCAGGGGTTTTTGTGTGCGCCCGGCGTGCCCAGCGACGACCTGGAGCGGGTGATCAACGCAGCCCGGGACCGGCTGGCCGGGGTGTGCGAAGAAGTCGTGGAGAGTGGGGAATAAGGTGTCTGCGGAAGCCACCGGACCGGCATCCTGAACCGGGGTTCAGGTGGGCTAGGTCACCCTGGAGTTGGGTTCATCTAACGCGAGATGATCACGCTCCCCAGGGGATATTCCAGGCCCGGGCTCATGGAGCATTGGTTCAAGGAAATATAAAGCCCGGCATGCACCGCAGACGCTGTGATTCTAGGCCAATAACCCACCCCGCAGACCCCGGGGGGCAAGTTCTACAGAAGTTTTCCGTCGTCGCCCAATGCCAGGTCGAGCTGCTCGATCAGCGTGGACAGCACCGGATCGTCGTTGCTGGCGGCCTCGGTCGGCGCGGGGGCAGGGCGCGTGGGGGCCCGGCCCCGGTCGGTCAGGTCGAAGGCCAGGTTCAGGGCGGCCAGCACGGCGATGCGGTCGCGGGCCTTGATCTTGCCGCCGTCGCGGATGGCGCACATGGCGGTGTCGACCATCTTCACGGCCTCCAGCAGGCGCGCTTCGCCCCCTTCCGGGCAGCCCAGCAAATAGCTTTGGCCGAGGATTTGCACGTCGAGCTGCTTCATTCTGCGTCCTTGCGGGGGGCGGGGCGGATGGCCGGTGGGTTGCCGATCTGGGGCAGGCGCTCCAGCAGCGCGTCGATACGGGCGCGGGCAGCACCCAGGCGGGATTTCAGCGAGTCGCGCTCGTGGGTCAGCGTGGCGACCTGTTCGGCCAGCAACACGTTGGCGCGCTGCAACTCGCGGTAACGTACCAGCAGGCGCTCGGTACGTTCAGCAACTTGTTCAATTTGGGTGGGGGTGGCCATAAGCTTTCACATTCTAGTGGTTGCCATTCCCCGCTTAAAATGCCGCTGTTGGTGCTCGCGGCGCAGTTCATGTGCCGCAGTTCAACGGGAAGCAGGAAGCGGTGCCCACCACCGCGAAGCCTGCGCTGCCCCCGCAACGGTAAAGCGGATGAATCACCCGATTCCACTCGTACCACACAGTCACTGGGCTTGAGTCTGCCTGGGAAGACGGTACGAGCCTTCCGCCAGCCCGGATACCGGCCAACAAGGTGGTGGTGCGTCTGCTTTTGGTGCGGCGCGCCGTCTTGATGCTGATGCCCTGGCGGGGACGCCGGGGTGAGCCTATTGCTGATCGACTTCTTTCCATGAAAACTGTGTTCTCCTCCGCGCGCCTGGCCGTGCTGCCCCTGGCCCTGGCCGCTGCATTTCCGTCTTTGGCACAGACGCAACTCAAGGAGGTGGTGGTCACCGCCACCCGCGTGGCCACCCGCGCCGATGCCCTGTCCAGCGAAGTCCTCGTCATCGACCGGGAAGACATTGAACGCTCTGCCGGGCGCACCCTGACCGAGGTGCTGGCGCGGTTGGCGTCGGTGCAGCTGAGCTCCAACGGCGGGCGTGGCAACAACAGCAACATCTTCATCCGTGGCACCGAGGCGCGCCACACCCTGCTGCTGATCGACGGCGTGCGCTACGGCTCGGCCACGGCGGGCACCCCGGTGTGGGACAACCTGCCGCTGGACCAGATCGAGCGCATCGAAGTGCTCAAGGGCCCCGCGTCGGCCCTGTACGGTGCCGATGCCGTGGGCGGCGTGGTGCAGATTTTTACCGTGCGCGGCGCCCCCGGCCTGCACCCCACGGCCGAGGTGACGCTGGGCAGCCATGGCTACCGGGCGGTGTCGGCCGGTGTGCAGGCGGGCACCGATACGGTGCGCTATTCCCTGGGCGGCTCGGTCACGCGCGACCGCGGCTTTTCGGCCACCAACCCGTCGGTGCCGTTTGGCAGCTACAACCCCGACCGCGACGGCTTTGACCAAAAGGCCCTGAACGGCTCGGTGGACTGGACCCTGGCGCCCGACTGGACGCTGAATGCCGGTGTGCTGTATTCCGAAGGCACGCAGCACTTCGACGACGGCCTGGGTGCCGACACCGCCAGCGCCCTGCGCAGCAGCGTGCTGCGCGCCGGGCTCAGCGGCAAGATCAGCCCCACCTGGACCACGCGCTTCAACTTCGCCCAGGGCGTGGACCGCAGCGAAGCCCTGGTGTCGGCCAGCAGCTTCAACCTGCCCGGCCTGTTTGAAACCACGCAAAACAAGTGGACCTGGCAAAACGACATCCAGACCGGCGTAGGCACCGTGGTGGCCGGGCTGGAAACCCTGGAGCAAAAGGTGAACAGTTCGCAGGCCTATTCGGTCAACTCCCGCCGCATCAACGCGGCGTTTGCCGGGCTGACCGGCAAGGCCGGGGCCCACGGCTGGCAGCTCAATGCGCGGCGCGACGACAACTCGCAGTTTGGCGCGCACAGCACCGGCTACGCGGGCTACAGCTACCAGATCAACCCCGCATGGCGCGCCCACGCGGGCTACGGCACCTCGTTTGTGGCCCCCAATTTCAACGACCTGTACTGGAAATCCAGCTACTACAACGGCAACCCGCTGCTGCAACCCGAGCAGGGCAAAAATGCCGAGCTCGGCCTGGACTGGACCCAGGGTGACCACCACGTGAAGCTGGTGCGGTTTGATAACCGCATCCGCGGCTTCATCAGCGGCGGCACCAGCACGGTCAACGTGCCCCGTGTGCGCATCGACGGCTGGACGCTGGGCTACGACGGCCACTTCGACGCGCTCAACCTGTGGGCCACCGCCGAGGCGCTGGACCCGCGCAACACCGCCAACCAGCTGCAACTGCGCCGCCGTGCCAAGTCGCAGCTGAGCCTGGGCGGCGACTACACCCTGGGTGCCTGGCGCCTGGGCGGTTCGGCACTCTACGTGGGCCAGCGCTTCGAGGATGCGGCCAACACCACCCGGCTGGGGGCTTACGCCACCGCCGACGTGAGCCTGGCCTACACCGTGGACAAGGACTGGACGGTGCAAACCAAGCTCAACAACCTGACCAACCGCCAGTACGCCACGGCCCTGGGCTACAACCAGCCGGGTCGCGAGCTGTTTGTGAGCTTGCGGTACCAACCGAAATGACGCAGCCGACATGACGCATCCGCTCCGCCCGGCCCGCAGCGAGTTCATCCTCGGCGGCCAAAAAAGCGGCAAGTCCCGCCGCGCCGAGCAGTTGGCTGCGGCGTGGCTGGCGGGGGCGGGTGCGCGCGCCGTGTTTATCGCCACCGCCCAGCCCTGGGATGCGGAGATGGCCGAGCGCATCGCCCGCCACCAGCGCGACCGGGCCGAGCGCCTGCCGGGCATGCTGACGGTGGAGGAGCCGCTGCTGCTGGCCGAGGCGATGGCCCGGCACAGCCGCCCCGACACGCTGGTGGTGGTGGACTGTTTGACCCTGTGGCTGACCAACCTGCTCATGCCCGCAGAATTTAAAGAAAATCAGCCTCCAGCGCTTATTCCATCGGCGAGAGTAGCTACATTTTTGGAAGCAATCAGCGCGGCCCCCGGCCCGCTGGTGCTGGTGGGCAACGAGATCGGCCTGGGCGTGATCCCCATGGGCCGCGAGGTGCGGGCCTTTGTGGACGCCCTGGGCACATTGAACCAGCAGGTGGCGCAGCGCTGCCAGCGCGTCACGCTGATGGTCGCCGGTTTGCCGCTGACCTTGAAAGACCTGGCATGAAGTTTTGGGCATTGCTGCTTTGGGTTGCTTCGTCGGCGCACGCCCTGCAGGTCACCGATGACCGGGGCAGCACCGTGCAGTTTGCCCAGAGCCCGCAGCGCATCGTCAGCCTGCTGCCGTCGCTGACCGAAAGCGTGTGCGCCCTGGAGCAGTGCGCGCGGCTGGTGGGGGTAGACCGCTACTCCAACTTCCCCGCCAGCGTGCGCGCCTTGCCGCAACTGGGCGGCGGGATGGACCCGAACCTCGAGGCCATCGTGGCCCTGCGCCCCGACGTGGTGCTGCTGGCCACCGCCTCGCGCGCCAGCGCCCGGCTGGAGGCCCTGGGCCTGAAAGTGGTGGCGCTGGAGCCCAAAACCTATGCCGATGTGCAGCGCGTGCTGGGCACTCTGGGCCAGCTGCTGGCGGTGCCGGATGCCGGGCGCATCTGGCGCGGCATCGACGCCAGCGTGGCCGCCGCCGCCCAGTCGTTGCCCGCGCGGGTCAAAACCACCCGGGTCTATTTCGAAGTGAACGCCGCGCCGTACGCCGCCGGCACCAGCTCGTTCATCGGCGAGACGCTGGCGCGCCTGGGTGTGCAGAACGTGGTGCCCGCCGCGCTGGGGCCATTTCCCAAGCTGAATCCCGAATTTGTGGTACGCGCCAACCCCGACCTGATCATGGTCGGCGACCGGGGCAGCACCGGCATGGCGCAGCGCCCGGGCTGGAGCGGCATCCGTGCCATCCGCGAGCAGCGGGTGTGCAGCTTCCCGCCCGAACTGGGCGACGTGCTGGTGCGCCCCGGCCCGCGCATGGCCGAGGCCGCGCAGGCCATGGCCGCCTGCCTGCGGGAGAAGGCCCCGTGAAAAACCCAAAGGCCCTCACCCTCATCCTCCTGGCCCTGGCCCTGGTTTTATTGCTGCTGGGCACCAGCATCGGCAGCACCGGCTTTGACAGCGTGCTGGCCGCGCGCCACGACCCCATCGCCCTGCAAATCGTCTGGGACATCCGCCTGCCGCGCACTCTGGGCGCCTGGGTGGCCGGGGCCCTGCTGGGGCTGGCGGGCGCGGTGGCGCAGGGCCTGTTTCGCAATCCGCTGGCCGACCCGTACCTGCTGGGCAGCGCCTCGGGGGCTTCGCTGGCCATGGCTTTGGCGCTGGCCGTGCTGGGCGTGTCGCCGTTTGCCACCGCCTGGCTGGTGCGTGTGGGGTTGACGGGTGCGGCCTTTGCCGGGGCGGTGGGCGGCGTGCTGCTGACGCTGGCGCTGGCCCGGGGCGTGCAGCACACCCTGCGCCTGCTGCTGGCGGGCGTGATCGTGGGCGTAGTGCTGGGCGCGGGCAAGGACCTGGTCACGCTGGCCATCCCCGACATCCTCAGCGCCATGCAGGGCTTCAACCTGGGCAGCACCGGCTTTGTGGGCTGGACTGCCTGCCTGTTGATGCTGGCGGTATGGGCGGTGTGCACCGCCGTGGCCTGGCTACTCGGCCCGGTGCTCGACGGCCTCACCCTGGGCGAGGCCACGGCCGCCAGCCTGGGCCTGCCGTTGCCGCGCATGCGCGCCGCGCTGATTGTGGTGCTGGCGCTGGCCACCGGCACCGCCGTGGCCCAGACCGGCATGATTGCCTTTGTAGGCCTGGCCGCGCCGCACCTGGCGCGCTCGCTGGCGCGCACCACGCACAGCCGCCTGATGCTGCTGGCCAGCCTGACCGGCGGCGTGCTGCTGCTGGCCGCCGACATCCTGGCGCGCTGGCTCACCGCCCCGCAGGAGCTGCCGGTGGGCGTGCTCACCGCGGTGCTGGGCGGCAGCTACCTGCTGTGGCGCATGCACAAACGCAGCGGCGGTGTACTATGAAAAACATAGCTGTTAACGCCCATTCCATCAGCGCCAGCCTCTCAAAAGTACCTGTATTGCACAGCATCAGCCTGGAGGTGCGTGCAAACCGCTGGACCAGCATCGTCGGCCCCAACGGCGCGGGCAAGTCCACCCTGCTCAAGGTGCTGGCGGGCCTGCTGCCGCACACCGGCAGCGTCACGCTGCTGGGCCAGAACCTTGCCACCATGCCCGCCCGCCAGCGCGCCCAGACCCTGGCCTGGCTGGGGCAGGGCAGTACCGACGGTGGCAGTGCCGACGACCTGAGCGTGTGGGACGTGGCGCTGCTGGGCCGCATCCCGCACCGCCCCTGGCTGGCCGCGCCCAGCGCCGCCGACCTGGCCGCGGTGGAGCAGGCCCTGCGCGCCACCCAGGCCTGGGACTGGCGCGCCCGGTCCTTGGGCCAGCTCTCGGGCGGCGAACGCCAGCGCGTGCTGCTGGCCCGGGCCCTGGCGGTGCAGGCCCCGGTGCTGCTGATGGACGAACCCCTGGCCAATCTGGACCCGCCGCACCAGACCGACTGGCTGCTGCTGGTGCGCGACCTGGTGGCGCGCGGGCACACCGTGGTCAGCGTGCTGCACGAGGTGTCGATGGCGCTGCAGGCCGACGACCTGCTGGTGCTGGCCCAGGGCCGCGTGCGCCACGCCGGGGCCTGCACCGATGCCGCCACCCACCGCGCGGTGGAGCAGGTGTTTGACGACCGAATCACCATCCAGCGCTTGTCCGACCAGTACATTGCGCTACCAAAACTAGAGTAAACCATGCAGATCGAAGCCCCCCCCACCGACAAGCCCTACGACAAGCCCGAGGGCGAGCGCCGCGGCCTGGTCATCGTCAACACCGGCGACGGCAAGGGTAAAAGCACGGCGGCCTTCGGCCTGGCCCTGCGCGCCCATGGCCGCGGCAAAGCCGTCAAGATCTACCAGTTCATGAAAGTGCCCAGCGCCCGCTTTGGCGAGCACCGCATGTTTGAGCAGCTGGGCATCCCCATCGAGGGCCTGGGCGACGGCTTCAGCTGGAAAAGCCAGGACCTGGAGCACTCCGCCCAGCTCGCCCGCGACGGCTGGCAAAAGGCCAAGGCCGCCATCCTCGGCGGCGAGTTCTTCATGGTCACGCTGGACGAGGTTACCTACCCGCTGATTTACGGCTGGCTGCCGCTGGACGACGTGCTGCATACCCTGCGCACGCGCCCCGCCCACGTCCACGTGGTCCTCACCGGCCGCCGTTGCCCCCCCGAGATCATCGACCTGGCCGACACCGTGACCGAGATGGCCATGGTCAAGCACGCATTCAAGGCGGGGGTGCCCGCGCAGCGGGGGATTGAGGATTGATGCCCCACCAATCCCTTGGAAAATAGTCCCACCATGCACATCCGCCCCTACCAAGAAACCGACGAAGCTGCCGTGGTCGCCCTGTGGCAGGCTTGCGGCCTGACCCGCCCGTGGAACGACCCGCACAAGGACATCGCCCGCAAGCTGCAGGTGCAGCGTGAGCTGTTCCTGGTGGGCGAGCGGGAGGGCCAGGTGCTGGCTACGGCCATGGCCGGGTACGACGGGCACCGCGGCTGGGTCAACTACCTGGCGGTAGAGCCCAGCCAGCGCGGCCAGGGCCTGGGTGCGGCCCTGATGCGGCACATTGAGCAGCAACTGCTGGCGCTGGGCTGCCCCAAGCTGAACCTGCAGGTGCGCAGCAGCAACACCGCCGTGCTGGATTTCTACCGCCACCTGGGCTACGCGCAAGACGAGGCGGTGAGCCTGGGCAAGCGCCTGATCCCCGATGGCCCGTGAGCCGTGTTTGACCCTTTAGGAACCCCATGTCCCCCATTTCCTCCCCCGCACAGATCGCTGCATCGCTCACCGAACACTGGTCGCCCCGCGTGATCGCCGAGCTGGACGACTCCTACATCAAGGTGGCCAAGGTGCTGGGCTCCCTGGCCTGGCACAGCCATGCGCATGAGGACGAGATGTTTCTGGTGCTCAAAGGCCATTTGCGCATCGAGATGGAAACCGGCGTGGCCGAGCTGTCCGAGGGGGAAATGTTCGTCGTGCCCAAAGGCGTGCGCCACAACCCGGTGGCCGAGGAGGAATGCCACATCCTGCTGATCGAGCGCAAGTCCACCCTGCACACCGGCGACGTGGCCACCGACAAGACCCGCTCGCTGGCCGACCAGCTGCGGCCGGTGTAAGCGGCGCGTGCTGTGGGCAGCCGCATTGGTGCTGGCCTTGCTGGTCGACTGGCGGCTGGGCGAGCCGCCGGTGCGCTGGCACCCGGTGGTATGGATCGGTAACTACCTGGGCTGGGCCGGGCGGCGGGTGGCACCTGTCTCGCCCACCACCGGGCCAGATTACAAGTCTTTTGGCCTTGCAGCGCTGATGTGGTGGGCGGGAGCAGCTACGGTTTATGTAGCAGCATGGTTTTTGCAGAAAACCCTCTTGCAGCTCCCCCAGGCCCTGGGCGCGTGGCCCGGTGGGTTGCTGGCGGCGCTGCTGCTGGGCCTGCTGCTCAAACCCCTGCTGGCCTGGGCCATGTTGCGCAGTGAAGTGCTGGCAGTGGAGGCCGCCTTGGGCGAATCGCTGATGGCCGGCCGCCAGCGCCTGGCCTGGCTGGTCAGCCGCGACGTGGCTGCGCTCACCGAGGGCCAGGTGCGCGAGAGCGCCATCGAGTCGCTGGCCGAGAACCTGAACGACTCGGTCGTCGCACCCATTTTCTGGTTTGTGCTGCTGGGCCTGCCCGGCGCGGCGCTGTACCGCTTTGCCAATACCGCCGACGCGATGTGGGGCTACCGGGGCATGCGCAATGGCCGAGAGTGGGAATGGGCAGGCAAGTGGGCTGCCTGGGCCGACGATGTGCTGAGCTGGCTGCCCGCGCGCATTACCGCCGTGCTGCTGATGGCCGTGGCCAGCTGCAACGCATGGCGAACCTTGCCGGAGCAGGCGCGCCGCACTCCCACGCTGCGCCAGCAGGCGCAGCTCACTCCATCCCCCAACAGTGGCTGGCCTATGGCGGCGATGGCCCTGTGTCTGGGCGTGCGCCTGGGAAAACCGGGCGTGTACACCTTGAACGCCACGGGCCGCGTGCCCCTGGTCGCCGACACGCAGCGGGCCGTAGTTTTAGCAAGAAATACAGTGCTAGCGCTTATTCCAATGGCGTGGGCAGCTCTTTATTTAATAGCAATATGAACGATTGCCTCCACGGCGGCCCGGACGCGCTGGGCGTGCCGCTGTTTGACTTTTCCACCAATAGCAACGCCTGCGGCCCGTGCCTCCACGCCCTGGCCGCCGTGCAACAAGCCGATGCCACCCGCTACCCCGACCCGCAGTACACGGCGCTGCGGGCGCAATTGGCCGACTTCCATGGCGTGGATGCCGCCCGGGTGCTGCTGGCGGCCAGCGCCAGTGAGTTCATCCACCGCATCAGCGCGCTGCACCGCGGGCAGGGCGTATGCCTGCCACAGCACCACTATGGCGACTACGCACAGGCGGCGCAGGCCTGGGGTTTGGTGCCTGCCGATGCGGTCCAAGCCCAATTGCTGTGGGCCTGCGAGCCGTCCAGCCCGCTGGGGCAGGCGCATCCCGGTCTGGCGGCTCTGGTAGACGGCCTGCAGCCCACCCAGACCCTGGTGCTCGACTGCGCCTACGCCCCCCTGCGCCTGGAAGGCACGCCCAGCCTGAACGCCGCGCAGATGGACCGGGTGTGGCACATGTGGACCCCCAACAAAGCCCTGGGCCTCACAGGCATCCGCGCCGCCTACGTGATTGCGCCACTGGGTGTGGACTCCGCGCCGCTACAGGCCCTGTGCCCGTCCTGGCCGGTGGGCGCGCACGGCGTGGCGATGCTGCAGGCCTGGTGCCAGCCTGCCACCCAGGCGTGGTTGGCGCAGAGCCTGGAGACTTTGCGGGCGTGGAAGGCGCGGCAGCTCATCCTGTGCCGCACGCTGGGGTGGGAGTGTGTGCCCAGCGAAGCGAACTTCTTCTGCGCCCGGCCGCCGGGGGAGGATGTGCCGTTGCGGCTGCAGCGGCTGCGGGCGCGGGGGGTGAAGTTGCGGGATGCGGCGTCGTTTGGGTTGGGGGGGTATGTAAGGTTGGGGGTGCTGGCGCCGGGGGGGCAGGATGCGTTGGGGCGGGGGAACGTTTGAGTTAGCCATCGCTGCCACCTAGCCCGCTACCTTGGAGAGAACAAGATCGTCGCCAACTGGAGTGGCGGCGTATTCGTGATCTGCCGGTAGGAAGCCAAATGGCACTGGGTTGAGCGCATTCGGGTTGTGAATGATCGCTGATGGCTCGCTATGCCCGATGGCAGAACCGCCATTGAGGTTGAGCGCCAAAATGGCGCTGACAACGCTCTTCTTTTAGTAGCTTCTCACGCTCTGGGAATAAGCGTTAGAGGCACTTTCCGCTAAGATTTTTCTGTCTAGGTTTGTGGTGACCTGTGGAGCACTGGATGCAACAGTCGCTGCTGGCCGGGTGATGCGCCCGGCGGCGCAGTAACTTTTCTTTTGCGCAAAAGAAAAGTTACCAAAAGAAAGGCGTCCCCACTGCCAGCGCCCCATCGCTACCGCGTCGGGGAACCTGCGGTGCGCGCTTTGGGCGGGGTCTGGCTAAACTCGCTGGCGCTCAAACAACGCCAGCCCTGATTCGCCCAAAGCTGTGCTCCTCGGCGCATTGCAGAGGGGGACCCCGGGGAGCGGGATCGGGGGCGCGCAGCGCCCCATCGCGCCTAGGGCGCGAGCCCGGCTGCGCCGGGCTGGGGTTGGCTGTTCGGCTGTTGGTTCCCCCCGCCGTGTGGCGTCGGCGAGTAGCGCAGGGCTGGGCGGATCAGGGCCCGCGATTGTTTGAGGCCGCAGGCCGAGTTCGAGCGGGATCCCGCACAGGCCGAGCAACGCAGCGTACCGGCGCAGCCGGGCGACGACTTCGGCTCGCCTTTTCTTGCTGACTTCTTTTGGCGAAGCAAAAGAAGTTAGTCGCCCGCCGGGGCGAGACCCGGCCAGCGATGCCTATGGCGCACACCCATCCCAACCAAGATACGCCGCCTGCATCCGCGCCATGCTCCGTAGCGCAACGGCGGCTTGTCCTACCCGTGTAAAAAATTCTGCGGTCAAGATACAGGCATCACTACTGAAAGACCTATGACCGATCCCAGAAATGTTGCGCACGACAAGAAAGTCCAGCAAGAGAAGAAGCACCGCGGCGAAGAGGTGGCACCCGGTGCCGACGAGACGCCACAGCCCGGCAAAAAGACCCACATGGAACACCATGCGTCCGACACCCCCAAGGTGCCCGACGAGGCCTCGCCGGTGCCTACCGAAGAGAAGCCGCTGGACTGATTCCCCGCCTCAGGCCGCAGAGCAGGCCGCCAGCGGTACCGCAGCCTGCGGCCGCCGCGCGGTGGCGGCGCTGCCCATCGAGGCCGCCATGGTGCAGGCGATGGCCAGCCACTGTCGTGCATCCAGGTGCTCGTCCAGCAGGCCCATGGCCAGCAGCGCGGCCACTGCGGGCTCCATGCTGATCATGATGCCGAAAGCTTCTTTGGGCAGCCGCTGCATGGCCACCATCTCCAGCGAGATCGGGATGGCGCTGGAGATGGCCGCCACGCACACCCCCACCAGGAGCACCGTGGGCGACAGCAGTGCGGCACCGGCGTGTGCAATGCCCACCGGCACCACCACGATGGCCGCCACCAGCAGGCCCAGCGACACCGAATGCCCCGCGTGCAGATGGCCCACGCGCTTGCCATAAACGATATACAGGCCCCACAGCACCGCCGCCCCCAGCGCGTACAGCACGCCCACCGGGTCCAGCTCGCGGTCCCCCAGGCCCAGCGGCAGCAGCATGAGCAGGCCGAAACCGGCCAGCGCCAGCCAGGCAAAGTCCACCCTGCGGCGGGACGCAGCGATGGCCACCGTCAGTGGTCCGGCAAATTCGATCGCCACGGCCAGGCCAAACGGCAGCGTGCGCAAAGACATGTAGAACATCAGGTTCATCGCGCCCAGCGTGGCACCATAGCAGGCGATGGAGATGGCGTCGGCACGCGACAGATGCCAGCGCCAGGGCCTCCACAGCGCCAGCAACAGCAGCGCCGAAAACCCCACGCGCACGGCCGTCGTGCCCTGCGCGCCCACCAGCGGAAACAGCTGTTTTGCCCAGGAGGTGCCGATGCCCAGCGCGGTCACCGCGCCCAGAACTGCCAAAAAAGGAATTGCCCGTTGGAAATGTGTTGTCGCCATGGGTGAAAATATAAATTGTGGAGCGCCAGGTTTTCGCTGCAAAAACGGGGTGCAAACGCAAGATTCGCTCACCTTCATCCCCAAGCCCGCCACCATGACCCTTGACAGCTTTGACCTTGCGATTCTGGAAATTCTGCAAAAGGACAACAGCGTGCCCCAGCGCGCGATTGCCGAGGCGGTGCATTTGTCGGCCCCGGCGGTGCAGCGCCGTATCCGCAAGTTGCAAGACAGCGGCGTGATCCGCGCCAACGTGGCGGTGCTGGACGCGGCCAAGGTCGGCCTGCCGCTGACCATCATCACCGAGGTGCACATCGAGAACGAACGGCCCGACCGCACCGCCCCCTTGCGCGCTCGCATCGCCGCCGAGCCTGCGGTGCAGCAGTGCTACAGCGTCACCGGCGAGGCCGACTACCTGCTGATCGTGACCGTGGCCTCCATGGCCGACTACGAGGCGCTGACCCGGCGGCTGTTCGAGGGCGACGACAACATCCGCCGTTTTCGTACCTCGGTCACGCTGGGCTGGCTGAAGTCCAGCATGCAGTTGCCGCTGGACAAGGCGCTGCCCGGCGCTTAACAACAGGTTCCAAGGCCCGGCTAGATGGAGACCACCAGCCCCGTCTTCGCTGCCTGGGCAATGGCCTCGGTCACCCGCAGGTTTTGCACCCCGTCGCGCGCGCTCACCAGCGGCGCGGCCCGGCCTTGGATCACATCCGCGAAGTGCGCCATCTGGCGCTTGAGCGGGTCGTCGCGCACCATGCCGACCACGCCCACCTCAAACGCTTTCCACCACGAGCGGTCTTCTGCGCGGGGGTAGGTTTTGAGGCGCATGGTGGGCAGGGCCAGGCTGCCGAAGGTGCCTGCGAGCAGGTAGCAATCTTCGTCTGGGTAGGTGGTGTAGGCCGGGTTCTCCTGGCTGGTCTGCTCCCAGCTGCGGGCGCTGGCGGCGGTGTCGCTCAGCATGAAGCTGCCCAACACGCCGCTGGCAAAGCGCAGGTTGATGGCCACCGTGTCTTCCACCGCGAAGCCGCGCGTGGCGTTACTGGCAAAGGCCTGCACCGCGCTGATGTCGCCGCACAGCATGCGCAGGTTGTGCACTTCGTGGATCAGGTTGATCAGGATGGGGCCACCGCCGGGCTGGGTGCGCCAGGGGCCGCTGGCAAAGTAGCCGTCGGGCTTGAAGAACTGGGCGCTGCCCATCACGCTGACCAGTTGGCCGAGCTTGCCGCTGTCCACCACTTCCCGGGCCTTGGCCATGATGGGGCTGTGGGCGCGGTGGTGGCCGATGAGCACGCGGGCTTGTGTTTCCTCCGCCACCTTTTGCAGCTGCAGGCCCTCGGCCAGGGTGGCGGCGATGGGCTTTTCCAGCAGCATGGGCACGCCCGCCGCCATGCATTCCAGCGCCTGCGGCAGGTGCAGGTGGTTGGGCGTGGCCAGCACGATGCCGTCGGGCTTGCCCGCAGCAAAGAGTGCTGCCAGCGAGGGGTACAGCGGCACCCCCGCCTGCGCGGCGGTGGCCACGGCGGCGGGGGACGGGTCGACGATGGCCGACAGGGTGCAGCGGTCGCTTTGGGACAGAACCGCGATGTGCGCCTGGCCAATCATGCCTGCGCCTGCCACGGCGATATTTAGCTGGGTCATGTTGTCTCTTTAGGTTGCAGTGCGGCATCGTATTCATAAGCAATCGATTTGTAATTAGCCTTGAAGCTGATTCACAATGAGCTGATGGTGAACAATCAATGGTGAATACGCAGTGGGAATTGATCGACCTGCGGGTCTTCTGCTGCGTGGCGCGGCGCAGCAGCTTCAACGCGGCGGCGGTGGAGCTGGGCATCTCGCCCGCGTATGTGAGCAAACGCGTGGCCGGGCTGGAAAAGGCGCTGGGGCTGGCGCTGTTCCACCGCACCACGCGGCGGGTTTCCATTACCGACGAGGGCGAAACCGCCTTGCTGTGGGCCCGCAAGGTGCTGGACACTGCCGACAGCCTGACCCAAGAGGTGGGCCGCACCCGGGCCACGCCCTCGGGGGCGCTGCGCATCAGCACCAGCCTGCGCCTGGGCCGCAACCACGTGGCGCACATCCTGGCGCGGCTCAAGCTGCAGTACCCCGCGCTGGACATCTGGCTGGAGCTGGTAGACCGCCGGGTGGACGTGCTGGGCGAGGGTTTCGACATCGACATCCGCGTGGGCGACGTGCAAGAGCCGTATCTGGTGGCCCACCCCGTGGCCCAGAGTGTGCGCGTGCTGTGCGCCGCCCCGGCCTACCTGGCCCGCCGCGGCGCACCCAAGACCCTGGCCGAGCTGGCCCAGCACGACTGCCTGTTGTTCCGCGACCGCGACCAGGCCTACGGCGTGTGGCGGCTGCAAGGGCCGCAGGGCGTGGAGTCGGTCAAGGTTACTAGCACCCTGGGCTCCAACCACAGCGACGCGGTGCAGAACTGGGCGGTGGACGGCCACGGCATCGTGCTGCTGTCGAGCTGGGACGTGGCTGCCCGCCTGCAAGACGGCAGCATGGAACGCGTGCTGCCCGCCTACTACCAGCAGGCGAATGTGTGGGCCGTCACGGCCACGCGGCTGGGCAATTCGGCCAAGCTCAAGGTGTGTGTGGACTACCTGGTGCAGGAACTGCAGCGGGGGGATTTTGCGTTGGCGGCCTTTGGGGTGTGAGGGGAAACCGGGATGTTTTCCCGCAGCTTCGATACCGCCCCTTAACTTGGTACCCTGCGGGGAATGTCCGACATATTCGGCACCTGGCCGCCCATGGCAACCAGGTGCTTGGTGTTTTCAGTACGTATCCACGCCCTAAGCGCCTGGCTCACCAGCTCCGACGGTTGTATCGGACTCGGCAGCAGCGCCATGGCTTGCGCGTAGAGCTGGTCGTCGATGGTGATCGTTATGCGCATGGCGGTTCGTCCAAATTGCACCACTGTCCTGTTTCCGCATACACCCGGCTCGGCACCCCATCGCACCACACCTGCTCCCCCTCCAGCCCCAGCGCCGTGGCCGGGTCGGTATCCATTTCCACCCCCAGCACGCGCGCCACGCCGGGGTGGGTGATGGGCAGCTCCCAGGTCAGAAACACCTGGCTGCAGTCGAGCTCCGGCAGGAAGTCGGCGGGGTCGAAGCCGCCGCTGCCGCGCGGAATGACGGCGTGGGGCTGGCCGGTGTCGAAGACCAGCACCGTGCCCCGGGCCAGGGGGATGCGCTGGCCGGTGCCGGGGAAGTGCACGTCCAGGCCCTTGTCTTCGCTCAGGAACAGGTTGCAAAAGGCAGCACCGGCGTACTGCGCGCCGTCGTGGTGGTAGCGGGCGCCGCGGCAGGCCATGAGGGCGGTGTCGCAGCCGGGCAGCAGGCCGGGCAGGCCCAGGGTGCCTAGCCAATCCTCCACCGCCTGCACGCAGCGCGGGTAGTCGGGCCAGCGCATGCGGGCGCGGGCCAAGGGCAGGGTGTCTACATCGCCGGGCTCCAGGCCCAGCTGGGTGGCGATGTCGCGCTCCCAGTCGGCCTGCAGCCGGGCCGGGGGCGCGGGCACATCCACCGTGCCGTGCAGCACCGTGCCGCCCACGCTGCGGCTGCGCAGGGTGTCGGCGCTGTAGAAGTAGGCCGTGAGGGGCGCGCGAGGGGGCTGGATAGCTACTCCATCTCCATCCGCTCCACCACCAGGTCCAGCGTCTCGACCAGCGCCTCGGTGCCCAGGGCGTTGAGGGGCGAGAAGTGGTAGTTCACCGGCCGGGCGTTGCGAAACTTCCAGACCATCACCACGTTGCCCTGGTCTTCGCTGAGCAGCCGCACGGTGATGTTGCGCTGGATGCCTTGCTCGCCGTTGCGCATGGCGTTCCACCAGCTGTACCAGTTGAGCGCCCCCAGCGCGCCGCGTTTGAGGACCAGGTTGCTGTACTGGGTGGTGGTTTGCAGCTTCTTGACGGCGTTGTCGCGGTCGTTGCCGTTGCGGTACTTCAGCACCGTCAAGGCGGCGTGCGGCAAGACCACTTCGAGCAGGCCCGCGCCGGTGCCATCTTCCTGGCCATCGCCCAGGTCTACGCTGAAGTTCATGCCGCTGTAGGGGGTGTCTCGTTGGATCGCCATGGGGCCTCCTGGAAAAGTGCGTTGATCCCAGACGCATGCTATCCGCATAAGATCCCGCCATGACGAAAAAAACGACTGCGCAGCCTGTGGATGGACAACGGTTTGGGCGGCCCGATACGGGCTGGCGGCTGCAGGTGTACACGGTGATTTTCGAGGCCGACACGCGCGCGGGCCGGTTATTCGACCTGGGGCTGATCGGCATGATTCTGGCCAGCGTGGGCGTGGTGGTGCTCGACAGCATGGCCGAGGTGCACGCCCGCTACAGCGCCGTGTTCAACGTGCTGGAATGGTTTTTTACGATTGCGTTCACCGTGGAATACATCGCCCGGCTCGCCTGTGTGCGCCGCCCCCTGCGCTATGCGCAAAGCGGGTTTGGCATCATCGATTTGCTGGCCCTGCTGCCCACCTACCTGGCGGTGATGGTGCCGGGGCTGCATGCGCTGATCGACGTGCGGGTGCTGCGCCTGCTGCGGATCTTCCGTATTTTGAAGCTCACCGCCTACGTGGCGGAGTTTCGTGCCCTGGGGCAGGCGCTGTCGGCCTCGCGGCGCAAGATTTTGGTGTTCATGAGCTTTGTGATGGTGGTGGTGGTGGTGATGGGCACGCTGATGTATGTGGTGGAGGGGCCGGCCAACGGCTACACCAGCATCCCGGTGGGCGTGTACTGGGCCATTACCACCATGACCACGGTGGGCTTTGGCGACATCACGCCCAAGTCGGACCTGGGCCGGGTGATCGCCTCGCTGATGATGCTGCTGGGCTGGGGCACGCTGGCCGTGCCCACGGGCATTGTCAGCGCAGAGTTCACCCTGCAGCACATGCCAGCCCGCGTGCCCACCACCCGCACCTGCCATGAATGCCTGAGCGAAGGCCATGCCCCCGGCGCCCGCTTTTGCAGCGACTGCGGCGCCCGGCTGCCGCGCTGGCAGCACGATGCGGCCGAATAGCTGCATGCTATAAATTAAAGAGCTGCTTGCGCTTATGGAATAAGCGCTGGCGGCCCATTTCGTTTAAATCCTCAAGCCGTCCAGCCCAGCAGATTGTGCAGGGCCCACAGCAGGGCGCTGATGCTGGCGAACGAGGCCACGGTGGTCACCAGCAGGGCGGCGGCGGTAAAGCCTTCCAGGCCGTACTTCTGGGCCACCACCGGGTAGATGCTCAGCATGGGCATGGCGGCGAACAGCACGGCGGCCACGCGCAGCTCGGGCGCGATGGGCGGAAGCAGCCACAGCAGGGTGAATACGGCCAGTGGGTGCAGGATGAGCTTGCCCGTGGCCACCCAGGCCAGGTCGCGGCGCACCCCGGCCAGCTTCAGGCCTACCAGGCTGCCGCCAATGACGAACAGCGCCACCGGGCTGGAGGCGGTGGCCACGATCTGCACGGTGTGCGCCAGCACCGCGGGCAGGTGCAGATTGAGCATGGAGAAAGTGAAACCGGCCAGGATGGCCAGCACCAGCGGGTTCTTCAGCAGATTGCGCAGGCTGATCCACAGCGTGTGGTGCCAGCGGCGGGAGGCATCCTGGCCGTCGTTGTCGGCCATGGCAAAGCACAGGGGCAGCACCAGCAGGTTCTCGACCAGCATGGTCAGCGCCAGGGCCACCCCGGCGGTGGGGCCCAGCAGTTGCAGCACGATGGGGTAGCCCACAAAGCCGCTGTTGGAGGCCGCCATGCCCAGGCTTTGTATGGTGGCCATGGGCACGCTGTGCCCGCGCAGCCGCCGCCCTACCAGCATGGCCAACGTGACCACCGCCAGCGAGCCGCCTGCATAGGCCAGCAGGTACGGGCCGTTGAGGATCTCGCCCAGCGGGCGCTTGGACAGCGCGTTGAAAATCAGTGCGGGCAGACAGAAGTTGACGACAAAGCGGCCCAGCACCCGCATGTCGGGTTTGCCAAACAGGCCGTAGCGTACCGAGAGAAAACCCGCCGCAATGATCAGGTAGATGGGCGCGGTGATGGCGAGGATCTGGAGCATGGGATGGGGTTCAGCCCCTTCCCCGACCTTTTCCCATGCCGGGGAGAGCGAGGAGGTGCTGGTCGATCAGTATTTCAGTGTGGCCACGGCGCGCAGCACTTCGGGCGTGGTGGTGGGCAGGCCGAAAAATTCCAGGTAGGCCGGAATCTGCTCGAACAGCATGTCGGTGCCCACCTGCACCGGGCAGCCCCGGGCCACCACAGCACGCAAAAAGGCGGTCATCTCGGACTTCATCACCACTTCGCCCACGAAGGTGGTGGGCGCGATGCGCTCCACGTCCATGGGCAGGGGGTCGCCGTCGTTCATGCCCATGGGCGTGCCGTTGACCACCAGGTCGCAGCCTGCGGGGTCGTTGCTGCCGGTTTCGACCAGCAGCGAGGGATAGTGTTCGCGCAGGCGGGTGGCCAGGCCTTCCATGGACGGGGCGTGGGCATCAAACAGCTGCAGGGCGCTGACACCCGCGGCCGCCAGCGACGCGGCAATGGCCGAGCCCACGCCGCCGCAGCCCACCACCAGCGCGCGGATGCCGCTGATCTGCAAGCCCTTGCGCTGCACGCCGCGCACGAAACCTTCGCCGTCGAACATGTCGCCGATCAGCTTGCCCGCCTCATTGCGCCGCACGGCGTTGCAGGCACCGGCAATGCGGGCGGTGGGCGACACCTCGTCCAGCAGGCCCACGGTGGTGACCTTGTGCGGCATGGTGATGAGCGCGCCGCGGATGTTCTGCAGGCTGAAAACGGCTTTGAGGAAGGCTGGGTAGTCCTCGGTCTTGCAACCCATCGGCACCACCACCGCGTCGATACCGGCTTGGTCGAAGTAGGGGTTGTAGATCATCGGCGCCTTGAAGGCATGGGTGGGGAAGCCGATGTGGGCGATGATTTCGGTGTTGCCAGTAATCACGGGGTGCTCCGGGGTGTAGAGGGTTTTATCTATAAAAAAGGCTGCTAGCGCCCATGGGATGGGCGTAAGAAGCTATTGAATTGATAGTATTTCCTTAAGCGGCTTTGGCTGCCTGGGCGGCCGACACGCCTGCCCGCAGACCGAGCAGGTAGCTGTCCACGCCAAAGCCGCAGATCTGGCCCTTGACGATTTCGGCAAACACCGAGACGTGGCGGAAGGCCTCACGGGCGTGGATGTTGGACATATGCAGCTCGACGATGGGGCAGGTCAGGATGGCCAGCGCATCGCGGATGCCGTAGCTATAGTGCGTCCAGGCCCCGGCGTTGATCAGCACGGCATCTGCGCCTTCCGTGTAGGCCTGGTGGATGCGCTCGCACATGGCGGCTTCGCTGTTGGTCTGGAAGGCATCCACCGTGGCACCCAGCTCTTTGCCCAGGGCCGACAGGCTGGCGTTGATTTCATCCAGCGTGATGGTGCCGTACTGCTTGGGGTCGCGCTTGCCAAACATGTTGTGGTTGATGCCGTGGAGCATGACGATTTTCATGGTGGTCCTCAGGTGTGTGGATGGAGGGCCGCCGCGGAGGGCGGCCCGAACAGCTTATTTCGGTGCAGCAGCCAGTGCGTCTTGCAGGCCCTTGACCGTGTCCTGGCCGACGGTCACGCCAAACTTGGCGACCACGGGGCGCATCTTGTCGCGCATTTTGTCCAGCTCGGCGGGGGACAGTTCGTTGATTTGCATGCCGCCTTTTTTCGCGGCTTCCAGCGCCGTGCTGGCCTGCAGGCGGGCCTGCTGGCGCTGGTACGCGGTGGATTCCACGGCCGCGTCGGAGATGATTTTCTTCTCACCGGCGTTCAGGCTGTCCCAGAACTTCTTGCTGATCAGCACCGACTGGGGGTTGTACTGGTGGTTGGTCAGCGTGCCGTACTTTTGCACCTCGAACAGCTTGTTGGCGGCAATCACGGTCATGGGGTTTTCCTGGCCGTCGATGGCACCTTGCTCCAGCGCGGCATACACCTCACCAAAGGTCATGGGCGTGGGGTTGGCACCCAGGGCCTTGACCCAGTCCACATTGATGGCCGTGGGGATGACGCGCAGCTTCAGGCCGGCAATGTCTTCCACCTTGGTGATGGGGCGCTTGTTGTTGGTGATGTTGCGAAAGCCCAGCTCCCAGTAGGTCAGGCCGACCAGGCCCTTGGCATCCAGCTTGGCGTGCATCTGCTTGCCGAAGGGGCCGTCCACCACGGCATCGGCCTGCTTGGAGCTGCTGAACATGAAGGGGAAGTCGTAGATCGCGAATTCCTTGACTTGGCCCGCCAGGTAGCTGGAGTTCATGGACGCCATCTCGATGGTGCCGCCCTGCATGGCCGACAGCACCGGGCCGTCGCCGCCCAGCACGCCGCCGGGGAACAGGTTGACCTTGATCTTGCCGCCCGACTTGGCCGCCACGATGTCGGCAAACTTGTGCATGCCCATCACCAGCGGGTGGCCTTCGGGGTTGGTGGTGGTGAACTTGATGGTGCGGTCCTGCGCGCTGGCAGATCCAAACGCGGCAAGGGCGATGGCGGCGGCGATGGTTTTGAGAACGAGGCGTTTCATGGGGTGTCTCCTGGAGAAAAAATAAGAACGGGGGAAATCAATAGAACCAATGGGCGGGCACCATGACGAGCTGCGGGAACGCAATCATCAGGAACATGAGCGCAAACTGGGCAATCATGAAGGGCACCACGCCCTTGGTGACTTCGTCCATGCTGATCTTGCCCACCCCGGCCACGGCGTTGAGCACCGTGCCCACGGGCGGCGTGATCAGGCCGATGGCGTTGTTGATGATGAACAGCACGCCAAAGTACACCGGGTCGATACCGGCGGCCTTCACCACCGGCATCAGCACCGGGGTCAGCAGCAGGATGGTGGGGGTCATGTCCAGCGCGGTGCCCACCACCATGGTCAGCACCATGATGGCCAGCATCAGCAGCTTGGGGCTGCCCAGCAGCGGCTCCAGCAGGGCCACCACCTGGGCTGGCAGATTCGCCACCGTGATCAGCCAGGCCGACACCATGGCCGCAGCCACCAGGAACATCACCACCGAGCAGGTTTTGGCGGCCGACACAAACAGCGGCACCAGCTTGGCAAAGTTCAGTTCTTTATAGACAAACACCGACACCACCAGGGCGTACACCGCGGCCACCACCGCGGCCTCGGTAGGCGTAAACACGCCGAACTTCAGCCCGAACACGATGATGAAAGGCAGTACCAGCGCCCAGGTGGCATCGCGCAGGGCGGCAAACACCTCGGCCTTGTTCTTTTGGGGCGGTGGCATGACGGCCTCTTTGCGCACCAGGTACCACCAGGTGAACCACAGCGACACGGCCAGCCAGATGCCGGGGAAGATACCGGCCATGAACAGCTTGGTGATCGACACATTGGCCGCCACCCCGAAAATCACAAAGCCGATGCTGGGCGGAATGATGGGGGCGATGATGCCGGCCGAGGCAATCAGGCCCGCCGAGCGCGCCCGGTCGTGCCCGGCGGCCACCATCATCGGCAGCAGCAGGGCGGTGAGGGCCGCGGCATCGGCCACGGCCGAGCCTGACAGCGAGGCCAGGATCACCGCCGCAACGATGGTCACATAGCCCAGGCCGCCCTTGATGTGGCCCACCAGCGCCATCGCAAAGTTGACGATGCGCTTGGACAGGCCGCCCGCATTCATGATCTCGCCCGCCAGCATGAAGAAGGGCACGGCCAGCAGCGGGAAGCTGTCGGCACCGTTGATGACGTTTTGCGCCAGGATCTGCGCGTCGAACATCTGCAGGTGCACCATCAGCGCGGCACCGCACAGCAGCAGCGAGAAGGCAATCGGCACGCCCAGTGCCATGGCGCCCAGCATGGAGCCCAGAAAAATGAGAATGGTCATGGTGTGTCTCTGCTCTTGTATTTAATGGTGGTCGCCATGCGGCTCAGTGGTTGTCGCCGTGGGGGGCTTCTTCGGACTCTTGCATCATCACCAGCTGTTCATCGCCCAGCTGGCCGGTCAGCAGCAGCCACAGATTGCTCAGCACGATCACCGCGGCCAGTACCGAAAACACCATGCCCGAGGCATAGAAGTAACTCACCGAGACCTCCATCACCGCGCTGGTGGTGTCCCAGTTGATCAGGGTCTGGTCGTACGAGCCCTTGAACAGCAGCCACAGGCAAAACATGATCAGCACCAGCGACAAGCCCATGCAGAACTTTTTACCGGCCGGGCCGAGTTTGCCGATCAGCATGTCGGTGCCCAGGTGGGCGTTGTCGCGCATGGCGACCACGGCACCCAGAAAGGTCAGCCACACAAACAGCCAGCGCGACAGCTCTTCCGACACCGCAAAGCCGGAGTTGAAGGCGTAGCGCATGAACACATTGCCAAACACCAGCACCACCATCACCGCCAAGGCCAGCGCGATCAGGTAGCTAAGCACAGTGCAGTAGCCATTGATAAATTTTTTCAACATGGATCTGTCTCCGGAAGTTTCTGCTGGTTAATGTACCGACTGGTTAGTTTTAACCATCAAGGGCTAACCCTGGTGCAATTAATGGAAAACGGGCTATCTGATATGCCCGAATTGAATACCTGGGGACGGCCTGTACCGACAGTTTGCCCAGGTACCCGCCTTGTAACATGCTATTACACCAATGGAACCGTCAATTTGGCAATCACTCCGGCCGTGTCGGGCCGCACGCCGCGCCACCAGGCAAAGGCCTCGGCCGCCTGCTCGGCCAGCATGCCTACGCCGTCGGCCAGCAGCACCACCCCGGCGGTCTGCGCCAACCGCAAAAACGGGGTCAGTCCCTTGCCGTAGGCCAGTTCATAGGCCAGCCGGGCCTGGGCGAACACGCTGGCGGGCACGGGTGGCAGCTCGGCGCGCAGGCTGGCCGAGGTGGCGTTGACGACGATGTCAAAGCTTTGGCCCACCAGCTCGCCATAGCCGCAGACGCGGGCCGCCGTGCCTAGCGCCATGGCCTGCGCCGTGGCCAGGGTGCGGTTGGCCACCACCAGTTGCGCCGGGTTCTGTTCCAGAAACGGCAGCAGCGCCCCGCGTGCCGCGCCACCCGCACCCAGCAGCAGCACCCGCTGGCCCTGCAAGGCGCAGCCCAGGTTGTGGGTGATGTCGCGCACCAGGCCCACGCCATCGAAGTTGTCGGCATAGGCGCGCTTGCCCACAAACTTCATCGCGTTGACCGCCCCGGCGCGGCGGGCCCGCTCGGTCAGGTCGGTAGCGTAGCGAAACGCATCCAGTTTGAACGGCGCAGTGATGTTCAGGCCCAGGCCGCCCCCAGCGCGGAAGGCATCCGCGGCCACCGCAAAGCCGTCCAGCGGGCCTTCGATGGCGGTGTAGACCAGATCCTGCGCCGTGGTGGCAGCGAAGCTTCCGTGGATGAATGGGGATTTGGTGTGGCTGATGGGGTTGCCTATGACGGCGTAAGTGTCTGTCATGGTGGGGTTTGTGCGTTTGGTTAGGGGGTTTTTATGGGCATCGTCGGCCGGGTGATGCGCCCGGCGGCGCAGTAACTTTTCTTTTGCGCAAAAGAAAAGTCACCAAAAGAAAGGCGCCCCCACTGTCTGCGCCCTTCGCTCGCGCTACGGGAACCTGCGGTGCTCGCCCAACGGGGGCATGACGCAAACTCGCTGCGCTCAAACACGCGTCCTGCTGATCCCCGTTGGACTGCGCTCCTCGGCGCACACAGAGGGGGACCCCACATGCGGGATCGGCCTGGCGCAGCCGGGCATCGCGCCGGTCGCGAACTGGGGGTGGTGGTGAGAGGTGTTGAATCCAAACCGCACAGGGCTGGCGCACAGACCCGGTTTCGCGCCTTAGGCGCGATGCGGCGCTTTGCGCCGCCGATCCCGTATTCGGGGTCCCCCTCTACATGCGCCGAGGAGCACAGCTTTGGGCGGATCAGGGCTGGCGTCTGTTTGAGCGCAGCGAGTTTAGCCAGACCCCGCCCAAAGCGAACACCGCAGGTTCCCGCAGCGCCAGCGAAGGGCGCAGGTAGTGGGGGTGGCCTTTTCTTTGGTGACTTTCTTTTGGCCACGCAAAAGAAAGTTACTGCGCCGCCGGGCGCACATCCCGGCCAGGGATGCCGATTAACGCCAACCCGCCAATAAGGGTCAGAGCCCAAATGCTTGAAGCACTGCTCTCGCTCCGCAAAACTCCGGCGCGCAATTGGGATCTGACCCTTATTGCCTACGCCCCGTGGTGTCGCCATGGCCTCAGTCTTCAGACGCGTACAACACACCCGCCGCCTGCAGCGCATCAATCTCTTCCGCGCTGTAGCCCAGGCCCGCAGCGATCTCGCGGTTGTGCTGGCCCATGCGGGGGGCCACGCTTTGGGGCGAGGTGTCGCAGTCCGAGAAGCGAAACGGCAGGTTGGGCAGGCGGATCTTGCCCAGCACCGGGTGGTCTTGTTCGATGACCATGTTGCGGGCGACGATCTGTGGGTCGTTCAAGACCTCTTCGATGTTCTGTACCTTGGCGCTGGGCACGTCGATGGCATCCAACGCGGCCAGCACCTCGGCCACCGTACGGGCGGCCACCCAGGCCTTGGCCAGGGCCAGGATTTCCACCCGGTTCGCATTGCGCCCGGCTGAGGTGTGAAAGCGCGCGTCGCCTGCCAGCGCATCGCCACCGATCAGCTGCGCAAAGCGCTTCCAGGCATCGTCCACCTGGGCGGCGATCACCAGGTAGCCGTCGCTGGCGGTGAACACGCCGTACAGGGTGCTTTGTGGCATGTCGTGGCCGGTTTGCACGGGGATGTCTTTGCCGCCCGACAAGGTGTAGCACTGCACCGCGTAGTCGTGCATGGACACCAGGCAGTCGTACAGCGACAGGTCGATATGCTGGCCGCGGCCCGACTTCACCCGCCCCAGCAGCGCTGCGCACACCGCCGCCACGCCGTGGATGCCGGTGTACATATCGCCCAGCGACACGCGCAGCAGCGGCGGTGCCTCGCCGGGCGAGCCGACCATGGCCATGATGCCGCTCTTGGCCTCGGCGATCAGGCCAAAGCCTGCGCGGTGCGCGTCCGGCCCGGTGTGGCCGTAGGCCGAGATGGAGCAGTACACCAGGCCGGGGTTGCGACTGGACAGTTCCTCATAGCCCAGGCCCAGCTTGGTGAGCGCGCCGGGGCGGTAGTTTTCGACAAACACGTCGGCGCTGTCGGTGAGCTTGTGCATCAGCGCCAGGCCGCGCGGGTCTTTGAGGTTGATGCACAGGCCTTGCTTGCCCATGTTCTGCTGCAAAAAGTAGCCGCTCTGGCCCTGGATGAAATAAGCGTGGGCACGCCCGGCATCGCCCGCCTTGGGCCGCTCCACCTTGATCACGTCCGCGCCCAGGGCGGCCAGGCAGCGGCCCAGGTAGGGCCCGGCCAGAAAGTGGCTGTAGTCGACCACGCGGAAACCGGCGAGTGGCAGGGCTTGGGAATTTTTAGGCATGAAATGACCTTCTTGTGCTTATTGGATAAGCGTGAGCAGCTATGAATTTTGTAGTTTTAAAACGTGCCAGGGCGGCGCGGCACCATGAGGCGGTGTTCGCCTTTTTGCACCACCTGGTCGTGCTGGTTCAGCAGCTCGGACGGCAGCACCACGATGCCCCAGCCGGGTTTGCTTTGGCTGGCGCGCATGCTGCCCACCGTGAAGCGCACGCGCAGCACGTCGCCAATCTTGATGGGCAGCAAGAAGTCCCAGGTCCAGCCCAGCGACATGCCGGGCAGGAAGCGGTATTCGCTCTGCGTCTTCAGGCCGTCGGCCACCGACTGACCCATCAGCCCATGCGCCACGCGGCAGCCGAAGTGGGAGGCATTGGCATATTCCTCGTCCACGTGCACGGGGGTGTAGTCGCCAGTGATCTCGGCATAGGCATCGATGCGCTCGCCGGTGACCAGGTAGGTGGGGCTGGTGCAGCTGTCGCCCACCTGGGCATCGTCCCAGTATTTTTCGGGGGTCTGGAAGTGGAATGTGGGGATGATCATGGTGGGCCTCAGGGTTTTTCGCGGGGGTTGATGGCCAGGATGTCGGCGACGGACGTGCCGCTGGCCTGGATCAGCTCGATCGCCAGGCCGTCGGGCAATTGCAGCCAGTTGCTGCCCTGGGGCAGGGGTTTCACGCCCCAGGCCTGCGCGGCCTGCAGGGCGGCGGGCAGGTCTTGCACCATGATGCCCAGGTGGGCCAGCCAGCCCGCGTCGTTGCTGGGCGGGGCAGTGAAGCCGGGCGTGTGCATCAGTTGCAGGCCGCCCAGGGTCCAGTACTGGTTCGGGGCATCGGTGGGGCCGTCGATCTCGCGCACGTCCATGCCGAGCACTTCATAGAAGAAGTGGATGTGCCACTGGATGTCTTGGACGCGCACGGCCACGTGCTCTACGTAGGATTTTTGGGGGGTGGTCATAAGTGATGTGTTTAAGAAGAACTGTCTTTCCCAGGAACACCGTGGAACCGGCTTTGCCGGGCCACTGGTGTTGCCCCCTGCAAGGGGGTTGGCGCAGCCTGGGGGTGTTTCACTAAGTTTTGGCGCGTTCGATGCCCTTGATGCAGGCCACCAGCGCCTGGTTGACGGGGGTGGGCACGCCGTACTTCGCGCCCCAGCGCACCACCGCGCCGTTCACAAAGTCGATCTCGGTGATGGAGCCCTTTTCCAGGCTTTGCAGCATCGAGGCCTTGAACGCGGCGGGCAGGCCGTCGGCGGCTTTCACCCAGGCCTGGCGGGGCTCGGTGCTGGTCAGGCGGATGCCTGCGGCCTGGGCCACCGCCATCGCCTCGGCCACGGCGGCCACGGCGCAGGCTTCGACTTCGGGCACGGCGTACAGGTCGCCGTAGGGGAGGCGGGTGATGCCGCTCAAGGCACCGGTGGCCACGTTGACCAGCAGCTTGTCCCACATGGTGCCCAAGATGTTGTCGCTGACGGTGGTGGTGAGCCCGGCGTGGTTGAAGGCGGCGGCAATGGTGGCCACCCGGTCGGTTACCTGACCGTCCAGCTCGCCGATCAGAGTTTCTTTGCCCTGGGTGCCGATCAGCACATGGCCGGGGGCCAGCACCACGCCACCGGCGTAGGTTTTGCCTGCCAGGACGTGTTCGCGGCCCACGGCCTCGGCCAGTACATCCTCATGGCCCAGGCCGTTTTGCAGCGACAGCACCACGGTGTCGGGGCCGACGATGCAGCGGGCGGAGGCTATGGCCTCAAAGGTATGGAAGGACTTGACCAGCACGATGACCAGGTCCACGAAGCCGTTGATCTCCGCGCAGCGGGTGGCGGCGTGCACGGCGACTTGGCGGTCCACGCCGTTCTCGCGCAGCGTAAGCCCGTGCTGGCGCAGCGCATCCACCTGCGCCTGGCCCCGGTTGACCAGCCACACCGTGTGCCCGGCTTCCGCCAGCACGCCGCCGATGGCACAGCCCAGGGCACCCGCGCCCACAATGCAAATTTTCACAACCGTCTCCTGTAGCGATGGAGGCGGATCGTAGGTTTGCTTGGCTATGCTGTAAATGCAATGCGGGCAATACATTCCATTGTTTTACGCAATGGATATGCGGAGGGACAATCTGCACCAGAACCCCAGGAGCCCCTATGGACACCCCCAAGATCGACTGCCACGTACACATCTTCGACCCCGCCCGTTTCCCATACCCCGAAGACAATTTCTACAAGCCCGCTGGCCACGAAATCGGCACCGCCGCCCAGCTTGGCCACACGCTGGATGCCCATGGCGTGCGCCACGCGCTGCTGGTCGGCCCCAACTCAGGTTACGGCCTGGACAACCGCTGCATGCTCGACGCCATCGCCCACAGCGCGGGTCGCTACAAGGGGGTGGCCGTGGTGCCGCTGGATGCCAGCCTGGCCGAATTGCAAGACCTGCAGGCCGCCGGTGTGGTGGGCGTGGCGCTGAACGTGGCCCTGCTGGGCGTGGACTACTACCGCGCCGCCGGGCCGCTGCTGGAGCGCCTGCGCCAGCTTGGCCTTTGGGCCCAGGTGCAGGTGCAGTCGGACGAACTGGTGCCCCTGAAGCCCCTGCTGGTGGATAGCGGTGCGCGCCTGCTGTTCGACCACTGCGGCCGCCCCGACCCCACCAAGGGCCTGGGCCAGCCGGGCTTTCAGGCGCTGCTGGGCCTGGCCGAGACGGGCCGGGCGGTGGTGAAGATTTCCAGCCTGGTGAAAACCTCGGTGCAGCCGTTTCCGCACGCCGATGCCTGGCCGTTTGTGCAGGCGCTGGTGGAGGCGTACACGCCGCAGTCGCTGGTATGGGCTTCTGATTGGCCGTTTCTGCGCGCCCCGGCGCGCATCGACTACGGGCCGCTGCTGGCGCTGTTTGGACGCCTGGTGCCGGATGCGGCGGCGCGGCGAGCCATGCTGTGGGACACGCCGCGGCGGTTGTTTGGATTTGCCGGGTAGGCTTTTACACCCCCGGCCCTGCCAACCAGGCCGCATCCTCCCAGCCCGGCACAAACGCATCGCCGCCATTGGCCAGGTTGCGGTTCACCAAAGGCCGGGCAAACGCGGGGTGCCGCATGCTACGCACCTCGTGCTCCAGCGTGGCCAGCACGCGGCCGGTGTCCAGATCCAGGATGTCCTGGAAGCGGTACTGGCTTTGGCTGCTTTCTTCGGTAACCAGGCCGCGCTCCCGCAGCCGCTGGTGCGGGCCGGAGAAATCGGCCACGCTGATCTGCACGTGGTGGCCGTCGTACGCGGGCAGGGGGCGGGCGGTTTCGCGGAACACCAGGCTGCCATACAGCCCCGCCGCAATCCGCGCAAACGCCCCGCGCCCGTCCTCGCCCACGCTGCCCAAGGCACCCAAAATCTCGGTATAAAACCGCGCAATGCCCACCACCGTGCCGGGCGCGCAGTCCACCTCCACATAGGGCATGCCTAAGCGCAAGGGGCCAAACTGCGCCGCATCCGGGGCATGCACGCGGATGCGGTTGCCCCAGGGGCAGGTGGCCAGCACCATGTCGCCATGGCGCTCAAAGCCAAACTGGGTGCCACTGAGTAGCGGCGCGATCTGGCCCAGCCGCGCCAGCAGCCCGTCCAGGTCGGGCATGACCAGCCCCACCACGCCGCGCAGCACTTCGGCGCGGCCCGTGGGCAGGTGGAACTGGCTGCTGCCGATATTCATCCAGGCGTTGTCGATGCCGGTGCGCTGGTAGGGGTCGCGGGTCAGGCCCAGTCCCATGGCGTAGAAGACGATGGCCTGCTGCTGCTGGGCCACGCGCAGATTGACATGGCCGAATTCGATGATGTTGCCGACGTCTTCGGTGGCGCGATTGAAGGGGTTGTACATGCTGGATGGGGTGGGTTGGTCCGTCATTTTGGCAGGGCTTGCCACGTGCCGGTGCGGGCCGACGCAAACAGCGCCTCGATGGTGCGTAGCGTGCCCAGCGCGTCCTCGATCGGCCAGCTCGGCACTTGCTCGCCCAGCAGGTAGCGCGAGAAGCGTTCCACCTGCAGCTGGTACTGGTTGACCGGCTCAAAGGAGAAGCGCTGGCTGGGCTGGTAGCCCACGCTGTGGCTGTCGCCCAGGGCAATTTCGCAGGCGCTGGGCCGGGCCTGGGCAAACGGAAAGTCCAGCCGCAGCCAGCCGGTGCCGCCCAGCACCGACATCTGCTGGTGCGAGCCCCAGCCGTTGGGCCCGGCCTGGGTGGCCACGGTAATGGCGGCGTGGCTGTCGCCGTAGTCCAGCAGCGCGCTGCTCAGGCGGTCGGTGCCAAACACCGGGTCGCGCTCCAGCGTGGCCACCACCCGCTCGGGCGGGCGTTTGAACACCAGATTGCAGGCGCTGATGGTGTACGAACCCATGTCGTACAGCGCGCCGCCGCCCGCGGCCAGGTTGTTGCGCACGTCCTGTGGGTGGTAGAACTGCTTGGCCAGCGTGGCATGCACCGCCCGCACCGGGCCGATAGCGTTGCCGGTCAGCAGCCCATCCAGCTTGGCCCATTGCGGGTGGTTGCGAAAGCCAAAGCCTTCCTCGACGTGCTTGCCCGTGCGGTCGCGCACCGCGCAGAGCTGCTGCACCTGCGCCGCGGTGAGGCACAGCGGCTTCTCGCACAGCACATGCTTGCCCGCCTCCAGCGCCCGCACCGACCAGTCGAAGTGCAGCTGGTTGGGCAACGGGATGTAGACCGCGTCGAGCTCCGGGTCGGCCAGCAGCGCCTGGTAGCCGCCCTCACCGGCGTAGACCCGCGGAATGCCCAGCGTCTGCGCCACCGCCTGGCCCTTGGCGGCATCGCGCGAGGCCAGGGCCCGCAGGGTGGCGCTGGGTGCTGACTGGATGGCAGGCATGGTGCGTTCAATGGCGATGGATGCCGCGCCCAGCACGCCCCATCGGATGGTGTTTTGCATAAAGTCTCCTCGGTTGGTGCCCGCATCGTAGGCGGGCCTGCCTATACTAGATAGGCAATGCCTGCAATAACCAGCATTTAGATTTTTTATGGCCGATCCCGACCCCACCCTGCTGGAGCCCAAGCTGCTGCGCCTGCTGGACCTGCTCTACACCACCCGCAGCGTCACCCGGTCGGCCGAGCTGCTGGGCCAGAGCCAGCCCACCGTCAGCATCTGGTTGGGGCGCTTGCGCGCCCAGTTCAACGACCCGCTGTTTGTGCGCACCCCTACCGGCATGCAGCCCACGCCCCGCACCGACGGCCTGATACCCACCGTGCGCGAGGTGCTGGAGGGCCTGCGCCGCCTGTCCGAGTCCGAGGCCGTGTTCGACCCCGCCAGTGCGCAGCGCCGGTTCCGCATCTTCATGACCGATGCCAGCCACGTCACCCTGCTGCCGCGCCTGTTCTCGCACGTGCGCGCCCTGGCCCCGCAGGTGCGCCTGGAGGCCGCCACCATCGATGCCCGCCTGGTGCCCGCCCTGCAGTCGGGCGAGGCCGATCTGGCCCTGGGCCTGGTGCGCGGCCTGGAGGCCGGGCAAGAGGCGGGCTTCTACCAGCAAAGCCTGTTCGGCCAGGACTGGATCTGCCTGTGCAACGCCCGCCACCCGCGCATCGGCACCACCTTTACCCTGCAGGACTACCTGGCCGAATCGCACGTCGGCATCGTCTCGGGCACCGGCTACCAGCTGCTGGACACCACCCTCAAAGCCCTGGGCGTGGAGCGTCGCGTGTTGCTGGAACTGCCGGGTTTTTTGGGCCTGTCGGCGATCCTGTCGGACAGCGACCTGGTCGCCACTTTGCCCCGCCACATTGGCGAAACCCTGGCCCACACCGCGGGCCTGCGGGTGCTGGTGTGCCCGTTGCCGATACCCCCATTTACCGTAAAGCAGTACTGGTACGCCCGCTACCACTTTGATGCCGCCAGCCGTTGGCTGCGCGGTGTGTGCGCCGAGTTGTTCATGGACAAGCGCTGACGCAGCTTGAGCCAAAAGGGCCTCTAGCGCCCATTCATACAGCGTAGGCAGCTATTCTTTAGATAGCGTGCACCCAGGCGGTGCACGCTGCTCCCAGCCCTTGCCGAGGGGTGGGGCCATGCCCCCAACCGGCGCCAACCCCGGCGCTACGCCACGGCGCCAGGGGGCTGTCCGCCCGCCAGAGCCTGCGCCAGCCGTGGTGCCATCGGCTGGTTACAAATTATTTCAATTACATGCATGCGATTGAAACAGAATGAGTTAATTGTTGCTGTTTGAACAATGTAAACATGGAGGTATACAATTACCATGAAAACTACTACCGTCAAAAGTCGGCTGATTTGGGCCTTTGGGGTATTGGCGGCCTTGGTGCTGTTGGTCAGCACCGCGGCGCACCATTCCCTGGGGGAGGTGAATGCCAATCTGCACCGTTTTCATGGTGTGGATGTGCACCAGTACCAGTTGACCGTGGCCTTGCGCGATGCGGTCAACCGCCGGGCGATTGCGGCGCGCAATCTGGTCCTGGCGGCCACGCCAGCCGATGCCGACTTGGAGAAGCAGGCGGTCATCCAGGCGCACCACGATACCCAGGAGGCACTGGAAAAGCTCAATGCCAGCGTCAAGAACACCGCTGACGCCATGCCGGACATCCAGCGCATGCTGCAGGACATCAACCAAGTCGAATCCCGTTACGGGCCGGTGGCGCTGGGGATCGTGAAGCTGGCGCTGGAGGGCAATAGAGACGATGCCATCGGCAAGATCAATGTGGAATGCCGCCCCCTGCTGGTGGCTTTGCTCAAGGCTACGGCGGACTTTCTGGTGGCCAGCAGCCAGAACGGTGACGACAACGTGGCGGCTTCGGTGGCCGAATACGCCGAGGCACGCTGGCTGTTGTTGGCGGTGAGCGCCCTCGCGGTGGTGGTGGCGGTGGCGATGGGTTTTCTGCTGACCCGCAGCCTGGTGGGGGCCCTGGGGGGCGAGCCCGGCGCCGCGGCCGACCTGGCCCGCGCGGCGGCCCAGGGTGACCTGAGCCAGGCCATCGCGCTCAGGCCCGGGGACCGCAGCAGCCTGATGGCCCAGCTCAAGGTAATGCAGGAAGGCCTGGCCCGCGTGGTCACCGATGTGCGCCAGGGTTCGGAAAACGTGGCCACGGCCAGCGCCGAGATTGCCCAGGGCAACCACGACCTCAGTACCCGCACCGAGCAGCAGGCCAGCGCGCTGCAGCAAACCGCGGCCTCGATGGAGCAACTGGGCTCCACCGTCCGGCAAAACGCCGACAACGCGGTGCAGGCCAACCAGCTGGCGCTGCGTGCCAGCACGGTGGCGGTACAGGGCGGCGAGGTGGTGGCCCAGGTGGTCACCACCATGAAGGGCATCAACGACAGCTCGAAAAAGATCGCCGACATCATCGGCGTGATCGACGGCATCGCCTTCCAGACCAACATCCTGGCCCTGAACGCTGCGGTGGAAGCCGCCCGCGCGGGCGAGCAGGGCCGGGGTTTTGCGGTGGTGGCCAGCGAGGTGCGGTCGCTGGCCGGGCGCTCGGCCGAGGCCGCCAAGGAGATCAAGCTGCTGATCTCGGCCAGCGTGGAGCGGGTCGCGCAGGGCACCACCCTGGTGGACAAAGCCGGGGTCACCATGACCGAGGTGGTGGGTGCCATCCGCCAGGTCACCGACATCATGGGCGAGATCAGTGCCGCCAGCAGCGAGCAAAGTGCCGGTGTGACCCAGGTGGGCCAGGCGCTCACCCAAATGGACCACGCCACTCAGCAAAACGCCGCCCTGGTCGAACAGATGGCAGCGGCCGCCAGCAGCATGCGCAACCAGGCCCAGGACCTGGTGAACACCGTGGCCGTGTTCAACCTGGGCCAGCCCCGGCTAACCTGACCCGTGCCTTTGGAGGCAAGACAGTGCCGCAAGCGCTGGTGGGATGGGCGCAAGCGGCTCTGAAAGGGCGCCGGACCCGATGCTGGTTTTTTGCCCTGCGGCTACGGCGTGGTGAGTGCTCTGATTGTTGTAGCTTCTTACGCCCATGGAATAAGCACAAAAGACTGTTTTAATGCCTCAAATTACCCCCGGCAACGCCGCCACTAAAAAGTCATAGACCGACCGAATCCGCTGGCTGGTGCGGATTTCGCGGTGCACGGCCAGCCACATCGGCAGGGGGGGAATGCGTAGCACATCGGGCAGCACGGGCAGCACCTCGGCATCCAGGCGGGCGGTGAAGTGGGCCACAAAGCCAATACCCAGGCCTGCGCGCACGGCGTGCCATTGCACCAGCAGGTCGTCCGAGCGCAGCGCAAACGCTTCTTTGCCCACCTCAAAACCCATCGCCTTGAAGCCATCGCGGATGGCGGGGTCGGTATCAAAGCCGATCAGCGCGTGGTCCAGCAGGTCCAGCGGCTGAACGATGGCGCTGCGCTGCGCCAGGTAGGCGCGGTGGGCGAAGGCACCCATGGCCACATCGCCGATCTTCTGGGCCACCAGGCTGCCCTGTTCGGGGCGGACCATGCGCACCGCAATATCCGCCTCCCGCCGCAGCAGGTTGCTCACGGTGTTGCTGGCGACCAGCTCCACCTGGATGTCGGGCAGGGCCTGGCGCATCTGCCACAGGATGGGCGGCAGCAGGTGTACCGCCACCGGGGTACTGGCGGTAATCCGGACAGTGCCCATTTTCTGCGCCTGGCTGCCGGTGAGGGTGCGCGCCAGCTGGTCTGCGCCGTCGGCCATGCCGCGTGCCGCATCGGCCAACTGCAGGGCGGTGGCGGTGGGTACCAGGCCGCGCCCGGTGCGCTCAAACAGCACCACGCCCCACTGGCTTTCCAGCTCTGCGATGTGCCGTCCCAAGGTGGGTTGGCTGGTTTGCAGCACCTTGGCCGCGCCCAGCAGGCTGCCATGGTCCAGGGCCGCCAGGAAGGAGCGCACCAGGTGCCAGTCAAACGCGGGGCGGGGGCGGGGGATCATGGTGCGGTATGCGTATTTGCATTTCAGGTATGGACATATATGCAATTGTGAATTGATCACTTTGTTTTCACAATCCACCCCGAACCGTACCGAACCGAAAAAAAGGGATTTTCAGCATGCAACCTACCGTTTTGATTTTGGGCGCACGCGGGCGTTTTGGCCTGGCGGCGGCCCGTGCGTTTGCCGATGCGGGCTGGCGTGTGCTGGGCTTGGTGCGCCCCGGTGCGCAGCTGCCCCCCGAAGCCGCTACGGACCAGCGCATTGAATGGTTGGTGGTGGACCTGCAGGACAGCGCCGCCGTGGTCCGCGCGGCCCATGGTGCCTGCGTGGTGGTGCATGCGCTGAACCCTCTGTACACCCGCAAGGCCTGGAAAACCCAGGCCCAGCCCATGGCGGAAGCGGCCATCGGCATCACCCGCGCCCTGGGTGCCACTTTGATGTTCATCGGCAACGTCTACAACTTTGGTGCGGACATGCCCGCGTTGTTGGCCGAGGACACGCCGCAGCGGGCCCGGACCGCCATGGGCCAGGTGCGCATTGCCGTGGAGGCGCAAATCCGCCGCAGCGGCGTGCGCGCCATCGTCATCCGGGCCGGAGACTTTTTTGGCAGTGGCACTGGCACCTGGTTCGACCAGGCCATGGTCAAAGACATCCAAAAGGGCAAGTTCGTGGACCCGGGCCGCGCCGGCGTGGCCAAGGCCTGGGCCTATCTGCCCGACCTGGCCCGTACTTTTGTCGAAGTGGCGTTGCGCCGCGATGCGCTGCCGCCGTTCGAGGTCTTCCACTTTGCGGGCTACAGCATCACCGGCCAGCACTGGCTGGACGCGATCGACCCCGTGGCCCTGGCCCAGCGCTGGGTGGAGCCCGGTGCAGCGCTGCAGTACAGCCGCCTGCCGTGGCCCTTCATCCGCATCGGTGCGCTGTTTTCGCCCACCTTTGCGGCGTCGCTGGACCTGCGCTACCTGTGGACCACCCCGCACGCCCTGGACAACCGCAAGCTGGTAGCCCTCTTGGGGGCGGAGCCGCACCGGCCCCTGGTACAGGCCACGGCGATGGCCTTGCACGACCTGGGGTTCACCCGCAATGCGGTGGGGGCGCAGGTGGTGGGCGGGTAGGGCGGCGCGCCGGGTGGCAGACCCGCCGCACAGCCAGGCAATTTACCTGCCGCAAAGGTAATTTGCGCAACCCAATGCACAGCACCGTTGTGGCCCCAACGGTATCGTTTTGGCTCCATAAACCCCCTGCGCAGCCGCTCCCCCCGAGCGGTGTGCGGGCAAACATCCGGAGACAAAATGGAAAAGAGACAACGTGTGCGGCTGATGACGGCGGCCTATTCGGGCCTTTTTGTGGGGCTCTTGGCGGGCTGCGGCGGGGACGATGGCCCCACCGCGCCTTCGGCCGACACGGTGGCCGACCAACGGGCTGCAGCCCTGGTGGCGCAAATGACGCTGGACGAAAAAATCCAGATGGTCCATGGCATCGGTTTGGGTGTGGGCCCCCTGGGCGGGGCGGGCTACATACCCGGCATTGCGCGCCTGGGCATCCCCGATTACTACATCGCCGATTCGGCCACCGGCGTGGCGCAGGTCAAGCTGGGTGCCACCGGCCTGGCCAATGTGGACAACGGCACCACGCCGATGCCCGCGCCGATTGGCCTGGCCGCCAGCTGGGACACCAGCCTGGCCCATGCCTACGGCGCCCAGATTGCGACCGAGCTGCGCACCGTGGGCTTCTCCGAAGGCCTGGGCGGTGGCGTGAACCTGGCGCGCGAACTGCGCAACGGGCGCACTTTTGAGTACATGGGCGAAGACCCGGTGCTGGCCGGCCACATGATCGCCGAGCGCACCAAGGGCACCCAGAGCCAGAAAGTGGTGGCCACCATCAAGCACTACGCCGCCAACGACCAGGAAACCAACCGCTTCACCTCCAACTCGGTGGTGGACGAGCGCACCCTGCGCGAACTGCATTTGTTGCCCTTCGAGATCGGCGTCAAAGACGGCCAGCCCGGCAACGTGATGTGTGCCTACAACCTGGTCAACGGCGCCAAGTCCTGCGAGAACAAGACCCTGCTCACCGACGTGCTGAAGACCGAGTGGGGCTTCCAGGGCAAGGTGCAGTCCGACTGGTTCATGGCCGTGACCAACACGGTCAGCGCGGCCAATGCCGGGCTGGACGAAGAGCAGGCGGGCTCCACCGACGACAGCGTCGGCTTCTTCGGCATCAAGACCTATTTCAACCAGAAGCTGAAGGCGGCGGTGGAGGCGGGCACGGTGTCCGTGGCGCGCTTGAATGACATGGTGCAACGCAAACTGCGGACCATGGTGAAGGTGGGTGTGATGGATGCGCCCGCTCCCTTGAACGGCACCATCGACCAGGCGGCGGGCAACACCGCGGCCCGGCAGGTGGCCGAGCAGTCCATGGTGCTGCTGAAAAACGCGGTGCCCGCCGGGTACACCACGGCCGCCTTGCCATTGGATGCCACGGCCGCCACCAAGATCCTGGTGGTCGGCGGGCATGCGGATGCGGGCGTGATGTCGGGCGGCGGCTCGGCCGGTACGCCCCCGCGCGACGGCAACGCCGTGGCCTGCCTGAGCCCGGCTTACATGGTTGGCGGCCAGGTGTCGGGCTGCGCGGTCTGGTACAAATCGTCGCCGCTGGATGCGATCCGGGCCAAGGCCCCCCATGCCACCGTCACCTACCTGGACGGAACCGATGCCGCCGCCGCCGCCAATGCGGCTGCGCTGGCCGATGTGACCATCGTCTTCGGCACCCAATGGCAAACCGAAGGCGGCGATCTGCCCTCGCTCAGCCTGCCCGATGCCGTGGCCGACCCGGCCAACCAGGCCTACGACCAGAACGCCTTGATGGCCGCCGTGGCCGCCACGGCCAAACGCAGCGTGGTGGTGTTGCAGAGTGGCACTGCCGTCACCATGCCCTGGCTGTCGGGTGTGCATTCGGTGCTGGAAGCCTGGTACCCGGGCGTGCAGGGCGGGGCGGCCATCGCCAACGTGCTGTTTGGCACGGTCAACCCCTCTGGCAAGCTGCCGCTGACCTTTCCCAAGAGCGAAAGCGACATGCCGCAAAAGCGCATCTCCGCCACCGACACCCAGGTGGTCTACAGCGAAGGCCTGCAGATGGGCTACCGCTGGTACGACGCGGAGAACATCGAGCCCCTGTTCCCGTTTGGCCACGGCCTGTCGTATACCCGCTTCCGCTATGCCGGCGTGCGCAGCAGCACCAACGCCGACGGCGGCGTGACCCTCAGCTTCACGCTCACCAACACCGGCACAGTGGCCGGTGCCGAGGTGGCGCAGGTGTATGCCGCCCTGCCCAGTGCGGTCGGCGAGCCGCCCCAACGCCTGGTGGGCTGGCAAAAGGTCTCGCTGGCTGCGGGGGAAAGCAAAACCGTGAGCGTGGCCGTGAAAGCCGAGCGGCTGGCCATCTGGGACACCACCGCGCACCAATGGCGCCTGCCGGGCGGTAGCTTCGGCTTTACCGTGGGCGGATCGTCCCGCGATGCCCAGGCGCTGACCAGCACCCAGACCATCGCTGGAAAGCTGCTGTAACGGCAAGACACCCGCCCGGGTGTCGCCGCCGTGGCTGTATACGATTCAGGCTGCCCACGCTTATTCCATCAGCATGGGCAGCTACTGAATATGTAGCGTATGGGTGATAGTGGCTGGGATTTTCCCTATATCTTCGTAATTATTTTGTAATTAAAGTCGGTGTCAAAGACGCACCAGGCGTTCAATGACAAAAAATTTACGAGGCAGTGGGGTGGTATGCACACGTATTCAAAATCGGTCTCCAGCGGCTTGGCCCAGATGGCCCTGGAGGCCGCCAAGCACAGCGGTGTCGGCCCCCAGGAATTCCAGCGCCTCACCGGCATATCCGAATCCGAGGCCCGCGAAGCCGGGGGGCGCATACCCGCCGCCAAGCACATCGCCATGCTCAACCTCATGGAGCGCGATTTCAAACCTCTCGGCCTGCTGGAAAGCAGCGCGCACATCCCGCTGTGCGCCTCCATCTCCACCCTGCTGGGCATGGTGACGAATGCCCCCAGCTTGACCGCGGCCTACGCCGGTTTCCTGGAGTACCGGGTGTTGGTGGGCGATGTGGATGGGCTCGCCCTGCGGCGCGATGGCGCTGACTTTGAATTTGAATACTGCCTGGACGGAGAGGGCCGCACCGCGGTCAGCGCCTTTGGCAATCTCGTCATGCTGGCCCGGCTGGCGCGCCAATATGCGGAAGGCAGCCCGTGCTCCATTGCCATGGAGCTCACCGGCCCGGCCTTTGCCCCGGTGGGGCAACTGCGCCACATCGACCCCTGTGAGATACGTTTTGGGCAAGAGCGCAACTGCATCCGCATCCGCACGCAGGCGCCCGACCGGCCCTATTCCCGGTTCAACGCCACCACCCACGGCATCATTGGCAGACAAGCCCACAACGACCTGCAGGCTTTGAACCAGAAATACTCGTTTGCGCTGCGGGTGGAGGGGTTTCTGGTCCAGTGGGTGCAGGCGCAGCAGGCATTCCCGGTCGGCCACAACGCCCTGGAGCAGGTCTGCGACAAATTTGCCATGACCCGCTGGGGCATCCACCGCCGCCTGCAAAAAGAAAGCATCAACTTCCAGCACATCTTGTCGCGCGTCAAAATGGCCGAAGCCAAACGCCTGCTGCTGCAAAGCGATGCCGCCATATCGGACGTGAGCGACATGCTGGGGTTTTCGTCGCCCTCGGCCTTCTCCCGCTTCTTCTCCGACCAGCACGGGGTCTCGCCCTCGCGCTACAAGACCAGCCACTACCTGTCTTGAGGCTGCTTCGTTTTTGAGAGCTGCACACGCCCATGCCGTCAGCACAAACCCTCTGAAAACTTCGCACACCTAATTCCCCTTCCCCGCCTCCCGAAAAAACCGCACCCGCTCCGCATCGGTGGGGTGGGACGCAAACGCAATCCCCAGCCAGTTGTCTTGATCGGCGGTTGCGTCCCGTTTGTCTTTGCGCGCCTCGGCCAGTCTGTCAAACAACGTGACCATGACCGCAGGGTCGATGCGGGCCGCTTGCAGGAACTGCACGGCGGCTACGTCGGCGGCGTGCTCGGCTTCGCGGGAGTAGTGGGCCTGGCCGAGCAGGGCGGTGGTGCCCGCCAGCAGGGTGCTGAAGTCGCCCAGCACCAGCGAGCCCACGGTGCCCAGCAGGGTGACCTGCACCAGCATGCGCAGGCCGTCGCGGTGCTGCACATGGCCGAGTTCGTGGGCCAGCACGGCGGTGAGTACGTCGGTGTCGCGCCCGACCAGGTAGACCAGTTCGTCGGTCATGAGGATGGTGCCGCCGGGCAGGGCCAGGGCGTTGGGGCCGATGCGGCTGGCGCGGAACACCAGTTGCCACTCGGGCAGGCTGGCGGTTGGCAGCCGAGGCCGGGCCTGGGCCACGGCCTGGGCAAAGGCGGCCTGCACGCGGGCTTGTTCGGCGCGTGGCAACTGGCTGGGGCGCATCAGGTCTTCGTCCACCGCCTCCAATGTTGCATCGCCGAGCGAGGTATCGACGCTCTCGGGCAGCAGGTACAGGGCGGCCTGGGCGGCCAGCGGCAGACCCCAGGCGTGCAGCGCCGCCAGCACGGCCACCAGGGCCAGGGCGCTGGCCAGCACGCCGCGCCAGCTTTGCTGCAGGCGCACCACCCAGGACTCCACCAGGCCGCTGTGCTGGCTCCAGGCATCCCAGGCGGCGCTGTCGGCGCAGTGCAGTTCGCCGCCGTCGGCCAGGTGGGTCACGCGCACGCCGTGGCGGGTGCGCTCGGGCCAGCGCACGTCGGGCAGGGCGACGCGGCGGTTTATGCCATCGCCGGTGATGTGCAGCGCGCCGTCGGCCACCTGCAGCGAGACCATTTGGGCACGGGCCTGCAGGCCGTCAAAGTAGGTGGCCGACAGCGGCAGGGTGGGTAAGGTCATAGGCCCAGGTCAAAGCCCAGCATGTCGCCCGCGGCATCGCCTGCGGCCTCGTTGCTGCCATGGGGGCGCTGGCCGACCAGGGTGTCGGGGGCAACGCGGGTGGCGATGGACACGGCCTGCAGGCGGATGCGCGCCATGGCAATGGCGGCGAACGGCCAGTACAGACCCAGCGTGAGCAGTACCAGCAGCCAGTTTTTCAGGGTCAGCCAGAGCAGGGGCACAAAGCGCAGGGCGCTGTGGAACTGCAGGTCGTGGTTGCGGGTGTGGTCCCACACCAGGTTTTGCGTGCGCGACACGGCATAGGGCTTGACGGCCACCAGCACCAGCAGCATCAGCAAAAACGGCAGCAGGGCCGCTACGGGTGCCAGCCCGCGCAGACCCTGCTGGGGACTGGGGGCGGTGAACACCATCACGGCGATGGCGGCCACCGGCAGGGCAATGGCCAGCAATGCAAAGCCGCAGACCTTGAGTGTCAGCTTGTAAAAGCCCCAGGGCGTGGCGGTAAAGCGTGCTTGTACCGTGGCAAAGGCGTAGTGGTCGTGCTGGTACTGCTTGAGTTTCCAGAAGGTCCAGGGCTGCATGGCCATGGTCAGTACCAGCAGGCCCAGCAGGGCCACGACAAATGCCGTGGTGTTGGGGGCCTTGCCGGGTTCCGGTGCGGCAAATGCCATAAAGCCCACGATCAGCACCGCAGGCACGTACAGCGGCAGTACCGCGCGGTACACCTCGGGCATGCTCCCGGTGAACCGAAACCGCAGGCCGCGCCAGCTGGTGTGGGCCAGCCGGAATTGCATGGACGCACGTACCAGCGCCGGGGCAATCAGCGCCACCAGCACCAGCGCGACCAGCCCCGCCACCGGCGAGAACTGGCCCGCCAGCGAATACAGGCCAAACAGCACGGCCACCAGCGCCGAGCCCTTGAGCATCTTCCTGGGGTTGCCATGGAAGTCCAGCGCCGCGCCATCCACCAGGGTGTTGCCGTAAAAGTAGCGCAGCCGCCGCACCTTGGCCCAGGGGTAGTAAATGCCGAAAGTCACCAGGGTCAGCAGCAGGTTGACGATCCAGATGCGAAAGTATTCGCTGCCCGAGCCGGTGAAGACGATGTCCAGCGGGTGAGCGGTTGCCACGGGGTCAGCCGCTGCAGCGGGTGGTGCGGGGGCGGTGACGGTGGTGGTGTCAGTGGTGGTGACGGCGGTGGGTTTGGCCGCTGGCAGGGCCATGGGAAGCGTGTCGGCGAAGTGCGGTTCGGTCATGGTGGACAACGGCGTTGGGGTCTCCCAATGTAACGCGCTGCCGCAGGGTCTTTACATTCAGTTGTGTATGCAAAAGCGGCTCTTGTGCTGGTGCAGTGGGCGTAAGCAGCTATAAAAATATGAGCGTTTGTGTAAAGCCACGTGCGGGTTCACACCATCGCGATCAGGTCGGTCACCCCCATGTCCACCCCCTGTTGCGACAGCAAGGTGGTCACCTGGCCCCGGTGGTGGGTCTGGTGGTTGAAAAAATGGGTCAGCGCCTGCCACAGCGGATGCTGGCGCAGCGTGCCTTTGGAGTTGGCGTAGGCCATGGGCCAACCTGGCATTTCGACGGGCGCGTCGGCCAGCCAGGCTTCGATGGCCAAGTCCAGCGCCTCGCGGTGGGCGCACAGGGCGCTCCAGTCGGCGTGCAGCGGCTGGTCCAGCGGGTGCTGGGGCGGCATGCGGATGGCATCGGCCAGCACCGGCCAGACCACGCCGTGTGCGGCCCCGCACTCCATGAAGCGCAGCAACCAGATTTGGTCGGCCACCACCAAGTGGTTCAGCGTGCGGTGGATGGAGCCGAAGAACGCGCCACGGTCTTGCTTGCGGTTGGCGTCGCCCAGGCCGTCGCAAGCCGCGTACAAACGCAAGTTGATTGCGTGGTTATAGCGGGCGAGGAGCTGGTAATTGTTAGAGAATGTAATTTCCATCCAGAGATTCCAAAACGGGTTATTCCTACAGTGCAAATGCCACACCACCACATTCTCGTCACCGGCGGCACCGGTTTTCTCGGCCAGGCGCTGTGTCGCATGCTATTGGCCCAGGGGCACCAGCTCACGCTGTGGGTGCGCAACCTGAACAAGGGCCGCAAGATGTACGGCGAGGCTGTGCGCTGCATCACCCAGCTGGCGGAGCTGCAGGATACGCCGGTGGACGCGATTTTGAACTTCTCGGGTGAGCCCGTGCTGGGCCCGCGCTGGTCGCCCGCGCGCCAGCAGGTACTGCACGCCAGCCGCAGCGGGGTCACGCAGGCCCTGGTGGACTGGGTGGCGCAGCTGGCGCACAGGCCGCGCTGGCTGCTGTCGGCCTCGGCCATCGGTTTTTACGGCGTGCAGGCGGTGGACGACCCCGGTGCGCTGGGCGAGGGCTCCCCGCCGCAGCCGATTTTCATGTCCGAGCTGTGCCAGCGTTGGGAGCGCACCGCCCAGGGCATGGCCGCCCATGGCGTGGCCGTGGCCACCGTGCGGCTGGGTGTGGTGTTGGGCCCCAAGGGCGCGCTGCCGCAGATGCTGCAGCCATTCCGCTTCGGCCTGGGCACGCAGATGGGCAGTGGCGACCAGGTGCTGAGCTGGGTGCATCTGGACGATGTCCTGGGGGCCGTGGCGTTTTTGCTGGCCAAGCTTGACAGCGTGCCCGCCACCGGGGCCTACAACCTCACCGCGCCGCAACCTGTGACCCAGCGCGAATTCACCCGCATTGCCTGCAAAGTGCTGCACCGCCCGCTGGCCGTGCCGGTGCCCGCCGTGGTGCTCAGGCTGCTGTTGGGCGAGCAGGCCACGCTGCTCACCGACGGCCAGCGCGTGGTGCCCCAGCGCCTGCTGGCCGAGGGCTTTCGCTTCCGTTTCGACACCTTCGAAGCCGCACTGCGGGACCTGGAACAGCGGCGAAAATAGGCGCCATGACTGCCCCCACCCTGCTGCAACCCGCCGCCGAACTCCTGGCCCTGCTGGCCGCCCACCCCACCCGGCGCACGATCGTCGGCATCGTCGGCCTGCCGGGTTCCGGCAAAAGCACCATTGCCGCCCAGCTGGCCGCCGAAGTCAACGCCCAGGCCGGGCCGGGCACGGCGCAGGCGCTGGGCATGGACGGCTTCCACCTGAGCCGTGCCGCCCTGGCCCAGATGCCTGACCCGGCTGCGGCCCTGGCCCGGCGTGGCGCGCCCTGGACCTTCGACCCCGCCGGGCTGGCCGCCCGGATCGCAGCGCTGCGCCTGGCCTCTCTGGAGCCCGGTGCCGCGCCGGTGCTGTGGCCCGCGTTCGACCACGGCGTGGGCGACCCGCAAGAAGATGCAGTCGCCGTCGGCCCGGCCACCCGGCTGGTGCTGGTCGAGGGCCTGTACCTGCTGCACCACGACCACGGCTGGAACCTGGACGGCCTGCTTGACGCCTGCTGGTACCTGGACGTGCCCATGGAGGTGGCGATGCAGCGGCTGGTGGCGCGCCACCAGGCCGCCTGGGGCTTTACCGTGGCGCAGGCCGAGGCCCGGCTGGCCCTGAACGACCGGCTGAATGCCGACACCGTGGCCGGAACCCGCGGGCGCGCAGACGGCCTATTGCCGAATGCCTGATGCCGGGCCTGCCCGTCAGTCCGGTACCACCGGCTTGGCCGCTACCGCCCGCTTGCCGCCCAACAAAAGCTTGCGCAGCCCGTACAACCGCCTGGACATCGCCCGGTACCCCGCCAAGGCGGCCGGGCGCGGCCAGTGCGTGTGGGCAGCCTGGTAACAGATTGCTCTGTTATTGATAGCTGCTCATGCTGGTGTATATGGCGCAGGAGCCCAATTTCTTCTATTTTTTAGCGCAGGCTTGCGGTGCGCCGGCGCACGAACACCACCGCGATCAGCCCCAGGCTCACCAGGGCCAGCGATCCGGGTTCGGGCACTTCCACCGCCATCTGGTAGGGGCCGTAGCCGTCCAGGGCGGCGCTGGCGTTGGGGCTCACGCCGAAGGCCGCGCTGTACGACGATTCGCCCGCCACGCCGGGAAATGCCAGGTCGGAGGCGAACGCCCACTGGATGGCGTTCACGTCCGCCGCCAGGATCTCCAGCCAGTAGGTGGTGTTGGCCGCCAGGTTGAAGGCCGAGGTGGGCGCGAAGCGGTAGGCCTGGAAGCCGCTGGATGCAATCTCCGCACTCGACAGGCTGCCCAGCGACAGCAGGGTGTTGCCCGGGGCCGCGCCGTTGCTGGCCAACAGGTTCACCTGGACGTTGCCCACCACATCCGGACCCAGGTTCACCAGCAGAGCCTGCACGCCTTTGAGCGTGCCGCCTTCGGCCCCGGTGGTAAAGGAATTGGCCAGCGGGCCGTAGCCATAGACCGCGTCGGAGCCGCTGGGGGCCGCGCCCAGGTTGTTGTAGACCAGCCCGGCATGGGCGCTGGCGAACAGGGTGGTGAAAGCCAGGCACAGGCTGGCTTTGCGCAGCAGGGTGGGGAGTTGGGAAAGCATGGGGGTTCCTGTTTGAAGTAAAGGGGATGCGGCGTTCACAGCAGCGGATCGCTCACGCCGTGCTTGCCGGTTTCCACATGGCCTGCGCACTGGCAGACGAAGCTGGCATCGCTGCTGGCGGTGACCAGCAGGTCGTACCAGCGGGCGCTGGTTTGCAGCGTCCAGTCCGATCGGAAGCTGGCACCGGGGGCCACCGTCTGGTGCGAGCTGGTGTGCTGGTACTGGTCGGTCACGGTTACGGTAGTGGCGGTGGTGCCCACGTTGGTCACCACCAGCGAGATGCCGCCGCTGGCCGTGTCGTACAGGCTTTGGACATTGAGCTTGGCTGCCGTGGCACCCAGGTTGCCTGCAAACTTGCGCAAAAAGCCATTCGGCCCGTACACCGCCAGGTCGTAGGCGCTGGAGCCAGCGGGCGGGGCCCAGGTATCGGACAGCGACTTGCCTGCCTCTACCGTGTAGCCCCAGGGGCCGGTCGAGCCACCGGCCAGCGTGCCGTTGGCGGTGCGCACATGGAACCACGCGCCCACCGTTCCGGCGTTGCCGAAGCTGATACCGATGCTTTGGTTCACCGGGTTCACCACGCTGGTGGCTTGCAGCTGGTAGGGCAGGGCGCGGGCCAGGCGGGCACCGGGCTCCTGCACCGGCATGCTCTGGTTGGCAGGCGGGGCGACCGGCAGGTTGGGGTAGGTCTTGCTGCCGGTGATGTCGGCGGCGGGTGGCACATAGGCGGCGGTGCTGGGCAGGCGCGAGGCGGTGGCGCTGGCGATCGAGAAGTCCAGGGTCGAGCTCAGGTCGCCGCAGACGGTACGCCGCCACGGGGTGATGTTGGGCTCGGTCACGCCAAAGCGCTTTTCGATGAATTGGACGATGGAGGTGTGGTCAAACACCTGGGAGTTGACCCAGCCGCCCTTGCTCCAGGGCGACACCACCAGCATCGGCACCCGCGCGCCCAGGCCGTAAGGCCCGGCGGGGTAGGTGGCGCTGCCGTTGCCGGGGTAGATTTCATTGGCGGTGCTGACGGTGGACAGGCCCTGTGCGGCCGTCATCGGCGGGGTGGGCGGCACCACGTGGTCGAAGAAGCCGTCGTTTTCGTCGTAGCAAATGATCAGCACGGTGCTGGCCCAGACGGCGGGGTTGGCGGTCAGCGCAGCCAGCACGTTGTTGACGTACCAGGCGCCGTAGTTGGTGGGCCAATTGGGGTGCTCGGTATAGGCCTCGGGCGCGGCAATCCACGACACCTGGGGCAGGGTGTTGTTCAGCACGTCGCTGCGCAGCTGGTCGAACAGCGCGCCGTTGTTGAATGCGCCGTTGTTGTAGATGTTGGTGCCGGTGCGGGCGCGCTCGTACAGCGGCTCGCCGGGCTGGGCGTTCTGGTACTGCTGGAAGTACAGCAGCGAGTTGTCGCCGTAGTTGCCGATGTAGGGCTGGCCGGTCCAGCCCCAGTAGCCCGCGGCGGTCAGGCCCACGCCGATGTCCTGGTAGATCTTCCAGCTCACCCCGGCGCTTTGCAGCCGTTCGGGGTAGGTGCGCCAGTTGTAGCCCGCCTCGGCATTGGTGACCACCGGGCCGTAGGGCGCAGCACCGTTGCCGTTGCTGCCCAGCACCACCTTGCCGGGGGTGCTGCCGGTGGCCGCGCCATCGGCGCTCAGCGTGCCGTTCTGGCCCGACCAGCCGCTCCACAGGTAGTAGCGGTTCGGGTCGGTGGAGGCCATGATGGAGCAGTGGTAGGCATCGCACACGGTGAAGGCATCGGCCAGCGCAAAGTAGTAGGGGATGTCGCTGCGCTGCAGGTAGCCCATGGTTTTGCTGGTTTTGTTCTGCACCCATTTGTCGTAGCGGCCGCCGTTCCAGGCCCCGTGCGCGTCTTTCCAGGAATGGGCCAGGTCGGCCAGAAACGCCAGGCCCAGGTCGGCACCGGCGGGGCGGAAGGGCAGCACGGTGGCGGGCGTTTGCGTCACACCCGCACCGTTCTGGTTGGGCTGCTCGAACACCGAATTGCCCGAGCCGTACAGGCGCACCGCGCGCGGGTCGCTGAAACCGCGCACGCCGCGCAGCGTGCCGAAGTAGTGGTCAAAAGAGCGGTTCTCCTGCATCAGCACCACAATGTGCTGCACGTCCTGGAGGGTGCCGGTCACCGCGTTGGCAGGGATGGCCAGGGCCTTCTGGATGCTGTCGGGGAAGACGGCGGTCAGCCCCACTCCGGCGGCCCCACGGAGAAGAGAGCGGCGGTCGATGGCGGTCATGGGGAGTCCTTGTCTTGGAGGAGGGGTGGGGTAGGTGAAAATTCTGTTCTTTTGATGTGGCAAGCCTGTGTCAGTGGGCAAAGCGGGAGATGCCTGCCGGTACCATCGGGTTTTTTGCTATTGAATTAGTAGCTTCTCGTGCTTGTCCAGACAGCACAAGGCCGCTATTTTTTATAAATCTTTTTATTTTTTGGATGCGTGTATGAACCACCCCTTGGCATGACCCTCGCTGCTTGCACCATGGTGCTGGGCACCACCAGCGGCGCTGGCAAAAGCTGGCTGACCACCGCGCTGTGCCGCTACTACGCCCGCCAGGGCCTGAAGGTTGCGCCGTTCAAGGCGCAGAACATGAGCAACAACGCCAGGGTGGTTGCCGCCGCGCAGGGCCGCCCCAAGCAAGGCACGCCCCCATCGGGGGGCAGCGCAGTACACGAAGTGACAAGCGTGGGGGCCTTTTTTGGCGGTGGCGAGATCGGCAGCGCCCAGTATTTCCAGGCGCTGGCGGCGCGCGCCGTGCCCGAGGTGCGCATGAATCCGCTGCTACTCAAGCCCGAGCGCGACACGCACAGCCAGGTGGTGCTGCTGGGCGAAGTCAATGCAGAGCTGACCGGCATGGACTGGCGCAGCCGCAGCGCCCGGGTCTGGCCGGTGGTGGCCCAGGCGCTGGATGATTTGCGCGCCGAATACGACGTGGTGGTGATCGAGGGCGCGGGCTCGCCCGCCGAGATTAACCTCAGCAGCAGCGACATCGTCAACATGCGCGTGGCCCGGCATGCCGATGCCCGCTGCCTGCTGGTCACCGATATCGACCGGGGCGGCGCGTTCGCCCATCTGTATGGCACCTGGGCGCTGCTGCCGCCCGAGGACCGGGCGCTGCTGCACGGCTTTGTGCTGAACAAGTTCCGCGGCGATGCAGCCCTGCTGGCCCCCGGCCCGCAGATGCTGCAAGACCTGACCGGCGTGCCCACCGTGGCCACGCTGCCGATGTGGTGGCAGCATGGCCTGCCCGAGGAAGACGGCGTGTTCGATGACCGCAGCCGCGCGACGGGCACCGTCACCCGCACTATCGCCGTGGTGGCCTACCCGCGCATCAGCAACCTGGACGAGTTCCAGCCACTGAAAAACGTGCCCGGCGTGCGCCTGGTCTGGGCGCGCAGCCCGGCAGATCTGGCGGGGGCCGACTGGGTCATCCTGCCCGGCTCCAAGCACACCAGTGGCGACCTGGCCTGGCTGCGCCAGCAGGGGCTGGATGCCGCCATCACCGCGCACGCGGCGCGCGGCGGCACAGTGCTGGGCATCTGCGGCGGCCTGCAGATGCTGGGTGAGGCGCTGATCGACCTGCACGGCATCGATGGCAACGCGCCCGGCCTGGGCCTGCTGCCGCTGGTCACCCAGTTTGAAGTGCAAAAGACCGTGCAGCACCGGCACACCCGCTTCGCCCCCGAGATGACCGGTCCGTGGGCCGCGCTGGCCGGGGTGGCGGTGGCGGGCTATGAAATCCACCATGGCCAGACCCAGCAGCACGCGGCCATGGCCCGGGGCGGGGACGTGGCGCGGGCGGTGCTACCCGACGGCCTGGCCTGGCAGAACGCGGCGGGCAATGTGCTGGGCCTGTACCTGCACGGCCTGCTGGAAGACCCGGCCGCGCTGCAGGCCCTGTTCGGGGCCACGGTGCCCACGCTGGACACGGTGTTTGACGGCTTGGCGGACTATGTTGGTATACATTTTCAAGCGCATTTTTTAGATGGATTAATTCGCCTTTAGCTGTTTACACTGGGCCATCATGATTTACGTGTATGCCTAGTTTCCCGTTCGCCGACTGGCTGATGAGCTGTTGGCGCGACCCTGCTGCATCTGCCGAGCAGGCGGCTATCCATCGGGGCCGCCAGTTCCACGCCGTGGTGCGGCAACTGCCCTTGAGCAGCATCGGCAACACCATCAGTGCCCTGGTGCTGGCCTCGGTGTTCTGGGGCCTGTTGGACTCCTGGGTGGTGGCGGGCTGGACACTGCTGGTGTCGGCCATCGCGCTGGGCAATGCCGGGCTGTGGTGGGCGCGCCGGGCGGTGCTGCCGTCGACCCCCGTGTCCCTGCGCGCGGTGCGGCTGCTGGTGACGGGCATTGCAGCTTCGGCGCTGGCGTTTGTGTCGATGGCGGGCTATTTGTACACCGCGGCCGATGGCGATGGCCGCTTGCTGCTCACGTCGGTGTTGGCGGCTTTCATCGGCATGGGGAGCTGGATGTACAGCTGCCTGCCACAGGCTTCCATTTTGTGGTCCTGTATTTTGTGCGCGGGCCTGGCGGTGCTGTTTTCCAGCCGCGCGGAAGCGGTCTACACCTACCTCACGGGCTTGCTGGCGTTTTACGCGCTGGTGGTCTGGAGCACCACTTTGCTGACCTCGCGCATGTTCCTCAACGGCCTGAAGTTCGAAGCCGAGATCGAGCGCCAGAACCAGCTCGTCGGCCTGCTGCTGAACGACTTCGAAGAGCACGCCAGCGACTGGCTGTGGGAGACCGACCACCAGGGCAGTCTGCGCCATGTGTCCCAGCGCCTGGCGCAGGCCATGGGCGTGTCCCCCAGCGAGCTGCAAGGCCAGCATTTGGTGCAACGCATGGCGTCCCTGTCGCCGCAGATGGTGCCCGCGCATGCAGCGATGTTCCTGGCGCTGGAGAAATGCCTGGCGCAGCAGCAGCCGTTTCGCGGCATATTGGTGCCCGCGCGGGTCGGCGGGCAGCTGCAGTGGTGGTCGCTGACCGCCAAACCCTTGCACGACAGTGCGGGCCGCTGGCAGGGCTGGCGTGGCGTGGGCTCCGATGTCACCGCCACCCGCCAGCGCGAGCTGGAAATGGCCCGCCTGGCGCATATCGACACCCTGACCGGGCTGGCCAACCGCTACCAGTTCGGCAAACGGCTGGCGGACTATTTCGCACCCGCCCTCACCGGGGGGGCATGCACCTTGCTGCTGCTGGACCTGGACAACTTCAAGACCGTCAACGACTCGCTGGGCCATGCCGTGGGCGACCAGTTGCTGCAAACCGTGGCCCTGCGCCTGCAGGCGGTAGCGGACCCGCTGGCCTTGCTGGCCCGGCTGGGCGGCGATGAATTTGCCGTGCTGGTGCCGGGCCTGCTGGAGCGCGCCCAGGCAGAGCGTCTGGGGAGTCAACTTCAAGCCGCGCTGGCCCAGCCGTGGGTGGCCGACGGCCACCGCATTGCGGTGCAGGCCAGTATCGGCGTAGGTTTTGCGCCCACCGATGCCGACACCGCCGAGCAGTTGCTGAAGGTCTGCGACATGGCCTTGTATGCCGCCAAGGCCGCCGGTCGCCACCGGCTGCGGTTTTTCGAGCCCGCCCTGGCCCTGCACGCCCAGCAGCATTTGGCGCTGCTGAGCGACCTGGGTCTGGCCTTGCAGCGTGGCGAGTTTGTGCTGCACTACCAGCCGCAGGCGGACCTGGCCAGCGGTGCGCTGCTGGGCTTTGAGGCGCTGGTGCGCTGGCAGCACCCGTTGCGCGGCCTGGTGTCGCCGCTGGAATTCATTGCCGTGGCCGAAGAAAGCGGGCTGATCGTGCCGCTGGGGGCGTGGGTGCTGCGCCAGGCCTGCATGGACGCGGCGGGCTGGCCCACCCATCTGCGGGTGGCGGTCAACTTGTCGGCCGTGCAGTTTGGCAATGCCGATGTGCTGGCGGTGGTGGACAGCGCCTTGCAGCACAGCGGCCTGCCCAGCGCCCGGCTGGAGCTGGAGATCACCGAATCCACCCTGATGCACGACAGCCAGGCCGTGTTGGAGGTGTTGCACGCGCTGCGCGGCAAGGGGGTGCGGGTGGCGCTGGACGATTTCGGCACTGGCTATTCCAGCCTGGCCTACCTGCGCAGCTTTCCGCTGGACAAGCTCAAGATCGACCGCTCGTTTGTCAGCATTCTGGACCGCGCTGGCGGCGACACCAGTGCTGCGGCCATCGTGCAAACCATCGTCCAGCTGGCCCAGGCGCTGCACCTGGAAACCACCGCCGAAGGGGTGGAAACCGCCGCCCAGTTTGACCTGCTGCGCCGCATGGGCTGCGCCCAGGCCCAGGGTTACTGGATTGCCCAGCCCATGGACGCGGCGCAGGCCCGGCGCTTCATGACCGGATGGTCTGCGAAATCGCTATATTATTGATAGCTTCTCATGCCCAATACATAAGCGCTAGAGGCTGATTTGGCACCGAATAGCGGTTACTTCAAACTGCCCGACAAAAACTGCTGCAAGCGCTCGCTCTTGGGCTGGGTCAGCACCTCGCGGGGCACGCCTTGTTCTTCGATGCAGCCCTTGTGCAGGAAGATCAGGTGGTTGGCCACCTCGCGGGCGAAGCCCATTTCGTGGGTCACCACCACCATGGTGCGGCCTTCCTGGGCCAGGGTCTGCATCACGCGCAGCACTTCGGACACCAGCTCGGGGTCCAGGGCGCTGGTGGGCTCATCGAACAGCATGACCTCGGGCTCGATGGCCAGCGAGCGGGCGATGGCCACGCGCTGCTGCTGGCCGCCGCTCATGTGGGCGGGGTAGGCGTCTTCTTTCTGGCCCAGATCGACCAGCTTGAGGTACTTGCGGGCGCGGGCGATGGCCTCGTCCCGGGGCACGCCCAGCACGTGGATGGGGGCTTCGATGATGTTTTGCAGCACCGTCATGTGGGCCCACAGGTTGAAGTGCTGGAACACCATGGCCAGCTTGGTGCGCATGCGCTGCAGCTGCTTGGCCTCGGCAGCGACCAGCTCGCCGTTTTTGTCGGCCACCAGCTTGAGCTCTTCACCGGCCACGATGATGCGGCCCGCATTGGGCTTTTCCAGCAGGTTCATGCAGCGCAAAAACGTGCTCTTGCCGGAGCCGGAGCTGCCGATGATGCTGATCACATCGCCCGCACGGGCTTCCAGCGAGACACCCTTGAGCACTTCGTTGGAGCCAAACTTTTTGTGGATGTCGATGGCCTGGAGTTTGAGGGGCTGGGTGGTCATAGGTTCTGCATTCAAAAAAGTTCAAGCGCCCAGCAGGTTGCCGGTGCGAAAGGGCACGCTGCCCGCGATATTGGCCAGGTCGTCGCCAGGCGTGGCGTAGCGCTCGGTGGTACGGGCGTACACCACGCCGGGTACTTCGGCGCGCAAGGCGTGCACCGTGCCGCTGACGGGGTCGATGATTTCGGCCACCAGTTCGCCCAGGGCCAGGCGGTCGCCCGGCTTCGCGGCAAACACCAGCAGGCCGGGCACCGGCGATTTCACAAACTGCGCACCGGCCAGGGGCGTGGCGGCACAGGCCAGTTCGGGCAGGGCCGGTGGCTCGCCAGCCACTGCGCCCAGGTGCTGCAGATAGCCAAAAATCGCATTGGCATCGGCGCGGCCCAGGGCGTGGCTGACATCGCCTTCGCCGCGCAGTTCCACCGTGGTGCTGGCACAGGCCTGGGGAATGGGGTAGGGCAGCTTTTCGGCCAGTTGCCACCAGGGGCCGGACATGCTTTCGTCAAACGACAGGCCGCCCGAGTTTTTGGCCAGCAGCACGGCCTGCGCGCCCAGCAGGCGGGCCAGCGGCTCCATGGCGGGCCAGCAGGGTGTTTCGGTGTAGAGGTGCATCACGGCTTCGCAGTCGCAGTGCAGGTCGAGTACCACGTCCGCATCAAAAGCCATGCCGACCAGATGCTTGCGCTGGCTGGCCAGTTCGGTCTCGGGCTGCCATGCATCCAGATGCGCGGCCATGGCCGCGCGGATGGTGGCCACGTTGGCGGCAGCATCCGAACCCAGCTTACCTTCGACCAGTGGCAGTACAGCGGCGCACAGGTCGGGGAAGTGGCGGTTGAAGTTTTCGGAGGTGTTCAGGTCGAAGCGGCCCATGGGCTTGTGGTCCACCCGCTGCGCCTGCCCGATGGGGTTGGCCATCGGCACCAGGATGATTTCGCCCTGGATCTGGCCGAGTGCCTCGGCCTGCTCCAGCAGGCGGCGCAGGTGGTAGGCGGCCAGCATGCCGGGCAGCTCTTCGGCATGCAGGCTGGCCTGGATGTAGACCTTGGGGCGGGCACCCGGGGTGCCGAAATGGAAGCTGCTCAGGGTCTTCTGGCTGCCAATGCTTTGGCTGCGCAGGAGGTGGTCGGTACGGTACATAGATGGTCAGTGTTTGCGCGGAGCCAGGTAGGCCAGAAAGTGCTTTTCGGCCAGCCGGAACAGGGCGATCAGGGCGAAGGTGCCAATGAGGTACAGGGCGGCGGCAAACAGATAGGCTTCAAACGGCAGGTAGAAGTCGGAGTAGATGCGGCTGGCGGCAGCGGTGATGTCCAGCAGGCCCGGCACGGCGCTGGCCAGGCTGGTGCTTTGCAGCATCATCACCACCTCGTTGCTGTAGGCGGGCAGGGTGCGGCGCATGGCGCTGGGCAACACCACGCGCAGCAGGATCTTGAAGCGGCTCATGCCCAGCGACTGGGCGGCTTCGATCTCGCCTGCGTTGGTCTCGCGGATCGACCCGGCCAGCATCTCGGCGGTGTAGCCTGCGGTGTTGAGTGCAAACGCCAGCAGGGCGCAGAAGAAGGCGTTCTTGAAGTACACCAAGGGCCAGACGGTGTCCCAATGGGCCTGGACCCACTCGAGCTGGGCCAGGCCGTAGTAGATCAGGTACACCTGGATCAGCAGCGGCGTGCCGCGCACCACGAAGGTGTAGGCCCCCACGATGCCAGCCAGAACCTTGTTGTTGCTGGTGAGTGCCAGGGCAAACGCCACGGCCAGCACGGCCCCGATGGCCACGGACGCAAACAGCAGGGTTAGCGTGGTGACAATGCCCTCGCCAAACATGGCCAGGCTGTCGGCACTGAATATGACTTCCCAGTTCATGGTTAAAACGCGATCCGTTTGGTGCCCAGGCTGTAGCGTGCGTTGAGCTTGCGCAGCACGGCCAGCGAGGCCCAGGTGAAGATGAGAAACAGCCCGCCCGCAAACAGCAGGTAGGCAAAGGGCGACCGGGTGGCGGCACTGGCCTGCTTGGCCAGGTAGGTCATTTCCTGCAGGCCGATCAGGCTGACCAGCGCGGTGGACTTGATCAGCACCAGCCAGTTGTTGGTGAAGCCGGGCAGGGCGTAGCGCACCATTTGCGGTGCGGTGATGCGCATGAACGTTTGCCGGGGGGCCATGCCAAAGGCGGCGGCGGCTTCAAACTGGCCGCGTGGAATGGCCATGATGGCGCCGCGAAACGTCTCGGTCATGTAGGCACCGTAGATGAAGCCGAGCGTAAAGACACCGGCAAAAAATGGGTTCAGGTCGAGGGTGGCTTCGCTGCCCGCCATCTCCAGCAGCGCATTCACGCCGATCGTGCCCCCGTAGAACACCAGCAGCATCAGCACCAGGTCTGGAATGCCGCGGATGATGGTGGTGTAGACGGTGGCGGGAATCACCAGCAGCGGGCGGCCCGACAACTTGGCCGCAGCCCCGATCAGGCCCAGCACAACAGATACCGCCAAGGCGGCCAGGGACACCCCGACGGTCAGCACCGCGCCGTTCAAAATGGACCAGTAGTAATCGTTCAAGTGGAGTATCCCGGGAAGAAAAAAACAAGCCGTGGCGGTTGCGGTACAACCTGACCACGGCGCTGAGCCTGGTACTGAGGCTAAGGCTTACTTGGCACCGTAAACGTCAAATTTGAAGTACTTGTCGTTCAGGGTTTTGTAGGTGCCGTTGGCGCGGATGGCGGCGATTGCCGTGTTCAGCTCGTCCTTCAGGGCCTTGTCGCCCTTGCGGATCGCCACACCGGCACCACCGCCGAAGTATTTGGGGATGTACAGCTCTTCGCCCACCGACTTGTAGTCCTTGCCTTCGGGCTTGCTCAAGAAGCCACCGGTGACTTCCACGATGTCGGCCACGGTACCGTCCAGGCGGCCCGATTTGATGTCCAGGTAGACCTGGTCCTGGGCTTCGTAAGGGGTGACGACCACGCCCACCTTTTTCAGCTCGCCATTGGCGTATTTTTCTTGGGTGCTGCCTTTGAGCACGCCGATTTTCTTGCCCTTGAGCGAAGCCAGATCGGTGAACTTGATGTCGTTCTTGACGACGATCTTGCTGGGGGTGTTGTAGTACTTGTTGGTGAAGTCCACCACTTTGAGGCGGTCTTCGGTGATGGACATCGAGCTGATGATGGCGTCGTATTTTTTGGCCTGCAGGCCGGGGATCATGCTGTCCCACACCTGTTCGACAAACACGCATTTGCGTTTGATCTGCTCGCACAGGGCGTTGGCGATGTCCACGTCAAAACCGGTGGGCTTGCCATCGGCGGTCTTGAAGGTGAAGGGTTCGTAGGTCGGGTCGATGGCCACTTTCAGGTCTTTGCCCTGGGCGAATGCGGCGGCAGCCAGTGCGGTCAGTGCGAAGGTCAGAACAATTTTTTTCATCGATATTTCCTGGTAATTCAGTTACGAAAAGTGGCGGAGCCTGTACACAATAACCTACAAATTCTAGGTTCCAGAATGGTGCATGCTTGCTGGTGTTTGCCCTTAATAGCGCTTTGGAAGCAGATGCAATTCTTATACCAGCGGCACTATTAGGCGGGGTAATACCTGTTTTTTCATGTAACGTCCGGGACTTTTATGCCGAACCACGAGCCCCTTGTATGACCTTGTCCGATCTGTCCCATCCCGCCCTGCGCCAGGCCCTGCAAACCAAGTTGGACCAAAAGACCAAGCCCGTCGGATCGCTTGGCGGCCTGGAGGCATTGGCCCTGCAGTTGGGTGAAATTTTGGGCACAGAGGCCCCCCAATTGGTGCAGCCGCAGCTGGTGGTGTTTGCGGGCGACCATGGCCTGGCGGCGCGCGGCGTCTCGGCGTATCCCAGCGATGTGACCTGGCAGATGGTAGAGAACTTTCTGGCGGGCGGTGCCTGCGTGAGTGTGCTGGCGCGCCAGCACGGCTTGGCCCTGACGGTGGTCGACTGCGGCGTGCGCCACGACTTCACGCCACGCCCGGGCCTGTTGGACTACAAGATCGCCTACGGCACGGCCGACAGCCTCGACGGGCCGGCCATGGATGCGCTGGATTGCGAGCGCGCGGTTGCCCAGGGCCGTGCCATCGTCAAGGGTTTGCCCGGCAATGTGCTGTTGCTGGGCGAAATGGGCATTGGCAATACCTCGGCCGCGTCGCTGCTAATGGCGCGGCTGACCGGCTTGTCCGTTGCCGAGTGCACCGGCGCGGGCACCGGGCTGGACACGGCGGGCCTGGAGCGCAAAGTGGCGGTGCTGACCCGGGTGCTGGAGCGCCATGCGGCGGTCAAAGACCCGTTGCACGCGATGGAGGTGTTTGGCGGCTTCGAGATGGCCACCATGCTGGGCGCGGTGCTGCAGGCGGCCCAGGAGCGGCGGGTGGTGGTGGTGGACGGCTTCATCACCACCGCCGTAGTGATGGTGGCGCATGCCCTGCAGCCGCTGGTGCTGCAACGCTGCGTGTTTGCCCACCGCTCGGGCGAGCGCGGCCACAGCCAACTGCTGCACCACCTGGGTGCGCAACCCCTGCTCGACATCGGGCTGCGGCTGGGCGAGGGCTCGGGCGCGGCACTGGCCTGGCCGCTGCTGCAGTCGGCCTGCCTGGTGCTGGCCGAGATGGCAAGTTTTGCGTCCGCCGGCGTGGATGCTATTTAATTTATAGCTTCTTGTGCTGATGGGATGGTCGTGAGAGGCTAATTTGATGCTTAACTATTGGCGTGTGTGGTGGCCGGGTGGCCCGCGGCATGCCAAGGGTTTGCGTGGTGAGTAGCCGCCCAAACTTGTCCGCTATCGCGCATGCTGGTTGGTAAACTGGATTGAATACTTTCACAATGCGGCCATGCCCATTTCACGTCTGCTCGCGCTGATCGATCCAGAGGCCAACCCGGCAGGCGGTGTCTATGGGCTGGTGCCACAAGACTCCGTGCGCCAGTTGCTGGAGGTGGTCAGCCAAAGCCACAACGCTTTCATCGTGGGTGGACCCGACACCCGCATCACCTATGCCAATGCGGGCTTCACCAGCATGTTTGGCTACACCTTGGACGAGGTACTGGGCCGCACCGTCAGCGCCTCCTTGTCGGGGCCGCATACCGATATGCAGGTTGTGGAGCGCATCAAGCGCGAATTGAAGCAGCCCGGCGGGGGGCGCGCCGACATCCTGCTCTACACCAAGGCCGGGCGGCCGCTGTGGGTGTCGGTGGTGGCCAATCCGCTGTTCGATGCCGAGGGCCGCTTCAACGGCGTGGTGGGCGTGCTGGCCGACATCACCCTGACCAAAATGCACGAGGTGTTGCAGTACAAGCTGCTGCACGCCATGGCCGAAGAGCTGCCCTTGGCGCAATTGATGGCCCTGGTCTGCCGCGAGGTGGAGCGCATCGCCCCCGAGGTGGTGGCCTCCATTCTGGCGGTGGACGCCCAGGGGCAGCTACAGCCCTTGGCTGGCCCCAGCCTGCCGGTCGAACTATCCAATGCGATTGCCGGTCTCTGCATCGGCCCTGCCGTGGGCTCGTGCGGGACCGCCGCCTGGCGGGGCGATCCGGTGACGGTGACCGACATTGCCACCGATCCGCTGTGGGCCCCGTTCACCCATTTGATCCTGCCGTATGGCCTGTTGGCCTGCTGGTCCAGCCCCATCAAGGCCCACGATGGCCGGGTGCTGGGAACCTTTGCGTTTTACTACCGCACCCGGCGTGGCCCCGACGCATTTCACCAGCGGCTGGTGGATGTGAGCCTGCACCTGTGCGCGTTGGCCATGGAGCGCGAAGAGGCACGCGCGCACATCCACCACCTGGCTTTTTTCGATGCGCTGACCAGTCTGCCCAACCGCAAGATGCTGCGCACCAAGGCCGAGCGGGCGGTCGCCGAGGCCCTGCGCTCCCAAGAGCCGCTGGCCCTGTTGTTTATCAATATCGACCGCTTCAAACACGTCAACGAAGAGCAGGGCCATGGCGCAGGCGACGTGCTGTTGAGCGAAATTGCCAACCGGCTCAGCCTGGAGGTGCGGGGCCGCGACCTGGTGGGCCGCCAGGCGGGCGACGAGTTTGTGGCGGTACTGACCGGGTGCAGCACCGAGGAAGCCGCCCTGGCCGCCGAGCGCCTGTTGGCCGCCATTGCCGCGCCGCTGGTGCTGCCCTCGGGTGTCACCGTGCACCCCAATGCCAGCGTGGGCGTGGCCATGTTCCCCGAAGACGGGCACGACTTCGACACCTTGCTGCGCCAGGCCGATCTGGCCATGCACCAGGCCAAGCACGATGGGCGCGGCTGCCTGCGCTTTTTCAACGACGCCATGAACCGCCGCACGCTGGAGCGCCTGTCGCTGGAGGCCGATCTGCGCGAAGCATTGCGCCTGGGGCAGTTGCAGCTGCACTACCAGCCGCAGGTCAGCGGCCCGGCGGGCTCGGTGCTCTACGGGGTGGAGGCTTTGGCGCGCTGGCAGCATCCGCGCCGCGGCGCGGTGCCGCCCGACCAGTTCATCCCGCTGGCCGAAGAATGCGGGCTGATCGACGAACTCAGCCGCTGGGGCCTGGGGGAAGCCTGCCGCCAGATGGCCGACTGGCGCGCCCGTGGCGTGGCCGTGCCCCGGGTGGCGGTCAACCTGTCGGCCCGCAACTTCCAAAACCCCGGTCTTCCCGCGCTGGTGGCCGACTTGCTGCGCCAGCACGGCCTGTGCCCGCAAGATTTGACGCTGGAGATGACCGAAAGCGTGGTCATGGACACCACCGCCGGTGTGCCCGCCACCATCGACGCGGTACATGCCCTGGGCGTGCACCTGTCGCTGGACGACTTTGGCACCGGCTATTCTTCGCTGGGCTATCTGCACCGCCTGCCGATCCATGAGCTCAAGCTGGACAAGAGCTTTGTGCAGGACCTGGCCGACAACGCCGCCGCCCGCGCGCTGACCAACACCGTGCTGCGCATCGGCGACGGCCTGGACCTGACGGTGGTGGCCGAAGGGGTGGAAACCGCCATGCAGGCCGAATTTCTGACCGCCCGCGGTTGCCGGGTGCAGCAGGGATATTTGTACGCCCGCCCGCTGCCCGCCGATGGGCTGGAGCAATGGTTGGTCGGCCGGCGTGCCGATACCGGGCCCTGAGGTAGCCCAGACCATGCCCACCGTGACCCGTGAACCGGCGCAGGAGGCATTGCAAAACCACCTGGGTTTCGCACGCCGCAGCTATTACTCGCGCATGGTCGGGCTGGCATTGGGGTTTGTGATGATCGCTGCGGTCCTGGTCCAGATCGCTGCGCCTGCGTGGATGTGGCTGGGCCCGGCCCTGCACTGCTTTGTGGGGCCGCATGTGGCGTGGTGGCTGGCGCGGCGTTCGCCCAACCCGCGCGAGGCCGAGCGCTGCAACCTGTTGGTCGACCACTTTCTGGGCGGCGTGTGGATGGTGCTGATGCAGTTCAACCTGCTGCCCAGCGTGCTGGCGGTCAGCTTGTTGAGCATGGACTCCATGGCCGGGGGCGGGGTGCGCCTGGTGGTGCGCGGCCTGGTCTTGCAGGCCTTGGGGGTGGCTCTGGGCGTGGCCTTTTTGGGCCTGCACCTGCAGCTGGACGCCACCCGCTGGACCCTGCTGGCCTGCCTGCCGCTGCTGGTGTGCCAGCCGATTTTGATCAGCCTGATAGCGCGCAGGGCTATCCACCGGCTGAAGCAACAAAGCCGGGCACTGGAACACCAGAGCCAGCACGACGGCTTGTCGGGCCTGTACAACCGCAGCCATTGGGAACTGCTGGTGCGCGCCGAGTTTGCCCGGTTTCGCCGCCAGAACCAGCCGGCCGTGCTGGTGATGGCTGACCTGGACCACTTCAAGCGCATCAACGACCTGTACGGCCACGCTGCGGGCGACCAGGCCATCAGCCGCTTTGCCGCCGCCCTGCAACGCGTGCTGCGGGAAACCGATGTCTGTGGCCGCTACGGTGGAGAAGAGTTTGGTCTGCTGCTGTCCATGACCTCGGCCAGCGACGCCCGCGAGGTGCTGGACCGCCTGCGCCGCAATCTGCACGACCAGCCGCTGCTGGACGGCGTGCTGGTCACTGCCAGCTTTGGCGTGGCCGAGCTCACCGCCGACGTGCCCACCGTGGAGGCCTGGCTGCGCCTGGCCGACCAAATGCTGTACCGCGCCAAACACCGGGGGCGCGACTGCGTGGTGGCGTTGGGCGAAGACACCCCCAGCCAGCCCGGTGCGTTATTGCCGGTACCCACCCGTCCCAGCTATAGCACCCCGGCGGCCTTGGGCGACCCGCTGCGGGTGACGCAGCTGCTGGCCGGCCTGGAAATATCCGAAGCCCCGTTTGCCTTGTTTGACCCGTCGGACCGGCTGGCAGTGGCCAACAAGGCTTTTCTACAGATGTTTGCCGTGCCACCCGATGCCATGAGTTTTGCCGACGTAGTCCGCCATAGCTATACCCACCGGGTCGGTCCGCGCATTGCCACCGACGACATCGAAGCCTGGCTGCGGGCGGCAGACGGCAAGCGGCGCAGCCAGCCGCAGCGCAATTTTTTGGTGGACATGTGCGATGGCCGCTGGTTCCAGGTATTTGAAACCTCGTACAGCGACGGCTGGCTGATGCTGCTGCTGTTTGAAACTCAGCCCGCCGCCGTACCCGCCTCCGCCGCCGTCTTGGGCTGAAAGTCGCAGAACTGGGCCACGCCGCACTGCCAACACAGCGGCTTGCGGGCCTGGCATATGTAGCGGCCATGCAGGATCAGCCAATGGTGTGCGTCCACCAGGTATTCAGGTGGAATGCGCTTCAACAAGCCTTTTTCCACCTCCGCCGGGGTCTTGCCCGGGGCCAGCCCGGTGCGGTTGCCCAGGCGAAAGATGTGCGTATCCACCGCCATGGTGGGCTCGCCAAAAGCCACGTTGAGCACCACGTTGGCGGTCTTGCGGCCCACGCCGGGCAGGGCCTCCAGCGCCTCGCGGGTGCGTGGCACCTGGCCGCCGTGCAGTTGCACCAGCATCTGGCAGGTTTGCAGCAGGTGTTTGGCCTTGCTGTGGTACAGGCCGATGGTCTTGATATAGCCCTCCAGCCCGTCCAGTCCCAGGTCCAGAATGGCCTGGGGCGTGTGGGCCACGGGGAACAGACGGCGGGTGGCCTTGTTGACCCCCACGTCGGTGGCCTGGGCCGACAGCAGCACGGCGGTGAGAAGCTCGAACACACTGGTGTACTCCAGCTCGGTCACCGGCATCGGGTTGGCGGCCTGGAGGGTGGCAAAAAATCCGGCAATAGCGTCGCGTTTCATGCCGGGATGATGCCCCAGATCAATTGACTTGGATGAATGAGTCGGGAAGCGGGAACTTGGCGCGCATCCACTCGGGGTTGAGTTGCAGCTTCTTCACCACCTCTTCGGGCAGTGCGTCCAGCATTTCGGGGCCGCCGGGGGGCATGTCGGCCAGCAGCATGGCCAGGTGGACGATGCCGCCCAGGCGGTTGAAGGGCTTGGCTTCCAGGGGCTCGGAGCTGGTGTCAAGTGCCCGCACGATCTCGGCGGGGAAGTTCCAGCGGCGTGCCAGCTCGGCGGTGATCTGGCCTTCGCTGAAGCCGGTGAGCTTGGTTTCGCGCTCCCAGCGGCCACCGGGCTGGTGCGGCAGTTTTTCAATCTCGGCCAGGCTGGCGGGCTGCACCTGGGCAATCATCAGCTCGCCCAGGCGCACCATCATGCTGGCCAGCCAGGCTTCGCTGCCGTCCAGCCCCAGGTGGGCCGCCAGCCACTGCGCATAGCCCGCGCTGACCATGCAGCTGTGCCAGAAGTCGGTACGGCTCAAGCCATCGACCACCGGAAACGCACCGTCCATGGACGCGGCCAGGCCCAGCGTGCGCACCCGGCCCATGCCCACCAGGCTGATGGCATCGCCCACCGAGCTCACGCTGCGGCTCAGGCCAAAACTGGCGCTATTGGCCAGCCGCAGCAGCTTGGCGGTGAGCGTGGAGTCCTTGGCGATGATGGCCGCCACCTGCGCTCCGGTGGCGTCCTCGTCGTTCAGCGTGCGGATCAGCGCATGGCCGACCTCGGACATGACGGGCAACTTGACCGTTTGGAAAAATACGGCGATGTCGGGCATGGAGCGTCCTGTGGTTTGGGTTTGAATTAATTGGTTACATCGAACCCCATTCTGAACGATTTATGGGGCGATTTTGGGTATGTAAACCCCGCATTTCAACCGTCTGGAGCGGCGGCGCGCAGATTGGCGACAATGCACCCCCGAAAGCGAGTAAATCCCTATGTCCTTGCCTGTTTCCCTGCCGTTTGCCGACCGCCTCCAAAACGTCGAAACCTCCGCCATCCGCGAACTCTTCAAGCTGCTGGGCACGCCCGGCATCATCAGTTTTGCGGGCGGCTTCCCCGACCCGGCGCTGTTCGATGTGGAGGGCATTGCCGCCTCCACCGCCGCCGTGCTGGCCACCAACCCCGGCCCGGTGCTGCAATACGGTGCCACAGAGGGCTTCAACCCGCTGCGCGAGCAGCTCAGCCGCTTCATGGCGAACAAGGGTGCCACCGTGGCCCCGGACGGCCTGATCGTCACCACCGGTAGCCAGCAGGCGCTGGACCTGGTGGGCAAGACCATGATCAACCCCGGCGACAAAGTCATCGTCGAAGGGCCCACCTTTCTGGCCACCATCCAGTGCTTTCGCCTGTACGGCGCGCACATCATCAGCGCACCCATCGACGCCAACGGCGTGGACGTGGACGCGCTGGAAAAGCTTATCGACGAACACCAGCCGAAGCTGGTCTACCTGATCCCCACCTTCGGCAACCCCAGCGGTGCCACGCTGAGCCTGGAGCGGCGCAAACGCATTCTGGAAATTGCGGTGCGCACCCAGACGCTGGTGGTCGAAGACGACCCCTACGGCGAGCTGTACTTTGACCAGCCGCCGCCGCCCAGCATGCTGGCCCTGAGCGACGGCGTGCCCGGCAGCCGCGAATGGCTGGTGCACTGCGGCTCGATGAGCAAGATTTTGAGCCCCGGTCTGCGCGTGGGCTGGATGATTGCCCCGCCCGCGCTGCTGGCCGCCGCCACCATGTGCAAGCAGTTCAGCGATGCCCACACCAGCAACCTGACCCAGGCCACCGCCGCCCACTACCTGACGCTGAACCGCCTGGACAGCACGCTGGCCGTGGTGCGCAAAACCTACGCCGAGCGCGCCCGGGTCATGGCCGCCAGCCTGCAACGCGAGTTGGGCGGCGCCATCACCTTCAACGCGCCGCAGGGCGGCATGTTCTTCTGGGCCCGCCTGACCGAAGGGCGCGACGCGGGCGCGTTTGCCAAGCGCGCCATCGAGAAGCTGGTGGCCTTTGTGCCCGGCGCGCCGTTTTTTGCCCACGACCCCGACCTGTCCACCCTGCGCCTGAGCTTCGCCACGGTGGGGGTAGAGAAGATCGAAGAGGGCATTGCCCGCCTGGGCCAGGCCCTTTGATTGCTATTATTTAAGTAGCTTCCCACGCTGAAGGAATAAGCGCGGGAAGGCTATTTAGTTTATTTTTTGCGCAACGAGCGCGATTCCCAGATGGCCACGATCCACAGCACCCCCGCGGTGGCCGCCGACAGCGCCATCGCGTCCAGCGCATGCTGGCTGGCCGGAATGCACAGCAGGCCCAGCAGCACCAGCCCCACGGCGTGCGACAGCGGCGGGTAAGCCCGCGTAGCGGTCACCCACTTGAACAACGCCGTACCCAGCAGGTACAGCACCGGGCCGCCCAGGATGGCGACCATGGCCGGGTTGTCGGCATGGGCGGGGTGGGCCAGCACCAGCTCGTCGGCCACGGCGCAGACGATGATGCCGGCCACGATCAGGATGTGCATGTAGGTATAGGCCACGCGGGCCTGGCGGCCGGTGTGCGCGGAATGCACGATGCTGTGGTGGCCCTGCTCGGCACCGATGGCAAAGTACAGCCACCACATGGCCACCGTACCCGCAAAGGTGGTGATGAAGGCCGCCAGGCTGGTGCCGTCCCAGGCATGGGTGGCAAAGGTGGCACCGCTGACCAGCAGCGACTCGCCCAGCGCGATGATCACAAACAGGGCGCAGCGCTCGGCCATGTGGCTGCCGTCCACGTCCCAGTCCTGCAGGCTGGAGCGGCCCAGGCCGGGCACCCAGAAGTACATCCAGGGCCCGCCGGTGTCCAGCGCCAGGGCCAGCACCCACCAGGCCAGGCGGACCGACCCTTCGCTCCAGCCACCCGCCAGCCAGCACACGCCGGCCAACATCATCCACACCACAATGCGCTGGAAGTTGCGCACCATGGCCACGCGCTCGCCCCGCACAGCCCACAAAAAGAACAGCGTGCGGCCCACCTGCATCACCACGTAGGCCAGCGCAAAGGCCCAGCCCTTGTCGCCAAACGCCTGCGGGATGGAGGCCGACAGCACCAGCCCGGCCAGCATCAGCGCGAACAGGGCGATGCGCACCGGCGGGCGGTTCGGGTCCAGCCAGTTGGTTACCCAGGAGGTGTAGATCCACACCCACCACACGGCCAGCAGCAGCAGGCCGATGCGCAGGCTGTTGTCCCAGCCCAGATCGGCCAGCAGGCCGTGCGAGAGCTGGGTGATGGCGAATGCGAAAACCAGGTCAAAAAACAGTTCGATGTTTTCGACCTTGCCGCCGTCCTGGCGGTTGCGCAGCAGGCTGCGGCGGGTGTGCGTTGAAGCGGAATGCATGGCCGTGGCCTCCGGGGCGGCAGTATCGATAAAAAGTGCTGCTACCGCTGATTCAATAAGCGGTAGCAGCTATTTTTATGGTAGCAAAAAACGGCCCGATTTCAGCTTGCCTGTGCCTGCGCAAATGTATTAAAAGGTTTCCCAGTCGCTCTCGTCCGTGGCCTGGCGGGTGGGGGCCTTGGCGGGCGCGGCGGCGATGCGGGGCGGGGCGGGCGCTGCTTTGCGCGGGGCGCTGGCAGGGCGGATGGGTGGGGCCGGCAGGGGCTGGGCAGTGGGCTTGGGGACGGCAAGTGGGCGGGCGGCAACCCGTGGGACGGGGGTTTGGTCGCCGCCAAGCTTGAACACGGCGACCGTCTGCACCAGGTCTTGCGCCTGGCTTTTCAGGCCGCTGGCGGCAGCGGCCATTTCCTCTACCAAGGCGGCGTTTTGCTGGGTGGTCTGGTCCATTTGCCGAATGGCCTCGCCCACCTGGGTGACGCCCAGGGCCTGGTCCTGGCTGGCGGCGCTGATCTCGCCCATGATGTGGGTCACGCGGCGGATGCTGTCGGCCACTTCGGTCATGGTGGTGCCCGCCCGGTCTACCAGGGCCGTGCCTTGTTCGACCCGCGCCACGCTGGCGCTGATCAGGGTCTTGATCTCTTTGGCGGCCTCGGCCGAGCGACCGGCCAGGCTGCGCACCTCGCTGGCCACCACCGCAAAACCGCGGCCTTGCTCGCCAGCGCGGGCGGCTTCCACCGCGGCATTGAGCGCCAGGATGTTGGTCTGGAAGGCAATGCCGTCGATCACGCCAATGATGTCGGCGATCTTGCGCGAGGCGTCGTTGATGCCCTTCATGGTCTCCACCACCTGGCCGACCACCGCGCCGCCCTGTGCGGCGACGGTGGAGGCGGTCAGCGCCAGCTGGTTGGCCTGCTGGGCGCTGCTGGCGTTTTGGCGCACGGTGGCGCTGAGTTCTTCCATCGAGGCGGCGGTCTGTTCCAGGGCGCTGGCCTGTTGCTCGGTGCGGGCCGACAGGTCGTGGTTGCCCTGGGCGATTTCGGCACTCGAGTCCGCAACGCTGTCGGCGCTGAGGTGCACCCGCCGCAGCACGGTGTGGATCTTGGCCACGAACTGGTTGAAGCCGGTACCGATGGTGGCCAGCTCGTCGTGGCCCTGCACCTCCAGCTTGATGCCCAGGTCGGCATCGGCGCTGGCCAGGCCGGCCATGGCCTGGCTCAGCGAGCGCAGTGGCCGGGTCAGCCGGTACACCACGGCCACCAGGATCAGCGCGGTGGCCACGGCGCAGATGAGCGCCACCATCAGGGTGTAGCCCAGCAGGTCGCGGGCGGTGGCCGTGGCCACGCTGTGCGGAAAGCTCACCCGCACGCTCCAGGGTGCGGTGTCGGCGGTCACGGCCAGCGGCTGCAGCAGGTGCACTATGTTTTGCGCGTCCCGGTACTCAAAGGGCTGGCCCTGGCGGATGCGTTCCAGCCCCTCGGCGGGGATGTCGTCGGCTTTTTTGCCGATGCGCTGCACATCCGGGTTGCTGGCATACAGGCCGCCGTTGGATACCAGGGCCAGCTTGCTGCCCTCCAGGGGTTTGAGTTCGGCCAGGATCTGGCCAAAGCGGGTCAGCGTGAAGTCGGCACTGGCAACACCCTGGAACTTGCCATCCACCAGGATGGGCGCGACCAGCGAGGCCATGAGCACGTCCTTGCCGTCGATCGGGTAGACATAGGGCTCGGTGAAGAAGGGCTTGCCGCTGGCCTTGGGGATGTCGTACCAGTCGTTGGCACCGGCTCCCGTGCCAAACACGATGGGTTCCACGTGCACGCCGCCGCCCGGAGCCCGGGTCCAGTAGGGCATGTAGCGGCCGGTGTCGTCGTAGCCAGGCTTTTTGCCTGCGTACTCGGCATCTTTACCGTCCAGCGCGTTGGGCTCCCAGGTCACGGCCGAGCCGATGAAGTCGCTGGAGCTGAACAGCGCCGCCTGCGCCATCTCGTCGATTTGTTCGCGCGCGATGGGCAGGTTGGCTTGCCGGGTGGCGCGCATGGATGCCGCCAGGCTGGCGACCGTGGCCATATTGGCGGCGATGCGGGTGTGCAAGGTGCCTGCAGCCTCGCGGGCCGAGGTGCGCGCCAGATTCATGGTGGCGACCTCGGCGCTGGTGCTGCTTTTGATCCCGATCGCGGCCGAGGTGATCCCCAAAGACAGCACCACCAGCAGGCTGGCGGCGGCGCAGATCTTGGCGTTGAGGGATAGGTGGAACCCGAGACGGGACGGGGCTTGGGACAAAGTGGGCGTGGCCAGGTTCATGGGGGCTTCCGGGTTGCAATTGCAGCGGGCAGAAAATCCGTATGGTGTGTTTAAAAGTTACAAAATGCAAGCGGAAAAAAGCAAATTGGCTGCCAACCCTGCTGGCGCGGGGCGCACGGGTCCCGTGGCCTGCAATGTTTAGGTTTTGGGGGGCTAAATTACAGGTAAAAAAAAGCTGCCCATGCTGGTGGTACCAGCATGGGCAGCTATGGATATTGAACTTAAAAACAGGAGCGCTTGAAACCTGTTTACGCGCCCAGCGTTTCGGCCCAGGCCAGGGCCTGCAGGTGCGCCCAGTTGACCTGCTTGTTGGACAGGTGCAGGGCTTCGGCGGTGCGGGCGAAGACCTCGTCGTTACCGCTTTCGCAGGCTTCGGTGAGCGCCAGGAAAGGCGCCAGCACGCCGGTGCGGTGCAGCAGGGCATCCAGTACCGGCTGGGGCAGGGCGACGGATTCCAGGGCCTTGGCCAGCGGCACGCCCAGCATCACATCCAGCATGGAAAACACGCCCACCACAAAGGCGTTGTCGCAGTCTTCGGGGGCCAGCATTTCGGCGGCCAGCAGCTCCATCAGCTTGCCGCGCACCACGGCGGTCTGGCCGACCACCGGGCCGGGGCCGTCTTTGTCGCCACGCGAGGTGGTCATCAGCAGGGCGGCCCAGCGGAACAGCTTTTGCAGCCCCAGGATCATCACCGCGTGGCGAAACGAGGTGATTTCGCAGTTCAGCCCGAAGCCGGAGGAGTTGATGAAGCGCAGCAGGTTGAACGACAGCGTGGGATCGCGCTTGAGCAGTTCTTCGATTTCGGTGGTGGTGGCCTGTTTGCGCACCAGGTTGATCAGCTGCAGGATGGTGGCCTGCGAGGGGCGTACGGTTTGCGCCTTGACCAGTGCGGGCTTGGCAAACCAGTAGCCCTGGAAAAGCTTGATGCCGTAGCTGGTGAGCAGTTGGTGCTGTTCGGCGCTTTCTACCTTTTCGGCAATGATCTGGGCGGTGGTATTGGCGGTGGCGAACTTGACGAAGGGCAGCACCAGCTCGGGCTTGAGGGCCATCAGGTCCAGCTTCACAAACGAGGCCAGTGCGCGCCAGGAGGCGTAGCCGCGTGTCAGCACCGTGTGGTTGAAGGCAAACCGGAAGCCGCGTTTGCGCAGGTCTTCCAGTACCAGGGCGTGGCTGGCGATGTCTTCGGGGGTGCTGCCGGGTACGGGCGGTACTTCAAGCACCACTTTGTCGGGGTGGACCAGTTCCAGGTGGCCGCCGGCCAGGCTCTCCAGCGTGCAGTTGATGAAGACCAGCTTCTTGCCGACCAGGGTTTCGATGTCGGTGAAGGACAGGGCGTTGACCAGCAGGGCGGCATCGCTGTCGGCGGTGTAGGTTTGGCCGGGGGTGGAGCGGTCAAACAGCTCATAGCCGAATACCGCACGGTTTTCGTCCACGATGGCTTGGCGGGCAATCAATACCTGGCTATCGGGGGAAGCATCGGGTTCCAGAGGGTGCCTTAGGCTGTGAAGTTGGTCGGGTATGGTGGACATGGCATGGGCAGTTCTGAGGGCCACGGAGGCCTTTTTTCCATTCTAGAGAAGAACTACCGGCAAAGGAGCGGCGATGTCAGGGTATTTACCAGATGTTGCCGCTTGAAGGGTTTGTCCGTGGGTTATCTGCAGCCCCAGATGGCCCATGGACACATTCCCGCCTACATACCCATGGTGTCGGCCCAGACCAGTGCCTCCATGTGGGCCATGTTGATGCGGTGGCTGCTGAACTGCAAGGCTTGGGCGGCGGCACCGAAGGCGGTGTCGTCGTCGTTCTCGCAGGCCTTGGTCAGGGCCAGCATGGGGCCGTACAGGCCGGTGCCGTGCTGCAGCGCCTCGGCCACCGCCGGGGGCAGCGACAGCAGGGCCAGCGCCTGGTCCAGCGGCATGCCCAGCATCACGTCCAGCAACGAAAAGATGCCCACTACGAAGGCGCCGTCGCATTCTTCGGGGCTCAAGGTGCCGGTAGCCAGCAGCTCCATCATGCGCCCGCGCACCACCGCCGTGGTGCCCACGGCCGCGGGCGAGCCGTTGGCCTTGGAGGTGAGCAGCAGGGCGGCCCAGCGGAACAGCTTTTTCAGGCCCATCAGCATCACCGCCTGGCGGAACGAGGTGATCTCGCGGTCCACGCCAAAGCCTGCCGAGTTGATCAGCCGCAGCAGGTTGAAGCCCAGTACCGCGTCTTTTTTCAGCACGCTCTCGATCTCGTCGGTGCTGGCCTGGTTGCGCACCAGGTTGATCAACTGCAGCACGTGGGCCTGGCCGGGGCTGACGACCTTGGTCTTGATCACGTCGGGACGGGCAAACCAGTAGCCCTGGAACAGCGTGGCCCCGTAGGACAGCAGGGCGCTGAACTGCTCCATGGTTTCCACTTTTTCAGCCACCACCGCGGCCGGTGTGCGGGCCTTCACGGCCGCCACAATCACCTGCAGTTGCTCGGGTCGCAGCGCCATCAGGTCCAGCTTTACAAACGCGGCCAGCGGTTGCCACGGGGCGTACACCGGGGCCAGCACGGTGTGGTTGAACGCCAGCCGAAAACCACGCTGGTGCAGTTCCTGCAGGGTTTGTTGGCGCGCCGCGATGTCGGCGGGCGCATGGCCGGGCACGGGGCCGACTTCCAGCACCACCTTTTCGGGCTGGATCAGGTCCAGGTGGCCACCGGACAGGCTCTCGTGCGTGCAGTTCACGAAGATGGTCTTTTTGCCCACCAGCGACTCGTTGCCAGTGTGGGTCATGGCATTGAACACCAAGGCTACATCGCTGGCTGCGTTGTGCGATACGGTGGAGCGGTCAAACAGCTCGTAGGCCACCACTTCCCGCTGGGCGTCCATGATGGGCTGGCGGGCGATGATGACGGTGCCGGTATCAACCGGCGTGGCGGGGACGGCAGAGGGATCGGAGGAAGGCATGGGGACGTATGGATTTGTTACGTATCGTAACTTGGAAGCAGGTGCTCGGATAGCCGACTATGCCAGCAAAATGGCCAGTTCTTCGTCGGTGAAGCCGGCCTGCAAACGCGCCTGGGTGTTGAACGGCGGCTTGGGTGTGGGCGCATCGTAGCGCTGGGCCAGCACGCGGTAGTGTGCTATCGGGTCCAGCCCGTCGCGTTGGCACAGCCAGCGGTACCAGCGGTTGCCAATGGCCACGTGGCCGACCTCGTCATGCAAAATAATGTCCAGAATCTCCACCGCCCGCAGCGTCTGCGGTGTGGCCACCCGGCGCAGCTTGGCCTGGATCAGGGGCGTGGCGTCCAGGCCGCGGGCTTCCAGGGTGCGCGGCACCAGGGCCATGCGGGCCACCACGTCGCCCGCGGTGGCGGCGCACACGGTCCACAGGCCGTCATGGGCGGGGAAGTCGCCGTAATCCCAGCGCTGGCCCTGGTCTCCCACCAGGCATTGCAAATGGGCGCGCAGCAGGCTGAAATGCTGGGCCTCCTCGGCGGCCACGCGCACCCAGTCGCGGTAGTAGGCATCGGGCATGCCGTCAAAGCGCCAGGCGGCGTCCAGCGCCAGGTTGATGGCGTTGAATTCGATGTGCGCCACGGTGTGCAGCAGCGTGGCCAGGCCGTCGGGGGTGAAGGGCGAGCGCTGCGGCTTGACCACGCGCTCCACCAGCACCGGCCGGGTCGGGCGGCCGGGTGGGTCACCGAAAGGCTCAAAATCGGTCTTTGCTATTGAAAGCGTAGCTGCCTGCGCTTGAAGCATCAGCGCAGAGGCCACTTTTTGTGCCGGATCGGTCAGGCACAGGGTGTGTAAGGCGCGGGTACGGAGTTCCATACCTACAATTGTAAAAAATTAGGAGAACCGGTATGGCTCTGTATGCATTGGACGGGGTGGCACCGCAGGTGGCGGCCACGGCCTGGGTGGCGGATAGCGCCGAGGTGGTGGGCGATGTGGTGCTGGGCGAAGACAGCAGCGTCTGGTTTGGCGTGGTGGTGCGCGGCGACAACCACCGCATCACCATCGGCCGGGGCTCCAACGTGCAAGACCTGAGCGTGCTGCACACCGACCATGGCGTGCCGCTGGCGATTGGCGAGAATGTCACCATCGGCCACCAGGTAACGCTGCACGGTTGTACTGTGGGCGACGGCTCGCTGATCGGCATTGGCGCGGTGGTGCTCAACGGGGCCCGCATCGGCAAGAACTGCCTGGTCGGCGCGGGCGCGCTGGTCACCGAGGGCAAGGAGTTCCCCGATGGCAGCCTCATCATCGGCAGCCCGGCCAAGGTGGCGCGCGCCCTCACGCCGGTGCAAATTGAAGGCCTGCAGCGCAGCGCCCAGGGCTATGTGGCCAATGCCCGGCGCTTCAAGAGCGGCTTGCAAAAGCTGGCCTGAACCCCATATCGGCTTCTACCCCCGCCCGTACCCCATTAGGAATCCACTGTGTCTGAACTCCATAAATTTATTTTCGATGGCCTGCCTGTGCGTGGCTGCATCGTGCGCCTGACCGACGCCTGGCAAGAAATTCTGCGCCGCCGTGCTTCCAACTCCACCACCGGGGCTTACCCCGCGCCGGTAGCCGAGCTGTTGGGCGAGATGACCGCTGCGGGCGTGCTGATGCAGTCCAACATCAAGTTCAATGGCGCGGTGGTGCTGCAGATTTTTGGCGACGGCCCGGTCAAGCTGGCCGTGGTGGAGGTGCAGCCCGACCTCAGCCTGCGCACCACCGCCAGTGTGATGGGCGAGGTGCCGGTAGATGCCAGCCTGAGCCAGATGGTCAACCTGGACAACCAGGGCCGCTGCGCCATCACGCTGGACCCGAAGGACCGTTTCCCCGGCCAGCAGCCCTACCAGGGTGTGGTGCCGCTGTTTGGCGACAACAAGGAAAAGCTGGAGAAGTTCAGCGACGTGCTGCAGCACTACATGCTGCAAAGCGAACAGCTCGACACCCTGCTGGTGCTGGCCGCCGACGAGAACGTGGCCGCCGGGTTGCTGATCCAGCGTCTGCCCATCCAGGGCGAGAAGAACCTGGCGGGCAGCGTGACCAGTGAAGCCAACGAGAACGAGATTGGCCTCAATGAGCACTACAACCGCCTCGCCACCCTGGCCGGTACGCTGAAGCGCGAAGAGCTGCTGACGCTGGACGTGGACACCATCCTGCGCCGCCTGTTCTGGGAAGAGCAGGTGCTGATGTTCAGCCCGCACATCGGCCCCACCGCGCCCAAATTTGCCTGCACCTGCAGCCGCGACCGCGTGGGCGCCATGATCCGCAGCCTGGGCACCGACGAGGTAGAGGGCATCTTGGCCGAGCGCGACGAGGTGGAGGTGGCCTGCGAGTTCTGCGGCAAGCAGTACCGCTTTGACGCGGTGGACGCGGCCCAGCTGTTCACCACGCCGGATGCCAGCTTGCCCGGGCCGTCAGTGGTGCAGTAGGGCGGTAAACAGCCGGTGCTCGCATTCCGGGTCGCTGCACTTTTCGCAGTTCCAGGTCCAGGCAGCATTTTTTGAAGAAAATCGGCCTCCAGCGCTTATTCCATAAGCATGAGAAGCTACTTTTTCAATAGCATGCAGCGCATTGCGGGTGCGGGCTGAGTCTTTGCCGTAGACCACCTGGTAGGGCAGGTTGGCGCACGCCAAGGCAGCGCGCAGGGCGGCGTCGACCGGGGCGCGGCTGTGCGGACCATCGCGTTGCGGGTCGGCGGCCCAGGGCAGGTCCAGGCCCATCACCAGGGTCAGGTCGAAATGCCGTTGCTGCTCCAGGGCGGCGGCGTACAGGCTATGGTCGCCAAACAGCACATCGCTGTAAACGGCCGTCATCAGTGCCGTGGTGTCAGCTAGCAAATAGGTGGCGTCGGGGGCTTGGGCGATGCGCTCGGTGTGCGCCTGGGCAATGGCCTGTTGCTCGTCGGCCCGCGGCGTACGGCCTGCCTGGTCGCACCACTGGCGCAAAGTTTCTGAAACAGGGGAAACGCTGTGGCCCTGGCTGCGCAGGGTGGCGGTGATGGCCGTGGCCAGCTGGGTCTTGCCGGTGCTCTCGGCACCCAGCAAAGCTATTTTGATCAACTTACTTTGGCGAAATGTGCACGAAGATTTCGTTGGACTTGACCATGCCCAGCTCAAAGCGGGCACGCTCTTCGACCATTTCCAGGCCTTCTTTCAGGTCCCGCACCTCGGCGCTGAGCTGGTCGTTGACCCGCTGCGCCTGGGCGTTGTGCTCTTTGAGCGTCTCCAGCTTTTGCTGCAGACGCGTGACCTCGGAAATACTGCCCCGCCCAAACCACAGCTGCCCGTGCAGTACTGCCAGCAAGGCCAGCAAGACGATGGGGACTACACGGGAAGCCATGGCAGGGTGACCTTACTTCAGGTTGTAAAAGGCTTTACGGCCGGGGTAGGTGGCCACGTCGCCCAGGTCTTCTTCGATGCGCAAGAGCTGGTTGTACTTGGCCATGCGGTCCGAACGGCTCAGCGAGCCGGTCTTGATCTGGCCCGCATTGGTGCCCACGGCGATGTCGGCGATGGTGGAGTCTTCGGTTTCGCCCGAGCGGTGGCTGATCACGGCGGTGTAACCGGCGCGCTTGGCCATCTCGATGGCGGCGAAGGTCTCGGTCAGGGTGCCGATCTGGTTGATCTTGATCAGGATCGAGTTGGCGATGCCCTTGTCGATGCCTTCTTGCAGGATCTTGGTGTTGGTGACGAACAGGTCGTCGCCCACGATCTGCACGTTCTTGCCCAGGCGGTCGGTCAGGATCTTCCAGCCATCCCAGTCGCCTTCGGCCATGCCGTCTTCGATGCTGATGATGGGGTATTTGTCGACCCACGAAGCCATGATGTCGGTCCATTCCTGGCTGGTCAGCGACCAGCCTTCACCGGCCAGCTCGTACTTGCCGTTCTTGTAGAACTCGGACGCGGCGCAGTCCAGGCCCAGGGCGATCTGCTCGCCGGGCACATAGCCGGCGTTGGTGATGGCTTCCAGAATCATCTGGATGGCGGCTTCGTGGCTGGGCACGTTGGGGGCAAAGCCGCCTTCGTCGCCGACCGCAATGCTCATGCCCTTGTCGTGCAGGATTTTCTTCAGCGCGTGGAACACTTCGGCGCCGTAGCGCAGAGCTTCGCGAAACGATGGGGCCCCCACGGGGATGATCATCAGCTCTTGCAGGTCGAGGTTGTTGTTGGCGTGCGCGCCGCCGTTGACCACGTTCATCATGGGCACGGGCATTTGCATGCCGCCCATGCCGCCGAAATAGCGGTACAGAGGCAGTCCGGATTCCTCGGCGGCAGCGCGGGCCACGGCCATCGACACGGCCAGCATGGCGTTGGCGCCCAGGCGGGATTTGTTTTCGGTGCCGTCCAGGTCGATCAGGGTCTGGTCCAGGAAGGCTTGCTCGGAAGCGTCCAGGCCCAGGATGGCCTCGGAAATTTCGGTGTTGATGTGCTCGACGGCCTTGAGCACGCCCTTGCCCAGGTAGCGCTTTTTGTCGCCATCGCGCAGTTCAATGGCTTCGCGCGAACCGGTGGAAGCACCCGACGGCACGGCCGCACGGCCCATGGTGCCGGATTCCAGCAGCACATCGCATTCGACGGTGGGGTTGCCGCGCGAATCCAGAATTTCGCGGGCGACGATATCAACAATTGCACTCATTTTTTGTCTTCCTTGGATGGTTAAAAATTGGGCCGGCGGCAAGCCATTGACGCAGCCCTGAATTCTTGCATGGCTTTGGTGTCGCGCACGCGTCAATGCGCCGATTGTTCGCGGGTTGTAACTGTTGCAGAACCGCAGTTACGCGGAGAAGCTGTTTTCCAGATAACCGTTTTTCTTGGTCACGCGGTCCAAAGCCACCAGGGTTTCCAGCAGGGCGCGCATGTGCTTCAAGGGCACGGCATTGGGGCCGTCGCTCATGGCTTTGCTGGGGTCGGGGTGGGTTTCCATGAACACACCGGCCACGCCCACGGCTACCGCCGCACGTGCCAGCACCGGCACCATCTCGCGCATGCCGCCGCTGCTGGTGCCGTTGCCGCCGGGCAGCTGCACCGAGTGGGTGGCATCGAACACCACCGGCGCCAGGGTCTCACGCATGATGGCCAGGCTGCGCATGTCGCTGACCAGGTTGTTGTAGCCAAAGCTGGCACCGCGTTCGCAGGCCATGAAGTTATCGGTTTCCAGGCCGGCCTCTTTGGCGGCGGCGCGGGCCTTGTCGATCACGTTCTTCATGTCGCCCGGCGCCAGGAACTGGCCCTTCTTGATGTTCACCGGCTTGCCGCTTTGGGCCACGGCGCGGATGAAATCGGTCTGGCGGCACAGGAAGGCGGGCGTTTGCAGCACGTCGACCACGCTACAGACCTGGGCGATCTGCGATTCGTCGTGGATGTCGGTCAGCACCGGCACGCCCAGCTCGCGCTTGACCTTGGCCAGAATCTCCAGCCCCTTGTCAATGCCGGGGCCGCGGAAGGTGCTGCCGCTGCTGCGGTTAGCCTTGTCGAAGCTGCTCTTGAAGATGAACGGAATGCCTAAAGCGGTGGTGATTTCCTTCAAGGTGCCCGCGGTGTCCATCTGCAACTGCTCGGACTCGATGACGCAGGGGCCTGCGATGAGGAAGAAGGGCTGGTCCAGGCCAATGGTGAAGTTACAGAGTTGCATGGTGTATCTCGTGGTTGGGGTGGGGCAGCAGCCGTTTTCAGACCCGGTGTCAGGAATGCTTTTTTCCGGGTCCCAAGGCGGTGCTCCCCGGTCCTTACTTGGCAGACTTGGTTTTTTTGGACGCGGGGGTGTGCTCTACCGCCGCCTTCACAAAAGCATTGAACAGCGGGTGGCCGTCCCAGGGTGTGGACTTGAACTCGGGGTGGAACTGCACGCCCACAAACCAGGGATGGACGCTTTGCGGCAGCTCGACCATTTCGGTGAGTTGCTCGCGCTGCGTCAGGGCCGAGATCACCAGCCCGGCGTTGCGCAGGCGGTCCAGGTAGTGCACGTTGGCTTCATAGCGGTGGCGGTGGCGTTCGGTGACCACGTCGCCGTAGATGCTGTGCGCCAGCGTGCCGGGGGCCACGTCGGAGCTCTGCGCGCCCAGGCGCATGGTGCCGCCCAGGTCGGAGTTTTCGTTGCGGGTCTTGATGGTGCCGTCGGTGTCTTTCCACTCGGTGATCAGCGCGATCACCGGGTGCGGGGTGAGGGGCTCGAATTCGGTGCTGTTGGCATCTGCCAGGCCCGCCACGTGGCGCGCAAATTCGATGGTGGCCACCTGCATGCCCAGGCAGATGCCCAGGTAGGGGACCTTGTGCTCGCGGGCAAACTGGGCGGCGCAGATCTTGCCTTCGATGCCGCGTTTGCCAAAGCCGCCGGGCACCAGGATGGCATCGAATGCGGCCAGGGAGTCCACGGTGTCAGGGACGATGGTTTCGGAATCGACGTAGCTGATCTTCACCCGCACATGGTTCTTCATGCCGGCGTGGCGCAGGGCTTCGTTCAGCGATTTGTAGCTGTCGCTCAGGTCCACGTACTTGCCGACCATGGCGATGTTGACATCGCCGCGCGGGTTGGCGGTTTCATAGACCAGGTCGTCCCAGCGCTTCAAGTTGGCGGGCGGGGTGTTCAGGCGCAGCTTGTCGCAGATCAGGCCGTCCAGCCCTTGCTCGTGCAGCATGCGTGGCACTTTGTAGATGGTGTCCACGTCCCACATGGAGATCACGCCCCACTCGGGCACGTTGGAAAACAGCGAGATCTTGGAGCGCTCTTCCTGCGGAATCGGGCGGTCGGCGCGGCACAGCAGCACGTCGGCCTGGATACCGATTTCGCGCAGTTGCTTGGCGGTGTGCTGGGTGGGCTTGGTCTTGAGCTCGCCCGCGGCGGCGATCCAGGGCACGTAGCTCAGGTGCACGAAGGCGGTGTTGTTCGGGCCCATTTTCAGGCTCATCTGGCGCACGGCTTCCAGGAAGGGCAGCGATTCGATGTCGCCCACGGTGCCGCCCACTTCGACCAGCGCCACGTCTACTGCGTCGGGCTCGCCAAAACGCGCACCGCGCTTGATGAATTCCTGGATTTCGTTGGTCACGTGCGGAATCACCTGCACGGTTTTGCCCAGGTAGTCGCCACGGCGCTCTTTGTCGAGCACGCTCTTGTAGATCTGGCCGGTGGTGAAGTTGTTGGACTTGCGCATGCGCGTCTCAACAAAGCGTTCGTAGTGGCCCAGGTCGAGGTCGGTTTCTGCGCCGTCGTCGGTCACAAAGACTTCACCGTGCTGCAGCGGCGACATGGTGCCGGGGTCTACGTTGAGATAGGGGTCCAGTTTGATCAGGGTGACTTTGAGCCCCCGCGATTCGAGGAGTGCTGCAAGAGAGGCTGAAGCGATTCCCTTGCCCAGGGAAGACACGACACCGCCGGTGACGAAGACAAATTTGGTCATCTCAAAGTCGGGAGCTGATCCCGGGGGAGGTGGTAAAACAAGATTATAAGGGCGCCAAATAGGTGCTCTCTGCGCACTCTGCGGGCGCTCTGGCTCTGCTACATTGCCCGCCATGAACCCCAATACACCTCTCTTGGCCCCTTCGACGGCAGACGGCGACCTGGCTGGCAAGCACATCGTGCTGGGCCTCACCGGCGGCATTGCCTGCTACAAATCGGCCGAGCTGTGCCGCTTGCTGGTCAAGGCCGGGGCTACGGTGCAGGTGGTGATGACGGAGGCGGCCACGCAGTTCATCACCCCGGTGACGATGCAGGCGCTGAGCAACCGACCTGTGTTTGGCTCGCAATGGGATGCACGCGAGCCCAACAACATGCCGCACATCAATTTGAGCCGCGAGGCCGATCTGATCTTGATTGCCCCGTGCAGCGCCGACTTCATCGCCCGGCTGGTGCAGGGCCGCACCGACGAACTGCTGAGCCTGCTGTGCCTGGCCCGGCCCATGGCCACCGTGCCGCTGCTGGTGGCCCCGGCCATGAACCGCGAAATGTGGGTGCACCCCGCCACCCAGCGCAACATGGCCCAGCTGCAGGCCGACGGCGCGGTGATGCTGGGCGTGGGCACGGGCGCGCAGGCCTGCGGCGAAACGGGCGACGGCCGCATGCTGGAGCCTGCCGAGCTGCTGGAGGACGTGGTGGCCTTCTTCCAGCCCAAAACCCTGGCCGGGCAGCGCGTGCTGGTCACCGCCGGGCCTACCTTTGAAGCCATCGACCCGGTGCGTGGCATCACCAACCTGAGTAGCGGCAAGATGGGCTTTGCCATCGCCCGCGCCGCCCGCGAGGCCGGGGCTGAAGTCACGCTTGTGGCCGGGCCCGTGGCCTTGGCGACCCCGCGTGGGGTCACCCGCATCGACGTGAAATCTGCACAAAATATGCTGGAAGCCGTGATTCCATCGGCGCAACAAGCTACTATTTTTATAGCAACTGCAGCGGTGGCCGACTGGCGGCCCGCGCAGGCGGCAGACCACAAGATCAAGAAGGACGGCTCGGGCGCCACGCCCCAGTTGCAGTTTGTCGAGAACACCGACATCCTGGCCACCGTGGCCCAGTCTGCCCGTGCTTTGAGCGGCGCCTTGTTTTGTGTTGGCTTTGCGGCGGAGAGCCAGAACCTGCTGGCCAATGCCCAGGCCAAGCGCGCCCGCAAAGGCGTGCCGCTGCTGGTGGGTAACATCGGCCCGGCCACTTTTGGCCAAGACCACAACGCGCTGCTGCTGGTCGATGCGCACCGCGCCACCGAACTGCCGCACGCCTCCAAACGCATCCTCGCGCGCCAACTGGTCGCCGAGATCGCCCACCGTATTTCCTAGTTTTCCCCCATGATCATCGACCTGAAAATCATCGACCCGCGCATGGCAGACCAGTTGCCGGCCTACGCCACCCCCGGCAGCGCCGGCCTGGACCTGCGCGCCTGCCTGGACGAGCCCCTGGTGCTGGCCCCCAACGCCTGGCAACTGGTGCCCACCGGCATCGCCATCCACCTGGCCGACCCCGGCTTTGCCGCCATGATCCTGCCGCGCTCCGGCCTGGGCCACAAGCACGGCATCGTGCTGGGCAACCTGGTGGGGCTGATCGACAGCGACTACCAGGGCCAGCTGATGGTCAGCGCCTGGAACCGCAGCACCGTGGCCTTCACCATCGCCCCGATGGAGCGCCTGGCCCAGCTGGTCATCGTGCCGGTGGTGCAGGCCCAGTTCAACGTGGTCACCGAATTCCCCGCCTCGGAGCGCGGTGAGGGCGGCTACGGGTCGACCGGCAAGGGGTGAAGGTTTGCTACTATTTTGGTAGCTGCTTACGCTGATGGAATAAGCGAGAGCGGCTTAAAAAGCATAAGCCTGTCGCTACAGGCCCATTTGCAGGCGCATGGCTTCTTCGACGGCCTTCATGTCGGGCTTTGACAGAGTGCCGAGCAGGGATTTCAGGCGCGACTTATCGGCCGTCATGATCTGGTCGGCCATTGCTTTGCTGCGCGCGCCCGCCACCGTCACCAGCGCGTTGCCGGGGTACATCCGCTCGGTGTTGCTGGTGAGTGCTACCACGATCACGCGGCCCAGGTTGCGGTTGGCGGCATCGTTGCTGACGATGATGCCGGGCCGGGTTTTGGTGACCTCGCTGCCGACGGCAGGGTCAAACTCGACCCACCACACCTCACCGCGTTTCATGCGCCACGCCCGAGATCAGCCCCTCCACCCAGGCATTGGCTTCGGCTTCGTATTCGGGGTCTGCGGCCATGGCACGGTAGCCATCGTCTAGCGAATCGCCCATGACGTGGGGGCGCGCCAATTCTTGCAAAAATTGGCTTACCTTGCCCCGTCCGATGACCCGAAAAAGCCCTTCATAGACATCTTCGTCCATGGTGATGGTCATTTTTTTTTGCATGTTGGATCCTTCTGCGCTGGCTTGATACGTATTGTACGTATGAAGCCCCGTGTGCGGGCAATCAGCCCACCTGCAAGGCCCACTGCGCCGCACTGACGGCGTGGATGGCGGTGGTGTCGAACAGTGGCACGCTGCTGTCGCTGGCATCCACCAGCAGCCCGATCTCGGTGCAGCCCAGGATGATGGCCTGTGCGCCCTGGGCGACCAACCCGGCCATGGTGGCCCGGTAGGCCTCGCGCGAGGCGGGCAGGGTCTGGCCCAGGCAGAGTTCTTCGTAGATGATGCGGTGCACGGTGTCGCGGCCCGGCGCGTCGGGCACCAGCACACGCAGGCCATGGCGGGTTTGCAGGCGGGCGCGGTAGAAATCCTGCTCCATGGTGAAGCGCGTGCCCAGCAGGCCGACGGTGTTGAAACCTGCAGCCTGGATGGCCGTGGCGGTAGGGTCGGCGATGTGCAGCAGCGGGATGCTGACGGCAGACTCGATGGCCGCCGCCACCTTGTGCATGGTGTTGGTGCACAGCACCAGGCCTTCGGCCCCGGCACGGGCCAGGGCGCGGGCGGCATCGGCCAACACGGCCCCGGCGGCGTCCCAGTCGCCTGCGTGCTGCAGGCGCTCGATCTCGAAGAAATCGACGCTGAACAGGATGATCTTGGCCGAGTGCAGGCCGCCGAGCTGCTGTTTGACGGTTTCGTTGATCTGGCGGTAGTAGGGAATGGTCGATTCCCAGCTCATGCCGCCGATGAGGCCGATGGTTTTCATAAACAAGCCGGTGGATTAGCGTTGGGCCGTTTGCCAGAAGCTGTGCAGCAGCAAGATCCCCACCGGGGTGTCCTTGGTGGGAATGGTGCCGCTAGCGGTCTGCTTCCAGCGGGCGGTAGACAAGGCCAGCATCTCAGAGCCGGTGGGCCGCGCGAAACCCATGTCCCAGCGGGAGTAGCTGCGCTCGGCGATCGGCTCCAGAAGCAGTTCAATCACGTTCTCGTGCAGGGGGTCGCGGGCAATGCGCCGGTAGGTTTCTTGCAGGGCCGGGGCCGGGCCTTCGAGGTACTGCATGAAGTTGCCACCGTTGTAGAGCAGCACGCCGGTCAGCGCGTTCTGCTGGTTGCGGTCGCGGGCTTTGCACAGCAGCTGCTCCAATGCGGGTTCGCCCAAGGGCAGGCGGGCGGAGCTGACATACACCAGGCTGAGAAGTGTGTTCATACGGCGTGGATCAGTGCGGTGCAGACACGGTTGCGTCCCGTGGCCTTGGCGCGGTAGAGGGCGGTGTCGGCGCGGTCGATGAGCAGGTCGATGCTTTGGCGCGGCAGCATGCTGGCGCAGCCAATGCTCAGGCGCAGAGAGAGCTGGCTGCGGCCCGCGTCGATGGTGCGCGTGGCGATGCCAAGGCGCAGGCGTTCGGCCAGGTCGGCGGCGTGGTGGATCGGGGTGGCGGGCAGGATGATGAGGAATTCTTCACCGCCCCAGCGGCTCACGCAGTCCACCGTGCGGCAGGTTTGGGCGAGTTGCTGGGCCACGGCGCGCAAGGCCATGTCGCCTGCCGGATGGCCGAGCTCGTCGTTGACGCTTTTGAAGTGGTCGATGTCGCACAGCAGCACCGAAAACTCCGAGTCCACCCGCTGGTAGCGCCGCCATTCCTGCTCCAGCCGCTCCTGGGCTTCGCGCCGGTTGGGCAGGCCGGTGAGGGTGTCGGTACGCGACAGGCGGTTGTTTTCTTCCAGCGCGTGGCACAGGTCGTGCACGTCGCGAAAGGCGACCATGTAGTAGTCGGGCCAGACCGGTGAGTGGAGTTCGACCGTGATGATGAACCAGCGCTTGTGGCCGTTATGGCACTGCACCAGCGCCTGCACTTCGGCCGTGGGCAGCCCTTTTTCCCTGCTCTCGGCGATCTTGGCTTGCCAACTGGCGATGACACTGGCTCGGTAATCGGGGTCGGGGTAGGCTTTTTCAAACCAGCTATGGCTGTCGGGGATGTCGCCCAGGCTGTAGCCGATCTGGGCGGTAAAGGCTTTGTTGAGGTAGAACTGTTCGCGCGGCCCGGCAGCCGATCTACCGGCAGAATTGCCAACCCGGGAGATCAGCAGGGGGACCGGCATGAAATCCATGCCGTGGCACAGGGTTTGGAGCGCCTGGTCAGGGTGCTGCATTGGTTCGGCTAGTCGCATAGGCCTAGAAGTGGTGTGTGCAATGGAAGCCGCCACATCACCCGCACAGTGCCTGTGGACCTGCACGATGCTACCCCATGGTCCTTTTGGGTGGGCGTGGTGAGCCTGTTATTTTTTGAAACAAAACCAGGGCGCTTCCAGCGCTGCGCCTGGTCATCGCCGTGCGCTCGCAAATGCCACCGCAATCGCCAGGCTTCGGCGGCCCGGCTCCAGCGTGAAGGCCTGGCCTGGCGCGATGCTGCCGGGCTGCACCACGGCCAGGTAAAACCCGCAGGCGCCGCTGCGCACCATGTCGCGTGCGGCACCGGCATAGCCCATCACGGCATTGAATTTGAAGCAGGGCTGGCGCGGCTCGGTGACACGCAGGCTGCAGTCGGGGAAATGCAGCCTGTCGCCCACCCACACCTGCGGCTCCAGCAGGCCGTGCAGCGTCAGGTTTTCACCCACAAAACCGGGCGGCAGGTCCTCGTCAAACAGGCTGACACCCTGGGCCTGCCGCCGGGCTTGCCAGAAGGCGTAGTGCTCGCCAGGATAGGCATAGACGGCCTTGTCCAGCCCGCCGTGCACGCTGAGGTCGGCCTGCTCGTCGCCTGCCAGCCCCATGCGGCCCACGGCCACCGGGCCCGCCACTGCGTGCTTGCCAATGCCCGACAGCACGCGCCGCCCACCGGCCATCAGCGGGCGGGCGGTGCCGATGTTGACGTGGGTTACCTGCACCCTGCCTGCACCGATCAGCAACGTTCGAAAATTGCCGCAATGCCCTGGCCGCCGCCGATGCACATGGTCACCAGCGCGTAGCGGCCCTGGATGCGTTGCAGCTCGTACAGCGCCTTGACGGTGATCAGCGCGCCAGTAGCCCCGATGGGGTGGCCCAGCGAAATGCCCGAGCCGTTGGGGTTGACCTTGGCCGGGTCCAGGCCCAGGTCGCGGCTCACCGCGCAGGCCTGGGCGGCAAAGGCTTCGTTGGCTTCGATCACATCCAGGTCTTGCACCGTCAGCCCGGCTTTTTGCAGCGCCAGGCGGGTGGCGGGCACCGGGCCGATGCCCATGTACTGCGGGTCCACCCCGGCATGGGCGTAGGCCACCAGGCGGGCCAGCGGCTGCAGGCCCCGGGCTTTGGCGGTGGCCGCGTCCATCAGCACCACGGCGGCAGCGGCATCGTTGATGCCCGAGGCGTTACCGGCGGTGACGGTGCCGTTTTCCTTGGCAAACGCGGGCTTGAGCTTGGCCATGTCGGCCATCGTCACGCCACTGCGGAAGTGCTCGTCGCTGGCAAACTGGGTGTCGCCCTTTTTGCTCTTCAGCACCACCGGCGTGATCTGGCTGGTGAAGTACCCGGCGGCGGTGGCGCGCTCGGCCCGGTGGTGGCTTTCGACCGCTAGCGCGTCCTGGTCTTCGCGGCTGATGCCCCATTTTTTGGCGATGTTTTCGGCGGTGACCCCCATGTGGATGTTGTGGAAGGGGTCGTGCAGCGCGCCGATCATCATGTCGGTCAGCTTGGCGTCGCCCATGCGCTGGCCCCAGCGGGCGCTGAGGGCGGCGTAGGGGGCACGGGTCATGTTTTCAGCGCCGCCACCGATGGCGATGTCGGTGTCGCCCAGCAAAATGCTTTGCGCCGCATTCACGATGGCCTGCAGGCCCGAGCCGCACAGGCGGTTCACGTTGTAGGCGGGTGTGCCTTCACCACAGCCACCCAGCACGGCGGCCGCACGCGACAAATACATGTCGCGCGGCTCGGTGTTGACCACGTGGCCAAACACCACATGGCCCACGTCGGCCCCCTCGGTCTGGGCGCGCAGCAGCGACTCGCGCACCACCTGGGCGGCCAGGTCGATGGGCGGGATGTCCTTCAGGCTGCCGCCGAAGGTTCCGATCGCGGTACGTACGGCGCTAACAACAACAACTTCGCGGGCCATGGAAATTCCTTGTAAAAGTAAGACAGATGGGAGGGGAGGGATGCCAGGGAAGGCTGTCAAAGTCAGTTTCCAGCCAGTTCTGCATTCATAATTATGAATGCAAATTCACACAAACCGGAGACAAATATGCAGGCGTATGCAGACTTTTACCAACGCTCCCTCAGCGAGCGCGATGCATTCTGGGGCGAGCAGGCCCGGTTGATCGACTGGCAGACCCCGCCCCAGCAGGTGTGCGATTACAGCAACCCGCCGTTTGCGAAATGGTTTGTCGGCGGCACCACCAACCTATGCCACAACGCGGTCGACCGGCACCTTGCAGACCGGGCCGACCAGCGGGCGCTGATCTTTGTCTCGTCTGAGACCGGCGAGGAAACCGTCTACACCTTCCGCCAGCTGCACGCCGAAGTGCAGCGCATGGCCGCCGTGCTGCTGGGCCTGGGTGTGGCCAAGGGCGACCGCGTGCTGGTCTACATGCCAATGGTGGCCGAGGCTGCGTTCACCATGCTGGCCTGCGCCCGCATTGGCGCCATCCATTCGGTGGTGTTTGGCGGCTTTGCCTCGGGCGCGCTGGCCTCGCGCATCGAAGACGCCGAACCGGTGGTGGTGGTCAGTGCCGATGCCGGTTCGCGCGGCGGCAAAGCCGTGGCCTACAAGCCGCTGCTGGACGAGGCCATCCGCCTGTCCAAGCACAAACCTAGCGCTGTGCTGCTGGTGGATCGCGGCCTGGTTGCTATGGATCTGGTAGCTGGCCGTGACCGTCTGTGGGGCGCAGAGCGGCAAAAACACCTGGAAACGGTAGTCCCCTGCGCCTGGGTCGATGCCACCCACACCAGCTACACCCTGTACACCAGCGGCACCACCGGCAAGCCCAAGGGCGTGCAGCGCGACACCGGTGGCTACGCGGTGGCGCTGGCCGCCAGCCTCCAGCACATCTACGGCGGCAAGCCCGGCGAAACCTTCTTCTGCACCAGCGACATCGGCTGGGTGGTGGGCCACAGCTACATCATCTACGGCCCGCTGATTGGCGGCATGGCCACCATCCTGTACGAGGGCCTGCCCACCCGGCCCGACGGCGGCATCTGGTGGAGCCTGGTTGAGAAGTACCAGGCCACGGTGATGTTCAGCGCGCCCACCGCCGTGCGGGTGCTCAAGAAGCAAGACCCGGCGCTGATGGCGAAATACGACCTGTCCAGCCTGCGCGCGCTGTTTTTGGCTGGCGAGCCGCTGGACGAACCCACCGCCACCTGGATCAGCCAGGCCCTGGGCAAGCCCATCATCGACAACTACTGGCAGACCGAAACCGGCTGGCCCATCCTGGCGCTGTGCAACGGCGTGGAGTCGGCCCCCACCAAGTTTGGCTCGCCGGGCAAGGCGGTGTACGGCTACAACGTCAAGCTGCTGGACGACTCCACCGGCGAAGAGCTCACCGGCCCCAACCAGAAGGGTGTGGTCGCCATCGAAGGCCCGCTGCCCCCCGGCTGCCTGCAAACCGTGTGGCGCGACGATGCCCGCTTTGTGCAAACCTACTGGTCCAGCGTGCCCGGCAAGATGGTCTACAGCACCTTCGACTGGGGTGTGCGCGATGCGGACGGCTACTTCTTCATCCTGGGCCGTACCGACGACGTGATCAACGTGGCCGGGCACCGCCTGGGCACCCGCGAGATCGAAGAAAGCATCGCCGCCCATCCGAATATCTCCGAAGTGGCGGTGGTCGGTGTGGCCGACGCGCTCAAGGGCCAGGTGGCCATGGCGTTTGCCGTGGTCAAGGACGCCAGCTTGCTGAACGACGATGCCGCCCGCGCCCAGCTCGAAGCCGAGGTGATGCGCATCGTTGACAAAGATCTGGGTGCCGTGGCCCGCCCGGCACGCGTCACCTTCGTCAGCGTGCTGCCCAAGACCCGCAGCGGCAAACTGCTGCGCCGCGCCGTGCAGGCCGTATGCGAAGGCCGCGATCCGGGCGACCTGACCACCATGGACGACCCGTCGGCGCTGCAGCAGATCAAGGAGCTGGTTGGTAAAAAATAGGGGCTTGCAATATACTGGATACTTAACCAGTATATTGCTATTGAATAAATAGCTTGTTGCGCTGATGGAATAAGCGCTGGAGGCCTATTTTGTTCATAATTTACCCAAGGGGCGGGGCATGACCGACGAGGTCGTCCCCATCCCCGAAACGGTCATTCCCATCAACGCCATCAAAGGCCGGGGCACGGCCACCCACCTGGCGCACCGCTTCAGCAGCGAAGACCGCGCCGCGTTTGACGACGGCTGGGGCACGCTGGAAGGCACCGAGCCGCGCGAACCCTTGGCCACGCAGGTCATTTTTGAAGACGCGCACAGCGCCATCACCCGCAACGACTCGCCGGACATTTATTTCGACTACGGCCTGAACCCCTACCGGGGTTGTGAGCACGGCTGCATTTATTGCTATGCCCGGCCCACGCACAGCTACCTGAACCTGTCGCCGGGGCTGGACTTTGAAACCAAGATCATCGCCAAGCGCAACCTGGCCGAGGTGCTGGCGCGCGAATTGGCCGCGCCCCGCTATGTGCCGCAGATGCTGGCCCTGGGCACAGTGACCGACGGCTACCAACCCATCGAGCGCGAGCTGCGCCTGACCCGCAGCGCCATTGCGGTGGCGCAGCGCTGCCACCACCCGCTGGCGCTGGTGACCAAGGGCAGCGGGGTGGAGCGCGACCTGGACCTGCTGGCCCCCATGGCGGCGCGCAATCTGGCGGCGGTGTACGTCACCCTCACCACGCTGGATGCCGCCCTGGCCCGCACGCTGGAGCCGCGTGCCGCCGCACCGCACCGCCGCCTGCGCAGCATCCGCGCCCTGGCGGACGCGGGCGTGCCGGTGGGCGTGAGCGTGGGGCCGCAGATTCCGTTCATCAACGACGACATGGAGCAGGTGCTGGCCGCTGCCTATGAGGCCGGGGCCCGCACCGCCTTCTACACCGTGCTGCGCCTGCCCTGGGAGGTGGCCCCGCTGTTTCGCCAGTGGCTGGAGCTGCACTACCCGCAGCGCGCCGAGCGGGTGATGGCCCGCATACAAGACATGCGCGGCGGCAAGGACTACAACGCCGACTTCGCCACCCGCATGAAGGGCAGCGGCCTGTGGGCCGACCTGCTGCGCCAGCGCTTCCACAAAACTTGCGCCAGGCTGGGCCTGAACCGCGAGCGCGTGGTGCTGGACGTGGGGCAGTTCCGGCCCGGGCTGCTGTCGGGGCAGGAGAGTTTGTTTTAACGGGGGGTCTGCAGGTCGGTGCCCCGCGTACTATGCTGCCTTTGGCCCGTCGCAACGCTTTACAGGGATTCTTTTATGCAATGGCGCAATGACACCCACCGCTACGGGGCCCTGACCATCGGGCTGCACTGGCTGATGCTGTTGCTCTTGGCAGCCGTGTACGCCTTTATGGAGCTCAAGGGTATCTTCCCCCGGGGCAGTGCCGGCCGGGCGGCGATGCAGAGCGCGCATTACATGCTGGGGCTGTCGGTGGGGGTGTTGGTGTGGGTGCGGCTGCTGGTGGTGGCCACTGGCGCCATGCCCCGGATCGTGCCGCCGCTGCCCAAAGCCCAAAGCCTGTTGGCCACGCTGATGAAGCTGGCGCTGTATGCCTTCATGCTGGCCATGCCGGTGCTGGGTTGGCTGATTTTGAGCGCCCGGGGCACTGCGATTCCCTTCTTTGGCCTGCACCTGCCCGCGCTGATCGGCCAGAGCAAAGAGACCGCCGGGTGGATCAAGGGGATCCACGTCACCCTGGCCAACGCGGGCTATTTTCTGATCGGCGGCCATGCGGCGGCGGCCTTGTTCCACCACTATGTGGTGCGCGACAACACCCTGCTGCGCATGCTACCCAAGCGGGATTGATATTGCTATTTATTATATAGCTTCTTGCGCTTATGGAATAAGCGCTGGCACTGTTTTTTATCTAAATTCAAACGACGTCTGGCTGGGCGGCATTCAGGGCTTTGAGTGCCGCCTCGAAGTCGTATTCGCCCATGGCACTGGCGACCGTGGCGTGGGCATCGCCCAGTGCGGCCTGTAGCAAGCTGCTGTGCTGCTGGAACAGCTCGGAGGCATCGGAGTCGTCTTCGGCCAGCAGGCTGCGCAATTGGAGCAGCACCGGCGCCAGCTGGGCCTGGTCCAATTCGGTCAGTGCGGCGGGAGCGGGCAGGGCGGCCTGCAGTGCGGCGACCAGCGCGGCCAGTTGGCTCTGCACGGGCTCCAGCAGGGCGGTGCAGGGCTGCCCTGCGTGGATGGCGGCTTCCAGCTGCCCGGCGGCGTCTTGCAAGGCGCTGGCACCGATGTTGCCCGCCACGCCCTTGAGGGTGTGGGCCAGGCGCTCGGCGGTGGCGCTGTCTGCGGCCTGCAGCGCCTCGGCGATCCACTGGGGGGCCTGCGCCTGGCCGGTGGTGAATTTGCGCAGCATGCTCAGGTACAGCGAATGCTTGCCCATCACCCGCTTGAGGCCCAGCGCGGTGTCCAGCCCCGCAATGCCTTGCGGGATGCCGGTGGCTTCGGCGCTGGCTGCCGGCATGGCGGACGGGGCCGCGGGTCGGGGCTGGCCCAGCACCTGGCCCAGCCCGTCCCGGGGGCGTATCCACTGGGCCAGCGCGCGCCATAGGTCGTCGGGCTCGATGGGTTTGGCCACAAAGCTGTTCATGCCCGCGGCCAGGCAGCGGTCGCGGTCGCTTTGCATGGCGTTGGCGGTCATGGCGACGATGGGCAGGTCGGGGTAGTGGCCCGTGGCCCGGATTTCCCGGGTGGCTGCCACGCCGTCCATCACCGGCATCTGCATGTCCATCAGCACCAGATCGTAGGCGGTCTGGCCGACCATGGCCACGCCGATCAGGCCGTTGTCGGCAATGTCCACGGTAAAGCCCGCGTCCTGCAGCAGCTCGGAGGCGACCTGCTGGTTCAGGTCGTTGTCTTCCACCAGCAGGATGTGGGCACCGAGCACCGGCGCCAGCGCGGCCATGGCGGTGCTGACGCCGGGGGGGCGCGCGCGGCGGTCCAGCGTGCGGGCGTGGCCCAGGGCGTTGACCATGGTGTCGAACAGCAGCGACGCGCCCACGGGTTTGAGCAGCACGTCGGTCACCTGGGCGGCGTGGGCGTTCTGGATGACTTCTTCGCGCCCGTAGGCGGTGACCAGCACGGTGTGCGGCGTGGGCTGCAGTTCGAGCGCGCGCAACCGGTGGATGGCTTCCAGCCCGTCCATGCCGGGCATTTGCCAGTCCATCATCACCACCTCGAACGGTGTGGCGTTGGCGGCCTGGGATTGCACCGCGGCAATCGCCTGGGCCCCGCTGGACACGGCATCTACCGCAAAGCCCATGTTCTCCAGCATGTGGACCAGCACGGTGGCGGCGGAGTCGTTGTCGTCCACCACCAGCACGCGCCGCCCGCGCAGGGTACCGCTGCCGGGCAGCTGCGGGCGGGCGCGGCGCTCGCCCAGGCCGAGTTGCGCGGTAAACCAGAAGGTGGAGCCCGCACCCAGCGTGCTCTCCACGCCCACTTCGCCGCCCATCAACGCGGCCAGGTTCTTGCTGATGGCCAGGCCCAGGCCGGTGCCGCCGTACTGGCGGGTGGTGGAGGTGTCGGCCTGGCTGAAGCTCTGGAACAGGCGGCCGATCTGCTCGGCCGTGAGGCCGATGCCGGTGTCGCGCACGGCAAAGCGCAGCAGCACCCCGCCATCGGTTTGCGCCTGCAGCCGCACGGTGAGGTGGATTTCGCCGTGCTCGGTGAACTTGATGGCGTTGGTGGTGTAGTTGATGAGGATCTGGCCCAGCCGCAGCGGGTCGCCCACCAGTTGCAGCGGCACGCTGGCGGGCAGGTCGCAGACCAGTTCCAGGCCTTTGGCCTGGGCCTTGTCGGCCACCACGTTGACCACGTTGGCCAGCACCTCTTCCAGGTCGAAGGCGGTGCGCTCGATTTCCAGCTTGCCAGCTTCGACCTTGGAGAAGTCCAGAATGTCGTTCAGGATGCCCAGCAGGTGCTGGCCCGACTGGCGGATCTTGCCCACGTAGTCGCGCTGGCGGGTGTCCAGGTCGGTCTTCAGGGCCAGGTGGCTCATGCCGATGATGGCGTTCATGGGCGTGCGGATTTCGTGGCTCATATTGGCCAGGAAGTCGCTCTTGGCCTTGCTGGCCTGTTCGGCGGCATCCTTGGCCTGGCGCAGCTCTTCGGCGGCGATGCGCTGCTCGGAGATGTCTTCATAGACCCACACCACGCCCTGGTGCAGGTCGTTCACGTCAATGGCCTGGCCGTAGGTGTGGACCCACAGGGCGCTGCCGTCCTTGCGCCGCAGTTCCACGTCGCTGGAGAACAGGCCACTTGACCGCATGGCCGCATTGACCCGGCGGCCCACGGCGGCCAGGTCTTCGGCGCTCAGGAACAGCTCTTTGGTGCCGCGCCCCACCAGGTCGCCCGCCGGGTAGCCAAACATGCGCTCCATGGCCGAGTTGCAGCGCTGGATGGTGTGGTTCACGGCAAATATGATGCCCAAGCTCACGGCTTCAAAGATCACCTGCTGTTCGCGCAGCGCCTGGGCCACCTGCTGCTCGCCCACCAACTGCTCGGCGCGCGTGTTTTGCAGGCTGCGGTGCATGGCGTACAGCGACTGCAGCAGGTGGCCGGTTTCGTTGCCAGGGTGGACGACAGCACCCGCCTGCTTTTCCAGGTCGGTGGCCAGGGTGCCTTCGGCCACCTGGCGGGCGATGTCCACGGCCTGCAGCAAAGGCCGGGTGATGGAGCGCGCGACCAGCGCCGCCAGCCCGACCAGAAACAGCGCCAGCGCCAATATTCCGGCGGCCAGGGCGTGCTGGGTTTGGGTCAGTACCTGCAGCCGGGTGTCGAGCTTGCGCTGCAGCGCGCGCAGCGCGGCATCGCTGAAGGCGGCCTGCGAGGACAAGATGTCGTTGAGCACCGCCAGGTCGGAGGCGCTGACGCGTTCCTTCTGGGTGCCACGGGCTATTTCCGGGTAGAGCCGGGGTTGGATCTGCTGCCAGTGCACGCGGTTCAGCAGCGGCTGGCTGAGCTCGGCATACAGCATGGGGTCGTCGCGGGTGGCCTTGTCCAGGGTGTTTTGCAGGCGGTCGAAGTCTTCGTTGATGCCACTGAGCAGGGTGACCAGCTGGGTGTTTTCTTCGGGGGTGACCTGGCTCTGCGCCTGCAGCAGCAGGATTTTGTCGCGCACCTTGGACAGGGATTCCAGCAGGTCCAGCGACTCGACCAGGGCCGCCCGCCCGAGCAGGTAGGTGGATCCCTGGGGGTCGAGGCTGAAGCCAAAGTCGTCGACCAATTGGTAGCGCATTTTCAGCAGCAGCAGGATGGCATTGCTGTGGGTGTCAAAAATCAGCCCGGGCTCGGCATCCGGGGTGTTCAGAATCAGCTGCAGGTAGTTCCATTGGGCCACCGTGTTGTTCCAGAGCAGCTCGACCTGGCTGGTCGCGATGCTGGGCAACAAGGCCTTGATCTGGTCCATGGAACGGTCGATCTGCGAGCGGGCCATCAGCATCGAGAGCGGTATTTCGGTGTCGCCCGTGTGCAGGCGCGCCGCCAGGGTGCGGTGCCTTTGCAGCAAGGTGATGGATTCCAGCACGGTACGCATCGGCTCCAGCCCCCGGTGCTCGCGTTCCAGCGACTGGATGGTGCTGCGGGACTCGCGCAAGTACAGCCACACCGGCGGGGCCAGCATCAACAGGCCCAGCACGCCCAGCAGGGCGAACTTGTGCCACAACTGCCAGCGGTTCAACCAGGTGCGCATGGTGTGGGGCGGGTGCGGGGAGGGAGGGACATGGCCAAGGGCAGCATGCTATTTATTCTATAGCTGGTTGTGCCGATGGGGTTTGCTCAAGACTGCCATATTCTTTAAATGCCAGGGTGCGCTGAAAGCCAGGTTGTTGACGGTGTGCTGCGTCGCGGCCACCCGCCCGCCGCAGGCCGGGACCTGGTCCGATGGCATGGCACAGCGGTGCGGTGGGTCGAGGTTAAACGGACGAGGACAGAGCTTAGCTGAAAAGACATTCAGTAACCATTTCTATGTACTGGCGAGCCCCGCTGCGCCCACTTGGCGTGCGCGGAATTCTTATAAGAAATATGCCGATTGTGCTTATTTATAAAGCATAAGGTGTTACAAAAAACCTAGCAAACGGTATGCCGAACGTCGGGCACCCAGGCTCAATCAGCCGCCGCTTAGGCTTATTGCGGCCGCACCACACTAGGGTTTCCGAGGGGGCTATTTCTGGGCCCTGGGCGCCGGGGATTTAGCCGTTTATTACCTGCCCCGGTGGCCGCAGGCCTAGAGTTAAAGCCTGTTCCATCCACGAGGCACGTATGGCCAAAATCATCCACAGCATGGTGCGCGTACTGCACCTGGAGGCATCCCTGAAGTTCTATGCCGACTGCTTTGGTCTGCAGCCCGCGCACCGGCTGGACTTCCCCGGCTTTTCCCTGGTGTACCTGCGCAATGCCGAGAACGATGCCGAGATTGAGCTCACCTGGAACCGCGACCGCACCGAGCCCTACACCCACGGCGACGGCTATGGCCATGTGGGCGTGTGCGTGGCCGATGCCGTGGCCGACCGGCAGCGGCTGCTGGCGCTGGGCTACAGCCCGCTGGACATCAAGGAGTTCAAGGCCGACGATGGCACGCTGATCGCCCGCTATTTCTTCATCCAGGACCCGGATGGCTACAAGGTGGAGGTGCTTGAACGCCACGGCCATTACCAGTAACCAGTAGCGCGCAACCGATTTCCCCCCCCAAAAAAGAGTCAGTGAGTCAGCCAAAAAAAATTACCCCATAAGGAGACAACGATGAAAGTCATCCCCATCACGCCCCTGGTCGACAGCTGCGGCGAAGACAGCGGCGAAGTGCCGCGCCAAAACATCCCCCTGACCCGGCGCAGCCTGTTGCGCGGCAGCGGCCTGCTGCTGGGCACGCTGGTGGCGGGCAGCACGCTGTCGCTGCTGGCGCCGTCCCGCGCCTGGGCGGTCGAGCTCACCACCCTGACCAGCGCCGAGGGCGCCACCCTGATGAAGATGGGCCGCGTGCTGTACCCGCACGCCAAGCTGCCCGACGCGGTGTACGCGCTGCTGTCCAAAGACCTGGATGCCGGTGCCGCCAAAGACCCGGCCAAGCTGGAGTTGCTGCGCAGCGGCATTGCCAGCCTGGACACGGCCGCGGGCGGCCAGTTTGCCAAGGCCAGCGCCGCCAAGCAGCTGGAGATCGTGAAAGGGTTGGAGGGCACGCCGTTTTTCGCCACCGTACGCGGCCAGTGCGTGACCTCGCTGTACGACAACGACATGGCCTTTGCCGTGCTGGGCTACCCCGGCTCGTCGTGGGAAAAGGGTGGCTACATCACCCGCGGGTTCCAGGATCTGAAATGGTTGCCAGCGCCCAGCCAAGAGGCCAGCCCGCCTCCGTGGTTCGGCTGATCTGTCGCGCGTGCAACCCCTACCTCAGAGGAAACCAAAATGACCAACATTGACTTCAATGACGACAGTGCCGTCGTCATCATCGGATCGGGCGCGGGCGGCGGTACGCTGGCGCACGAGTTATGCATCCAGGGCGTGAAAGTGGTGGTGCTGGAGGCGGGCGCGATGCAGTCGCAGTCCAGCTACATCAACGACGAGTGGAAGTCGTTTGGCCAGCTCGCCTGGCTGGACAAGCGCACCACCTCGGGCAGTTGGCGCATCGCCAAGGACTTTGCGGGCCTGCCCAGCTGGATCTGCAAAACCGTGGGCGGCACCACCACCCACTGGGCGGGTGCCTCGCTGCGCCTGCAAGACCACGAGTTCCGCGCCAAAACCCACTACGGCGAGCTGGCAGGGGCCAATTTGATGGACTGGCCCATCACCCTGCAGGAGCTGGAGCCGTTCTACGCCCGGGCCGAGGACAAGATGGGCGTGACCCGCACCAACGGCATCCCCGGCCTGCCGGGCAACAACAACTTCAAGGTGCTCCACGCCGGGGCCACCAAGCTGGGCTACAAAGAGGTGCACACCGGCAACATGGCCATCAACAGCCAGCCGCGCGACGGCCGGGGGCGCTGCATGCAGCTGGGCTTTTGCTTCCAGGGCTGCAAATCGGGGGCCAAGTGGTCTACCTTGTACGTGGAAATTCCCAAGGCCGAGGCCACCGGCAACCTGGACCTGCGGCCCCAGTCGCACGTCTCGCGCATCGAGCACAACGCCGAAGGCAAGGCCAGCGGGGTCGTCTACTTCGACAAGGACGGCAAGGAGCAGCGGCAAAAAGCCCGCATCGTCTGCGTGGCGGGCAACTCGATCGAAACGCCGCGTTTGCTGCTGCTGTCGGCCTCTACCCTGTTCCCCAACGGCTTGGCCAATTCTTCCGGCCAGGTGGGGCGCAACTACATGCGCCACCTGACCGGCACGGTCTACGGCGCCTTCAAGAACCCGGTGCACATGTACCGCGGCACCACCATGGCCGGCATCGTGCGCGACGAGGTGGTGCACAACACGAAGCGCGGCTTTGTCGGCGGCTACGAGATGGAAACTTTGTCGCTGGGTGTGCCCTTCATGGCGGCGTTCTTGAACCCCGGCGGCTGGGGCGCCGACTTCAGCTGGTGGATGGACCGCTACACCCACATGGCGGGCATGTGGATCGTGGGCGAAGACATGCCGCGCGAAACCAACCGCGTGACGCTCAACATGGATGTCAAGGACCAGTGGGGCAACCCCGTACCCAACGTGCATTTTGACGACCACGACAACGACCTCGCCATGCGCAGCCACGCCTTCACCCAGGGTGAGCGGGTCTACCAGGCGGCCGGGGCTATCCGCACCTTCCGCACGCCGCCGTACCCGTCTACCCACAACCTGGGCACCTGCCGCATGAGCGCCAACGCCCGCGACGGCGTGTGCAACAAATGGGGCCAGACGCACGACATCCCTAACCTGTTCATTTCCGACGGCAGCCAGTTCACCACCGGCGGGGCAGAAAACCCCACGCTGACCATCGTGTCGCTGGCCATCCGGCAGGCGGGCTACATCACCCAGCAAATGGCGCAAAAGGCCATTTAGTGCCATGCTGTGGGGCTGGCTTCGCAAGCTGGCCCCACTAAAAATAAAAGGAGACTGCCCCATGTGTTCCGTCTACGTCAGTGCCGACCCCATCCAGTACGAGGCCCGCACCCGCTCGCTGCGCATCCACAACGTGCTGACCACCATCCGGCTGGAAAACCTGTTCTGGGATGTGCTGGCCGAGATTGCCGGGCGCGAGGGCAAAACCACCAACCAGATGATCACCACCCTGCACGAGGAACTGACCGCCCTGCGCGAGGACAACGGCAACTTCACCTCGTTCCTGCGGGTGTGCTGCCTGCGCTACCTGTCGCAACCCGGGCGCGAGTTTGCGGTGTCCGAGCACCCGGCATTGATGCCGACGGTGCTGCCCGCAGCGCCCAGCCTGTTGCGCCACTAGGTTTTTAAGCGGCGGCCGCCAGTCCGTTCTGGAAGTGTTCCAGCATGCGCTGGGTGGCCACCGGCGCGTCTTTGGCCTCCAGGGCCTGCATCAGCGCGCGGTGCTCGCGCAGAGATTCCTGGATGCGGCCCGACTTGAGCAGGGAGTTGTGGCGGTTGAGCTTCATCACCTTGCGCAGATCGGCCACCATCTGGTCGCGCCAGCGGTTGTTGGCCACGGCCAGCAGGCGCATGTGGAAGCGCTCGTTGATGGCAAAAAACAGCTCGCGGTCATCCACGGCGGCTTCCAGTTCGGCATGGATGGCCTGCAAATCGGCCAGTTGCTCGGGCGTGGCGCGTGCGGCCACCACCCCGGCGGCGTCGGATTCGAGCAGGCCCAGCAGGTGGTACACGTCGGCCAGGTCGGTCTCGGACACCTCGGTCACGTAGGCGCCGCGCCGCACCTTCATGGTGACCAGGCCTTCGGTGGACAGCACCTTCAGGGCCTCGCGCAGGGGTGTGCGGCTGATGCCGTATTCCTCGGCCAGCTTGAGTTCGTCGATCCAGCTGCCGGGCTCCAGCGTGCGGTCAAAAATGCGCTGGCGCAGCAGCTCGGCTACTTCTTCGTAGAGTGCGCGGGGGGTTAGTGTTGTCACGGCCATATTCTAAATTCTACGCGACCCAAATAATTCTGAATTTATAATTATGGATGCATTAAACTCTGTTGCACCGCAGCAAAGCCCCGTCCAAAGCGCCTCAAAGCACCCGCAAAGTACCTGATATGAGCCACACAGACCCTGAATTCAGCCCCGCCAGCCTGGCGCAATGGGCCAAATCTGCCGCCAAATCGGCCCCTGGTGGCGACGTATCGGCGCTGGACTGGCACACGCCGGACGGCATCACCGTCAAGCCGCTGTACACCGCCGAAGACACCGCAGGCCTGCCGCACACCAACACCTTGCCCGGTTTCGAGCCCTATATCCGCGGCCCGCAGGCCACCATGTACGCGGTGCGCCCCTGGACCATCCGCCAGTACGCGGGCTTTTCCACCGCCGAAGAATCCAACGCCTTTTACCGCAAGGCCCTGGCCGCAGGCGGGCAGGGCGTGAGCGTGGCGTTTGACCTGGCCACCCACCGCGGCTACGACAGCGACCACCCGCGGGTGACCGGCGACGTGGGCAAGGCGGGCGTGGCCATCGACAGCGTGGAGGACATGAAGATCCTGTTCGACCAGATCCCGCTGGACAAGGTCAGCGTATCCATGACCATGAACGGCGCGGTGCTGCCGGTGCTGGCGGGCTACGTGGTGGCCGCCGAAGAGCAGGGCGTTTCGCAAGACCAACTCAGCGGCACCATCCAGAACGATGTGCTCAAAGAGTTCATGGTGCGCAACACCTACATCTACCCGCCCGCGCCCAGCATGCGCATCATTGGCGACATCATCGAGTACACGGCGCAGCACATGCCCAAGTTCAACTCGATCTCGATTTCGGGTTACCACATGCAGGAAGCCGGGGCCAACCAGGCGCTGGAGCTGGCCTTCACCCTGGCCGACGGCAAGGAATACGTCAAAACCGCGCTGGGCAAGGGCCTGGACGTGGACGCGTTTGCGGGCCGCCTGAGCTTCTTCTGGGCCGTGGGCATGAACTTCTACCTCGAAGTGGCCAAGATGCGCGCCGCCCGCCTGCTGTGGTGCCGCATCATGAAAGGCTTTGACGCGAAAAGCCCCAAGAGCCTGATGCTGCGCACCCACTGCCAGACCAGCGGCTGGAGCCTGACCGAGCAAGACCCGTACAACAACGTGGTGCGCACCACCATCGAGGCCATGGCGGCAGTGTTTGGTGGCACCCAAAGCCTGCACACCAACAGCTTTGACGAAGCCATCGCCCTGCCCACCGAGTTCAGCGCGCGCATCGCCCGCAACACCCAGCTCATCATCCAGGAAGAAACCCACATCACCAGCGTGATCGACCCCTGGGCCGGTAGCTACATGATGGAAAAGCTCACCCAAGACATGGCCGACGCCGCCTGGAAGATCATCGAAGAAGTCGATGCCATGGGCGGCATGGTCAAGGCCGTGGACAGCGGCTGGGCCAAGCTGAAAATCGAAGCCGCCGCCGCCGACAAGCAGGCGCGCATCGACAGTGGCAAGGACGTGATCGTCGGGGTCAACAAGTACAAGCTCAAGACCGAGGACGCGATCGAAACCCGCGACATCGACAACGTAGCGGTGCGCGACGGCCAGATCGCCCGCCTGCAAACTATCAAGCAAAAACGCGACTCTGCGCTGGTGGAACAAGCGCTGGCAGCTATCACTTCTGCAGCAAACAGCGGTGAAGGCAACCTGCTGGCCCTGAGCATCAACGCCATCCGCGCCCGCGCCACTGTGGGCGAAGTCAGCGATGCGCTGGAAAAAGTCTATGGCCGCCACCGTGCCGACACCCAAATGGTCACCGGTGTCTACGCCGCCGCCTACGACAGCGCCGAAGGCTGGGAAGCCCTGAAGGGCGAGATAGCGGCGTTTGCCGAGCAAGAAGGCCGTCGCCCCCGCGTAATGGTCAGCAAACTCGGCCAGGACGGCCACGACCGGGGTGCCAAGGTCATTGCCACCGCCTACGCCGACCTGGGCTTCGACGTGGATATGGGCCCGCTGTTCCAAACCCCCGAGGAATGCGCCCGCCAGGCGATTGAGAACGACGTGCACGCTGTGGGTGTGAGCACCCTGGCCGCCGGCCACAAAACCCTGGTGCCCGCCATCATTGCCGAGCTCAAGAAGCAGGGCGCGGACGACATCATCGTTTTCGTCGGCGGCGTGATCCCCCGGCAGGATTACGAGATGCTGTATGAGGCCGGGGTAAAAGGCATCTACGGTCCCGGCACGCCGATTCCAGCGAGCGCGAAAGATGTGCTGGAGCAAATCAAGAAGGCGTGCCGGTGAACCCAGCCCAGCTGGTGCAGGCGGTGCGTACCGGCGATGCCGCCGTGCAGCGCCGCGCCATCGCCAAGTCCATCACCCTGCTCGAATCCACCCGCGCCGACCACCGCGCGCAGGCGGATGAGCTGCTGACGGCCTTGTTGCCGCACACCGGGCAATCATTTCGCTTAGGGATCAGCGGCGTGCCGGGCGTAGGCAAATCCACGTTTATCGAGGTGCTGGGCCTGTATTTGATCGGCCTGGGCCACCGCGTGGCGGTACTGACCATCGACCCGTCCAGCACGGTGTCGGGCGGCTCCATCCTGGGCGACAAGACGCGCATGGAAATGCTGTCGGTGCACCCCCAGGCCTACATCCGCCCCAGCCCCAGCAGCGGCACGCTGGGCGGCGTGGCCGAGAAGACCCGCGAGGCCATGCTGGTCTGCGAGGCGGCGGGCTACGGCGTGGTGATCGTGGAAACCGTGGGCGTGGGCCAGAGCGAAACCGCGGTAGCGGGCATGACCGACATGTTTGTGCTGATGCAGCTGCCGAATGCGGGCGACGACCTGCAGGCCATCAAGAAAGGCGTGATGGAGCTGGCCGACCTGGTGGTCATCAACAAGGCCGACATCGACCCCCTGGCCGCCCAGCGCGCCCAGCTGCAAATAACAGCCGCCATGCAGTTGCTGGGCCTGTTCACCGCCCACGACGATACGCATTGGCGGCCCCAGGCCCTGCAGCTCAGCGCGCTGGCGGGCAAGGGCATCGACAGCTTCTGGGCCGCCGCCCTGCAATTCCAACACCTGCAGACCACTAACGGCCTGTGGAGCAACCGCCGCCAGCAGCAGTCGCTGGCCTGGATGTGGGAACGCGTGGACGCGGGCCTGAAGCTCGCGTTTCGCCAGCACCCGCAGGTGCAAGCCCTGTTGCCGCAGATGCTGCAAGAGGTGGTGGCAGGGCGTCTCGCCGCATCCACCGCAGCACGAAATTTACTGCAAGCCCAATATACATAAGCACAAGCAGCTATCAATAACGGAGTAAAAAACCCATGCAAGACATCCTCGAACAGCTAGAAGCCAAACGCCAGCAAGCCCGCATGGGCGGTGGCCAAAAGCGCATTGACGCGCAGCACGGCAAGGGCAAGCTCACGGCCCGCGAACGCATCGAGCTGCTGCTGGACGAGGGCACGTTTGAAGAGTGGGACATGTTTGTCGAGCACCGCTGCACCGACTTTGGCATGGCCGACAACAAAATCCCCGGCGACGGCGTGGTCACCGGCTACGGCATGATCAATGGCCGCCTGGTGTTTGTCTTCAGCCAGGATTTCACCGTGTTTGGCGGCGCCCTCAGCGAAGCCCATGCCGAGAAAATCTGCAAGATCATGGACCAGGCGATGAAGGTGGGCGCACCCGTCATTGGCCTGAACGACTCGGGCGGCGCGCGCATCCAGGAGGGCGTGGCCAGCCTGGGCGGCTATGCCGACGTGTTCCAGAAGAACGTGATGGCCAGCGGCGTGATCCCGCAGATCAGCATGGTGATGGGCCCCTGCGCCGGTGGCGCGGTGTACAGCCCGGCCATGACCGACTTCATCTTCATGGTCAAGGACAGCAGCTACATGTTTGTCACCGGCCCCGAGGTGGTCAAGACCGTGACCCACGAGGAAGTGACCGCCGAGCAACTGGGCGGCGCCATCACCCACACCACGCAGAGCGGCGTGGCCGACCTGGCGTTTGAAAACGATGTGGAAGCGCTGCTGATGCTGCGCCGCCTGTACAACTACCTGCCGCTGAACAACCGCGAAAAAGCTCCGGTGCGCAAGAGCGGCGACCGCGCCGACCGCATGGACTTCAGCCTGGACACCCTGGTGCCCGACAACCCCAACAAGCCCTACGACATGAAGGAGCTGATCGCCAAGACCGTGGACGACGGCGACTTCTTCGAGATCCAGCCCGAGTACGCCAAAAACATCGTCATCTGCTTCGCCCGCATGGAAGGCCAGACCGTGGGCATCGTGGCGAACCAGCCGCTGGTGCTGGCCGGTTGCCTGGACATCAAGAGCTCCATCAAGGCGGCGCGCTTTATCCGCTTCTGCGATGCCTTCAACATCCCCGTCATCACCTTCGTTGACGTGCCCGGTTTCATGCCCGGCACCAGCCAGGAGTTTGGCGGCATCATCAAGCACGGTGCCAAGCTGCTCTACGCCTACGCCGAGTGCACGGTGCCCAAGGTCACCGTCATTACCCGCAAGGCCTACGGCGGTGCCTACGACGTGATGGCCTCCAAGCACCTGCGCGGCGACGTGAACTTTGCCTGGCCCAACGCCGAAATCGCGGTGATGGGTGCCAAGGGCGCGGTGGAAATCATCTTCCGCGAAGACAAGGGGGACCCGGCCAAGCTGGCGGCCAAAGAGGCGGAATACAAAGCCCGCTTTGCGAATCCGTTTGTGGCCGGTGCCCGGGGGTTTATCGACGACGTGATCTTGCCGCACGAGACGCGCAAGCGGATTTGCCGGTCGCTGGTGATGCTGGCGAGCAAGAAGGTGGAGAACCCTTGGCGCAAGCATGGGAATATTCCGCTGTGATCTGTGCAGTGCGTTGTGGGGGTGACCGGAGCGGGCTGTCTGGACGCTTTGCTACGTGTCCCCCGGCCTGCGGCCTCCTCCTTTACCTTCGCAAAACGTCCAGACAGCCCTCTCCGAAACGGGCGTGCGGGGTGCTGTTAGCGGGTCGAACAGCCAGCACCCTCGTAGCGACGGGCGCGGTGTGCCTGTCGCAGCGAGGTAAAGGAGGAGCCCGCAGGGCGGGGGACACGAGCGGAGGCTGGCACACCGCGGCCGTTGCGGATTTAGCCCCCATGAATTCAAAAAATAGGACAAGACCATGTTTACCAAAATCCTGATTGCCAACCGTGGCGAGATCGCCTGCCGCGTCATCCTCACCGCCCGCAAAATGGGCATTAAAACCGTGGCCGTGTACTCGGATGCCGACAAGGAAGCCCGCCACGTGGCGCTGGCCGACGAGGCCGTGCACATCGGCCCCGCGCCCAGCCGCGAAAGCTACCTGCAGGCCGACAAGATCATTGCCGCCTGCAAGGCCACCGGCGCGCAGGCGGTACACCCCGGCTACGGCTTCCTGAGCGAAAACGCCGGGTTTGCCAAGCGGGTGGAAGAAGAGGGCATCGTCTTCATCGGCCCCAAGCACTACTCCATCGCCGCCATGGGCGACAAGATCGAGTCGAAAAAGCTGGCCGGTGCCGCCGGTGTGAACTGCATCCCGGGCGTGAACGACGCAATTGAAACCCCCGAAAAGGCGGTCGAAATCGCCAAGGGCATCGGCTACCCGGTGATGATCAAGGCCAGCGCGGGCGGCGGCGGCAAGGGGCTGCGGGTGGCCTTTAACGACAAAGAGGCCTTTGAAGGCTTCACCAGCTGCCGCAACGAGGCCCGCAACAGCTTCGGCGACGACCGGGTGTTCATCGAAAAGTTTGTCGAAGAGCCGCGCCACATCGAAATCCAGCTCATGGGCGACAGCCATGGCAATGTGATTTACCTCAACGAGCGCGAGTGCTCCATCCAGCGCCGCCACCAGAAAGTGATCGAAGAAGCGCCGTCGCCCTTCATCACCGACGCCACCCGCAAAGCCATGGGCGAGCAGGCGGTGCAGTTGGCCAAGGCCGTCAAGTACCAGAGCGCGGGCACGGTGGAGTTTGTGGTGGGCAAAGACCAGAGCTTTTACTTCTTGGAAATGAACACCCGCCTGCAGGTGGAGCACCCGGTCACCGAATGCATCACCGGGCTGGACCTGGTGGAGCTGATGATCCGCGTGGCGGCGGGCGAAAAGCTGCCGCTGACCCAGGAGCAGGTGCAGCGCAATGGCTGGGCCATCGAGTGCCGCATCAACGCCGAAGACCCGTTCCGCAACTTTCTGCCCTCCACCGGCCGCCTGGTGCGCTTTCAGCCGCCCAAAGAAACCATGTTTGCCTCTGACACCGACCACTGGCACGGCGTGCGGGTGGACACCGGTGTGCAGGACGGCGGCGAAATCCCGATGTTCTACGACTCGATGATTGCCAAGCTGATCGTGCACGGCACCGACCGGCTGGACGCGATTGCCAAGATGCGCGAAGCGCTGAACGGCTTTGTGATCCGCGGTGTGGGCAGCAATATCCCGTTCCAGTCGGCGCTGCTGGCGCACCCCAAGTTTGTGGCGGGTGACTTCAACACCGGCTTCATCGCCGAAAACTATGCGGCGGGTTTCCACGCCGAAGACGTGCCGCACGACGACCCCGACTTTCTGGTGGCCCTGGCCGCCTTTGTGCACCGCCGCTACCTGCAGCGCGCCAGCGGCATCAGCGGCCAGGTGGCCGGGCACGAGTTTGAAGTGGGCGAGGCCTTTACCGTGGTGTCTTTGGGCGCGGGCGGCAAGACCGTACAAACCCCGGTGACCGTGGTCGATTTTCAAGAAAAAACAGGCTCCAGCGCTGTATCCATCGGCACAAGCAGCTATCAGTTTTGCAGCAATGCGCGTTTGGGTGCGGTGCGCATCCACGGCACCTGCAACGGTACGGCGTTCGCCGCCCAGGTGGAGCGCGGCGGCACCGGCGGGGCCAGCAAGAACCCGTTGGCGCTGCGCATTGCCCACAATGGCCGCCAGCTCGATGCCCTGGTGCTGACCCCCCGCGCCGCCGAGCTCTACACCCTGATGCCGTTCAAGGCGGCCCCTGACATGAGCCGCTTTGTGCTGTCGCCGATGCCCGGTTTGCTGGTCGATGTGGCGGTGGTGGCAGGCCAAAAAGTGCAGGCCGGTGAGCGGGTTGCGGTGATCGAGGCTATGAAGATGGAAAATGTGCTGTTTGCCATCAACGATGGCGTCGTAGATGCCGTGTTGGCCACTAAGGGAGAATCGCTCTCTGTAGACCAACCCATCATTCGATTCACATAACAAAAACCGTATGAATACTTCGACCCTTGAAAAGCCCGTCACCCTGCACCGCCCAGCGCCCAAGCCTGTCGCCAACGCCGAAGAGCGCTGGCCGCTGGCTGCTGTGGAGGCGCTGTTTGAGCTGCCGTTTCTGGACCTGATGCACCGCGCGCAAACCGTGCACCGCGAAAACTTCCCCGCGGGCGACGTGCAGCTGTCCACCCTGCTGTCCATCAAGACCGGCGGCTGCCCGGAAGACTGCGGCTACTGCCCGCAGTCGGTGCACTACGACACCGGCGTCACCGCCACCAAGATGTTGGGCGTGGACGTGGTGGTGGCGGCGGCCAAAGCCGCCAAAGAAGCCGGTGCCACCCGCTTCTGCATGGGTGCGGCCTGGCGCAGCCCCAAAGACCGTGACGTGGACAACGTGGCCGAGCTGGTCAAGGCCGTCAAAGCCTTGGGCATGGAAACCTGCGCCACTTTAGGCATGCTGGAAGACGGCCATGCCGCCCAGCTGCGCGACGCCGGCCTGGATTACTACAACCACAACCTCGACACCGCCCCCGACTTCTACGGCGACATCATCGACACCCGCGTCTACCAGGACCGGCTGGACACCCTGGACCGCGTGCGCGGCGCGGGCGTGAAGGTCTGCAGCGGCGGCATCGTCGGCCTGGGCGAAACCCGGGCCCAGCGCGCCGGACTGATCGCCCAGCTGGCCAATCTGCAGCCTAGCTACCCCGAATCCGTGCCCGTCAACAACCTGGTGCGCGTGGAGGGCACGCCGCTGGCCGACACACCGCCGCTGGACCCGCTGGAATTTGTGCGCGTGATCGCCGTGGCCCGCATCACCATGCCCACCACCCGCGTGCGCCTGTCCGCAGGCCGCCAGCAGATGGGCGAAGCCGTGCAGGCCATGTGCTTCATGGCCGGTGCCAATTCCATCTTTTACGGCGACAAGCTGCTGGTTACCGGCAACCCCGATGTGGAAGCCGACCGCAGCCTGCTCACCAAGCTCGGCCTGCCCACCAGCGGCATGCTGGCCCAGGGCTGCACACCGCAATGACCCGCCCGTTCAAGGTGCTGGGCATCCAGCAAATCGCCATCGGCGGCCCCGACAAACAGCGCCTGCGCACCCTGTGGGTGGACATGCTGGGCCTGGAGGTTACCGGCAACTTCGTCAGCGAGCGCGAGAACGTGGATGAAGACATCTGCGCCATCGGCAGCGGCCCGTTCAAGGTCGAGGTCGATCTGATGCAGCCGCTGGACCCGGAGAAAAAGCCCGCCGTGCACACCACCCCACTGAACCACGTGGGCCTGTGGATCGACAACCTGCCGGTGGCGGTGGAGTGGCTCACCGCGCAAGGCGTGCGCTTTGCCCCCGGCGGCATCCGCAAGGGCGCGGCGGGGTTCGACATCTGCTTTTTGCACCCCAAAGCCAGCCCGGAATTTCCGATTGCCGGGGAGGGTGTGCTGGTGGAAATGGTGCAGGCACCGCCCGAAGTGGTGGCGGCCTTCGCCAAGCTGGCGGGCTGATTAGCTATTGATTTAGTAGCTGCTTACGCTTTATCTATAAGCGTAAGCGCCCTAAAACATTCAAAATCAGCCGACGGTTCCTACCGGGTGCCGGTTGGTCAGGTCCACCGCCATGCGGAACACCTCCGAGGCGGCTTCGCCGTCGTCGTCGGCAAAGTCGATGGCGATGGTGCGGAACTGCGCTTCGATGGCCTCGAACGCGTCCACGATGTCCGGATCGAAGTGCGAACCGCGACCTTTCAAAATGATGGCGCTGGCCTCGTCGTGGCTGAAGGCGCGCTTGTACACCCGCTTGCTGATCAGCGCGTCGTACACGTCGGCCAGGGCCATCAGCCGGGCCGATATCGGGATCGCGTCGCCGTGCAGGCCCATGGGGTAACCCGTGCCATCCCACTTCTCCTGGTGGCACAGGGTGATTTCCTTGGCATAGCGCAGGAACGGCATCTCGTGGCCTTCTTCCTCCTCGGCGTGCACCAGCGCGGCATGGCCCAGCGTGGTGTGGGTCTTCATGATTTCGTACTCGTCATCGTCGAGCTTGCCGGGCTTGAGCAAGATGCGGTCGGGAATGCCCACCTTGCCGATGTCGTGCAGCGGTGCCGACTTGTACAGCGACTCGATCGCCTCGTTGGTCAATTCCGACGCAAAGCGCGGGTGGTATTTCAGCTGGATGGCCAGGGCCTTGACGTACTTTTGCGTGCGGCGCAGGTGGTTGCCGGTTTCGTTGTCTCGGGTTTCCGCCAGCAGCGCGATGGCACGTACCGTGATGTCCTGGATGGCAACGATCTCGCGGGTGCGCTTTTGCACCTCCTGCTCCAGGTAACGGCTCTGGTTTTGCAGAAAGTCGCGTGCCAGCTTCAGCTCGATGTGGTTACGCACCCGGGCCATCACCGTGGCCGGGCTGATGGGCTTGGTGATGTAGTCCACCGCGCCCATGTCGAGGCCAATTTTTTCGTCTTCGGTGGCGCTCATGGCGGTGAGAAAAATCACCGGGATATCGGCCGTGCCCGGGTCGGCACGCAGGCGGCGCAGCACCTCGTAGCCGTCCATGTCGGGCATCATGATGTCGAGCAGGATCAGGTCGGGCTTGCCGTCGGCACTGGCGATTTTCAGGGCCCGTTCACCGCTGGGGGCCAGTTTGACGCGGTAGTCGGTGCGCAGCAGGCTGCTCATCAGCGAGAGGTTGTCCGGCGTGTCGTCTACCACCAACACCGTGCGCTTTTCGCCCGGGTCCAATGGGTTGCTCATGGTGTGGTGTCCTGAATCTAAGAGGCCAGTGGAAGCCGGACTACTGCACTTTCAAGCTGCTGAGTTGCCACGCCGACCGGTTGTAGTACATCTCGGTACGCAACTCGGCTGCCGTGTCAAACGGGTAGACGATGAACAGCGGACCCTTTTCGCGGATCGACATGGGTTTGTTGTCCAGCAGATGGGCCACGATGGGATTGAACCTGGTGGCATCGTCGAACGGAATGTCGGTTTTGTAGTCGTTCAGCGCCACCGCCACAATTTTGCTGCCCTTGGCCCCGGCAGCGGCCAGCACGTCGCGCAACAAGGGGCCGGTAAAGGTCACGGGCTTGGGGTACCAGGGGGTTTGGGTGGTGAATGTCTTTTGCGGCAGTTTTTCCAGCATCGCCATGTCAAAAACGGCCGTGGCGCCGTTGTTGGCCTGGGACACTGCGCCGCTGATGGTCAGCACGACTTTGCCAGCAGGCTTGTCCAGCGCAAACGCTGCGGCGCTGCAAAACGCTACGGCCATAAGCCCAATCCGTGCGGTGCGCATTGAAATTGGCATCCTAGTTCCCCGTGTTGTACGACGAAACGTCGCATTTTGTTACGGGCAACTATAGCAAGGGATGGTCCTCAAGTGTCGGATACCTGTAGATTTCCTGCGGCACCACAGCCTGCTCAGGCCGAAGGCGGGGCGCGCTGGGCCCGGGCGCGTGCCAAAGCGGCGGCTATGGTGGCTTTTTTGGGGTCGGTGGGGGCGGTCGCTGGCAACTGGCTGGCTGGCGGATGTGCAGGCAGCGGGCGCGCAGCCAGGCTCAGGCGTTCGCGGTGCTGGGCATAGCGCTGGCGGGCGTGCTCGGCCTGCGGCGGGGACCACGCACTCCAGCCGGTGCGGCTGTCGCTGGCATTGACCATCTGGATGCAGTCTACGGGGCACACCGGCAGACACAGTTCGCAACCGGTGCAGTGCAAGGGGATCACGCTGTGCATGCGCTTGTTGCTGCCAAAGATGGCATCGGTCGGGCAGGCGGCGATGCACAGGGTGCAGCCTATGCACCAAGCTTCGTCGATGACGGCCACGGACCGTCCGGCTTCGATGCCAAAGTCGGGGTTCAGGGGGAGGGCGGGTTGGCCGGTCAGGGCCGCCAGCTTTGCAATGCCCTCGGCACCGCCGGGCGGGCACTGGTTGATAGGGGCCGTGCCCTCGGCAATTGCCTGGGCGTAGGCCGCGCAATCCGGGAAGCCGCAGCGCGTGCACTGCGTCTGCGGCAAGGCGGCATTGATGCGTGCCGCCAGCCCGGATGCGGTTGAAACCGGCAACAGGATCAGGCCTTGTGCTTGGCGGATTTTTTGACCGGCAGTTTGGCCGAGGCGTGCGGCGTGCTTGCCGCTGCTTCGGCCATCGCCACCACGGGTACGGGGGCGGCAGGGGCTGCGGGGGCGGCCACTGTCACGGTGCCGGTGTTGTGCGCCTTGATGAAGGCCTTGACCTCGGGGTACACCACATCGCGCCAGCGGCGGCCGCTGAAGATGCCGTAGTGGCCTGCGCCTTCGGCTTCGATGTGCCGTTGCTGCTGCGTCGGGATGCCGCTGCACAGGTCGTGTGCGGCTTTGGTCTGGCCCGAGCCGGAAATGTCGTCCAGTTCGCCTTCGACCGTCAGCAAGGCGGTGTTGGTGATGTCTTGCGGCTTGACCAACTCGACCGTACCGTCCACACCGCGCACGTTCCAGGTGCCGTTGACCAGCTTGAAGTCCTGGAAGACGGTGGCGATGGTTTCCAGGTAGTAGTGCGCGTCCATGTCCAGCACGGCGTTGTATTCGTCGTAGAACTTGCGGTGCACTTCCACGCTCACGTCGTCGCCCTTGACCAGGTCCTTGAAGTAGTCGAAATGGCTCTTGGCATGGTGCTGCGGGTTCATGGCCACAAAGCCGGTGTGCTGCAGGAAGCCAGGGTAGACCTTGCGGCCCGCGCCGGGGAAGCTGGCGGGCACCTTGTAGATGACATTGTTTTCAAACCACTCGTAGCCCTTGTTCATGGCCAGGTTGTTGACCGCGGTGGGCGACTTGCGCGCGTCGATGGGGCCACCCATCATGGTCATGGTCAGCGGGGTCAGGTCGCCGCGCGAAGCCATCAGCGACACGGCGGCCAGCACCGGCACCGTGGGCTGGCAGACGCTCATCACGTGGCAGTTGCCGTAGATGCCCTGCAGGTGACGGATGAACTCCTGCACGTAGTTGACGTAGTCGTCCAGGTGGAATTCACCTTCGCTCAAGGGCACCAGACGGGCGTTTTTCCAGTCGGTGATGTAGACCTTGTGGTCCTTGAGCATGGTTTTGACGGTGTCGCGCAGCAGCGTGGCGTAGTGGCCGGACAGCGGGGCCACGATCAACACCGCGGGCTGGCCCTTGAGCTGGGTCAGGGTGTGGAGGTCGTCGGTGAAGCGCTTGAAACGGCGCAACTCGCAAAACGGCTTGTCGATTTCGACACGCTCATGGACGGCGACCTGGGTGCCGTCCACTTCGATGGTTTGCAGGCCAAAGGTGGGCTTCTCGTAGTCTTTGCCCAGGCGGTACAGCAGGTCGTAACCAGCGGACACGCGTTGCGACATGGCGTTTTTGCCCAGTGGCGAGAGCGGATTGCTGTAGAGCTTGGAGGCGGCTTGCGCAAAATCAGCAAACGGCTCCATCAATGAGCGTTGGGTTTCGTAGATTTGGTAGAGCATGGCGGCCTAAAACGTGGGATGAACGAGAGAACGAATGTTGCAGTGCAATATAGCAGTGGATTGGTGTAATAAATTGGAGTGATAACACCAATGTGGAGCGCAAGATTACCCGTAATGGGGAGGAAATTGCACGAAATCAGGAGCTTTGTGCCCCCTTTGTAACTGCAGCAACTGTTTGCACGGTGCGTCACAGTGCTTACACCAAACTGGCAAGCGGATGCGCTCCGGCATGTCGGGGCTCGAAATGCGCTTGCAGCCAGGCGGGTGTCACTTCGGCCAGCCGGGCGGGCGACCAGCGTGGCTTGCGGTCTTTGTCCACCAGCAAGGCGCGCACACCCTCACCAAAGTTGGGATGGGCGCAGCAGCCTAGCGACACCGTGTACTCCAGCCGAAACACGTCTGCCAGCGACAGGTGCAGGCAGCGTTGCCACAGAGCATGCGCCAACGCCGCACTGGTAGGGCAGCCCTGGGCGTAGGTGGCCGCCGCGTTGGCCAACCAGGAGTCGTCGGTCTGCAGGGCACGCAGCCGGGTGTCGATGTCTTGCAGATCTTCGCCGGCCATCAACTGCTGGATCTGGTCGAAATGCGCACGCACGGGTGATGTCGGCACAGCGGCTGCGGCTTGCTGCCCCAGCAGCCGGGACAGGCTGGCGCGGTTGTGCGGCGCATCCCGCGTCCACGGCCCCCCGGCCATGGCCTGCAGCACGGCGGCTTTGTCGGCGTGTGGCAGTGCGTGGTCTGCCAGCCCGCAAAACAAGGCGTCGGCGGCGTTCAGCGGCGCGCCCGTCAAAGCCAGAAACAGGCCAACCCGCCCCGGCATGCGCCGCAGAAACCAGCTACCGCCCACGTCGGGGTACAGGCCGATACCGATCTCGGGCATGGCCAGGCGGCTGCCGGGCGTGACCACGCGGTGCGACGCACCCGCCATCAGGCCCAGGCCGCCGCCCATCACGATGCCGTGGCCCCAGCACAGCAGGGGCTTGGGGTAGGTATGGATGGCGTAGTCCAGCGCGTACTGGCTGCTGAAAAAGCTTTGCACGGCGGCATTGGGCTGGCGGTGGTTGTCGCCGCCAATTTCCTGGTAGATCTGGCGTATGTCGCCGCCCGCGCAAAAGGCCTTGTCGCCACTGGCCTGCAGCAGTACCCCGGCTACCCCGGGGTCGACCGCCCAGCGCGCCAGCTGCGTGGCCAGCGTCTCCACCATGGCCGGGGACAGGGCGTTCAGCGCCGCCGGGGCGTTCAGGGTGGCGACACCCCAGTGCAGGCCGCTGTGGGTGGGCAAGGTGTCGAGAAGTACGGCCGGAGCGGGGGTCAATGCGTTCAAAGGGTTACTACTTATTTAATAGCTGCCAGCGCAGATAGGGAGAGCGCTGGGGGCATTTTATTTATATGAAGAATACCGGCGCAATGGTGCGTGTGGAGCCCCTACACTTGGGGCGGTAGAACCGACTCTTTGGATAATAGTGTGTATGAATAACCCTTCTGCCCTAGCACCGGCCACCGCACCCCGGCGCCCCGCGCGTCCCCGCCTCAGCGTGGTGGTCCCTGCTTACAACGAAGCCTCCAATTTACCTGCCCTGATGGCGGTGCTGACACCGGTCTTGCGGGATCTGACCGACCAATGGGAGGTTCTGGTGGTGGACGACGGCAGCCGCGATGCCACCCCGGTGGCCATGTTGTCCTGGCTGGTGGAGCCCGGTGTGCGCTACCTGCGGCTGAGCCGCAACTTCGGCAAAGAATGCGCGCTCACGGCGGGCATCGAACATGCCCAGGGCGATGTCGTGGTGTGCATGGATGCCGACCTGCAGCATCCGGTGGAGATGATCGCCCCCATGCTGGCGCGCTGGCGCGATGGGGTGGACATGGTGTGCGCCACGCGCGCCACCCGGGTGGATGAAACCCTGGCCAAACGCCTGGGAACCTGGCTGTTTTACCGGCTGGTCAACACCAACCGCATGGTGCAGATCCCGGTGGACGCGGGCGATTTCCGGCTGATGGACCGTCGCGTGGTGGACGCCCTCAAATCCTTGCCCGAGCGCAACCGCTTCATGAAAGGCCTGTTTGCCTGGGTGGGCTTTCGTACCGAAATCCTGCCCTACACACCGCACGAGCGGGCTTCGGGCAAGAGCAGCTTCTCGATCCGCGGATTGGCGCGGCTGGCGTTTACCGGGGTGACCTCGTTCACCAACTTTCCGCTGCGGCTGTGGAGCGCGCTGGGCACCTTGATCGCCTTCGGGGCCATGCTGTTCGGGCTGTGGATCGTGTTCGAGCATTTCTTTGAAGCCCAGCCCGTGCCCGGTTGGGCCACGCTGGCCACCAGCATGCTGTTTTTCAGCGGCGTGCAGTTGCTGTCCATCGGCATTCTGGGCGAATACGTGGGGCGCATCTTTGACGAGGTCAAACAGCGGCCCATCTACATCGTGGCCGACCAGCGGGGGCGCAGCGCGTTCGCAGCCACGGAGGCCGAGTGACGCGGACCCTGGCCGTCTGCACCGACGACTTCGGCCTCACCCTGGGCATCTCGCAGGCCATAGGCGAACTGGCCCAGGCCGGGCGCATCACCGCCGTCTCGTGCATGCCCCAGGCCCCGGCCTGGCGCGCCTCGCTACCGCTGCTGGCCGGGTTGCCCGCCCTGGTACAGCGCGGGCTGCATTTCAATTTGACCGAAGGCGCACCGCTGAGCGCCGAGTTGCGCCGCATCTGGCCGCAGTTTTTGGCTTTGCCGCGCCTGATCCTGGCCGCGCACCTGGGGCAGTTGCCCCGGGCCGCGCTGGCCGCCGAGTGGGCCGCGCAGTGGCAGGCGTTTGCCGACGCCAGCGGGGCCGCGCCCCAGTTTGTGGACGGCCACCAGCATGTGCACCACCTGCCCGGCGTGCGGGACGAGGTGTTGGAGGCCATCAGCACCTTGCCAAGCGTTCCGGCGGTGCGCAATACGGGGCGCCTCACCGGACCCGGCTTTGGCCTGAAGCGCTGGCTGATCGAGGGCACGGGCGGCTGGGCCCTGCAGCGGGCGCTGCGCCAGCGCGGCATCCGCCACAACCCCAGTTTGACCGGGGCCTACGACTTCATCGATCCCGACTACGGCGGCCAGATGCGCGGCTGGCTGGCGGCCCTGCCTGCGGCGGGCGGCCTGCTGTTTTGCCACCCCGGCTACGCCGAGCAGGTGCCTACCGTGGTCGACCCGATTGCCCCGGCGCGGGTGCGGGAGCGGGCCTACCTGGCCAGCGACGCCTTCCTGCACGACCTGCAGGCCGCCGACGTGGTGCTGGGCAGTGTGTGGTGATTGCTATTTATTCAGTAGCTTCTCACGCTTATTCCATAAGCGCTGGAGCCTGATTTTCTATAAATTTACGGGCAGTCGGTTCCGGCGGCCACTTGCAGCAGTTGTGCATTGGCGCCTACGAACACCGGGCTGACCGTGCCCATGGCGGCGGGCGGCTGGTAGTCCTTGTCGGCCACCAGCCAGGTGCGGCCGGGGCCGCAGCGCAGGTCTTTGGCGCGGTCGGGCGTCCACAGTATTTTGGCTGCGGCCACCGGGTCGAAGCGGGCCGCGTCGGCAAACTCCTTGCGCCAGTTGTCGCGCTGCGGAATGGTGGGGTCATTCCAGTCGCTGAGCACGATGGCGGGGGTTTTCAGCTGGGCATAAAAGGGTACGTCATAGAACGCGCTATCGATGAACACCACCCGGTCACCCGGCTGCTGCAGCGCGGCTAGGCGTTCGGCCACGTCGCGGTGCGAGCCGGGGGCTTTCCAGGCCAGGCCTGCCACGATCGCCAGACAGGCCAGCGCGCTGGCAGGCAGCACCCAGCGCCAGGCCCGGCCCCGCGCCACCGCCATGCCCAGCAGCGCACACCAGGGCGCCAGGGCTGGCAGGATGTAACCCACCAGCTTGCTGCTGGGCAGGCTGAAGAAGCCCAGCACCGCAACACCCCACCAGACCCACAGGCCCGTCAGGCCGGGCAGGGTGCTGGCACCGGCTTCGGGTACGGTGGCCACCGGGCGGCGCAGCCACAGCGCCCAGGGCAGGGTCAGCGCGGGCAGCACGGCAATGTAGAACCAGAAAGGGTGCACATTGTTGAAGCCGGTCTGGGCAAAGCGGCGGAAATGCTGCTCGATAAAAAAGTAGTCGTTGAACTCGGCAAACTCGCGCTGCATCAGCACAAACCACGGCCCGGCCACCACCACAAACACCAGCAGCCCCAGCGGGTGCAGCATCTGCAGAATCTGCCGCCAGCGCCCCTGTGCCAGCAGCCAGGGGCCCAGGACCAGCATGGGCAGCACAATGCCGATCAAGCCCTTGGCCAGCACCGCCAGCGCGCAGGCCAGCCAGGCGGCCAGCAGCCAGCGCAGGTCTACCCGGCGGGGCGACTCCACCGCACGCACAAAGCACAGCACCGTGGCTGTCAGGACCCCGGCCACCAGCATGTCCAGGTTGGCGTACTGGCTGCCTACAAAGAAAAACGGGCAGGTGGCCAGCACCCCCAGCGTGATGGTGGCGGGCCGTGGCCCGACCCAGCGGCGCAGCGCCAGAAACAGCGCCGCGCCCATCAGCCAGGCCCCCACAAACGCACCAAACCGGGCGGCAAAGGCGTTCACGCCCAGCAGCTGCATGGCGGCCATGTCCAGCCAGTACATCAGCGGCGGCTTGTGGAAGAAGGGCAGGCCGTTGAGCGTGGGCACCAGGCCGAAGCCAAAGCCATTGCCCTGCAGCATTTCACGGGCGACGTTGCCGTAGCGGCCCTCGTCGGGCAGCAGCAGCGGGCGCGCGCCCAGGGTGGCCAGCAGCCATACCGCCAGCAGCGCCAGCACCCGGCGGGGCGAGGTCAGAAACATGGAGAAGGTCACAAAAGTCCGGAAGCGATATTGATGGTCAGCGCCACCAGGGTGGTGTTGAAAAAGAAGGCCAGCACGCAGTGCAGCACCCCGGTGCGGCGCATGGCCGACGTGGTTAGGCTGACATCGGCCGTCTGGCCTGAGGTGCCGATGATGAAGGCGAAATAAACGAAGTCGCCGTAGTCGGGCTGCTCGGTGCCGGGAAACAGCAGGCCATCGGGCTGTTTTTTCGCCCGGTTGGAGTAAAAGTCGTGGGCGTAGTGCAGCGCAAACATCACATGGGTGAAGCCCCAGGAGGTAGCGATGGTCAGCACGGCCAATGCAATGTGGGCGTAGCGCGGCGTGCCCTGCATGTCTTTCACCACCGCCAGCTCGGCCAGGATGGCGCCCAGCGTGGCCAGTGCGGCCACCACCACCATGGCCAGCACGGTGCGCCGCCCTTCGTCCTGGTCCTGGGCGCGCATGCGCATCTGGTCGTGGTCGGCCAGCACCATCATGTGCACTGCCAGGGCCAGGTACAGGCAGGCAAATACATTCCAGCCGATCACCAGCCGGGTGACGGTCAGCAGCCCGGGCATGCCCGACAACAGCAGCACGGCCAGCAGGCCCACCAGCCCCGCGGCAAACAGGCGGGGCCGCAGGTGGATATGGCGAAACAGGAAAAAGCGGGGCGGGCGTTGCATCGGCGCGATTCTAGCGAGGCGCATCTGGCACCAGCGGGGCTTTTCGGGGCCCTTGCAGGGCCGGGCATGCCGATGGCTGCGCTACCATCCTGGCACCTCTTTTCACTTTAACCAGGCGGCACCCCAGGATGGACAGTCTCAACCCCGTGAAATCCTCCGACAGGGCTCCGCCATCGCGCCGCGCGGATGCCCGGCCGCGTGCCGTGGGCATCCGCTGGTCGGTTGGGCTATGGGCCCTGGCGTTAGCTGCCGCGGGGGTGTTTCTGGTGCTGCACTACCCGGTGGCGCCCTGGGCGGCCAGCCTGCTGTTTGTGGCCTGCTGCGTGGCCTTTTTTGTCTGGCCCGACAGCTGGCTGGTGGCCGTGCCGCTGGCGCTGCCGCTGATCGGCTTTGCGCCCTGGACCGGCTGGATCACCTTTGAAGAACTGGACCTGCTGGTGCTGGCCGCGGCGGCGGGCGGCTATGCACGGCTGGCCTGGCCCTCGGCCAACACCCCGGCGGTGGCCCGCCAGCCCCGCAGTTCGGCAGGCGCGTGGCTGATGCTGCTGCTGTTTGCGGTCTCCACGCTGGTGGCGATGGCGCGCGGCTTTGCCGATGCGGGCGGGTTCAGTTTTGGCTGGTTCCAGGGCTACCACGAGCCCATGAACAGCCTGCGCCTGGCCAAAAGCTTTTTTCTGGCCCTGCTGGTGATGCCCTTGTGGCGGGCAGCCGTGGTGCGCCGCGGCGCGCAGGCCCCGACCTGGTTGGCCACGGGCCTGATGCTGGGGCTGGCGGGCGCGTGTATGGCCACGGTGTGGGAGCGCATGGCCTTTGTGGGCCTGTTCAATTTTTCTACCGACTACCGCACCACCGGCCTGTTCTGGGAAATGCACGTGGGCGGTGCGGCACTGGACGGGTTTTTGGCCCTGCTGATGCCGTTTGTGCTGCGCGAGCTGTTTGTGGCCCACTCGCACCGGCGCTGGGCCGCCGTGGTGGCCTGCCTGGGTTTAGGGGGCTACGCCTGCCTGACCACGTTTTCCCGCGGGGTGTACCTGGCGGTGCCGGTTGGCCTGGCGGTGACGGTGGCGCTGTGCCTGCTGAGTGCGCGCCGCCAGCTGCGCCGGGGCGGCCCCATGGCCTCGGCAGTGGCTGCGCCCCAGCTCCACCTGGGGCCGGGCGCGGTGCTGGTCCTGCTGTTCGGTGCGGCGATTCTGTGGACGTTTCCCTCCAGCGGCTACCGCGGCCTGCTGGCCTTGCTCGGGGCCGCGGCCGTGGCCCTGCCGCTGGCGGGCGTGCTGCGGCGCTTCCAGCTGGCGGACTGGATGGTCGGCCTGGTGGCCGGGGTGCTGCTCAGCGTGGCGTTGTGGGCCGGGGCGATGCAGGGCTCCAAAGGCTCCTACCTCGGCTACGGGGCCTGTCTGCTGTTGAGCCTGGGCCTGTTGTTTGCCAGCCGCACCACCGCCGTGCCCGCAACGGGCAAGCGGGTCCGCGTGGGCCTTGCGGCGCAGCTGGCCCTGGCCGGTTTCATGGCCGTGCTGGTGGGTGCCGGCCTGGTGGCCGAGCACTGGGGCTATGCACGCGCCGGTGACGCCATCCTGCCGGTGCTGGGCGGCTTCTTGCTGCTGACCCTGGCCGCCGGTGCCTCGCCCAAAGCCGTGTGGCCCACCAGCTTGCGCTGGCATGCCACCACCTGGGCGGGCATGGCCATGGTGGGCGGCATCCTCAGCATCTTTGGCGGCGGCGCCTACATGAGCGAACGTTTTTCCACCAGCAGCAGCGACATGGACACCCGCGTAGCCCACTGGACGCAAGGCTGGAACATGCTCACCGCCCCCTGGGACCCGGTGCTGGGCAAGGGCATGGGCCGCTACCCCGCCAGCTACTACCTGACGGGCACCTCCTCGGAGCACCCTGGCGATTACCGTCTCAAAAGCCAGGACGGCAATACCTACCTGGTGCTGGGCGGCGGCAAGCAGGCCTACATGGGCTGGGGCGAAATGCTGCGCGTGTCGCAGCGCATCCGCGCCCCGCAGGGCCCGGTGGCGGTGGCCCTGCGGGTGCGCACCGCCAAAGAGCTGGGCCTGCACCTGGAGGTCTGCGAGAAGCAGCTGCTCTACAACGGCGACTGCTTTCTGGCGGGCACCGGTGTCAAACCCATGCCGGGCGTGTGGCAAGACCTGCGCATCCCGCTGGCCGGCAACCAGCTGGCCGGCGGCGACTGGTACGCGCCGCGTATGGTGGCTTTCTCGATTGCCACCGACACCCCGCTGGCGCTGTTCGACGTGGACGACATCCAGCTGCTCGGCCCGGATGGCCGCCAGCTGCTGGACAACGGCGACTTCTCCGAGGACCTGCGCCGCTGGTTCTTCTCCAGCGACCGCAACCACTTGCCCTGGCACATCAAGAACGTCTTCATGAACGTGCTGTTTGACCAGGGCAGCGTGGGTCTGCTGCTGTTCTCGGCCATGCTGCTGGCCGCCCTGTGGCGGGTGACGGTGGGCACCGCCAAAGACCACCCGCTGGCCCCCGGCATCGGCGGTGGCCTGGTGGGCTTTGTGCTGGTCGGCCTGTTCGACAGCCTGGTGGATGTGCCACGGCTGGCGTTTGTGTTTTACGTGGTACTGCTGCTGGGGTTGACGCTGCGGCAGGCGACGGCTGCGCGGGTGGGGTCGTCTGGGCGGCGCTAGGGGTTGCTATATTTTAAATAGCTACTTACGCCCATTCCATAAGCGTTAGAAACCTATTTGATGCTGAATATCTGCCAATTCGTCCAAGGTGTTCGCATTGGCAAATGCAGCCGCCTCGCCAAACGCCACGCGCACGCACTGGTGCTGCGTCATCCACTGGCCGACCTTGCGGCCACCCGTGGCCAGGAACTGTGCCAGGCTGCCTTGCAGACCGGTGCGCAGCAGGCAGAACACGGGCTGCAGGCGCTGCACGCCGGTGGCGTCGGGTGCGGTGGCGACCACGATGTCGGCCTTCACTGCGGCCAGGCGCTCCACCAGGTCCAGTGGAAACAGCGGCGCGTCGCAGGGTACGGTGGCCAGGTACGGAGTCGTGCAGTGGGTCAGTCCGGCCAGCATGCCGGCCAGCGGCCCGGCGAATTCGGCGTCGGCATCCGGCCAGATGGGCACGCCGAAGGCGGTGTAATCGGCCAGGTGGCGGTTGGCGTTGAGCATCAGCGGGCCCACCTGGGGCCGTAGCCGGTTCAGCGCGTGCAGGGCCAGCGGCTGGCCGTGGAAATCCTGCAAGCCCTTGTCCACGCCGCCCATGCGGGTGCCCCGGCCTCCGGCCAAAACCAGGCCGGTGATGGCGTGGATGTCAACCACCGATGTAGCTCATCTCCACCCGCTTGGCACCGGTGCCGGTCTCAAAGGGCAAGGCGGCGCGCAGGGCGGAATAGCGGTCGCTGCGGCCTTGCCAGATGTGCTGGAGGGCGCCGGCCAGTTGGTCTTCGCTTGCGTCGCCACGCAGCAGGCTGCGCAGGTCGTGGCCCTGGGTGGCGAACAGGCACAGGTAGAGCTTGCCGTCGGTGGACAACCGGGCACGGCTGCAGTCGGCGCAGAAGGCCTGGGTCACGCTGCTGATCAGGCCGATCTCGCCGCTGCCATCGGCGTAGGCCCAGCGCTGGGCGGTTTCACCCGGTGCGGCGGGGGCGAGAGGGCGCAGCGCCCATTCGGTTTGCAGGGTCTGCAGTACCTCGCGGGAGGGGACGACCTGGTCCATGCGCCAGCCGTTGGTGGCGCCCACGTCCATGTATTCGATGAAGCGCAGGGTGTTGCCGCTGCCCTTGAAGTGCCGGGCCATGGGCAGGATTTCATGGTCGTTGGTGCCGCGCTGCACCACCATGTTGACCTTGATGTGGGCCAGCCCGGCGCGGTGGGCGGCGTCCAGCCCGTCGAGCACGTCGCGCACCGGAAAGTCCACATCGTTCATCTGGCGAAAGATGCGGTCGTCCAGCCCGTCCAGGCTGACGGTCAGGCGCTGCAGGCCAGCGTCTTTCAGGGCCTGGGCCTTGCGGGCCAGCAGGGCACCGTTGGTGGTGAGCGTGAGGTCCAGCGGCTGGCCGTCGGGGGTGCGCAGGGCGGCCAGTTGGGCCACCAGCACCTCGATGTTCTTGCGCAGCAGCGGCTCGCCCCCGGTGAGGCGGATCTTGCGCACGCCCTGGGCTACGGCGACGCGGGCCACGCGGGTGATTTCTTCGAAGCTGAGCAGCGCGCTGTGCGGCAGGTAGGGGTAGTCTTTGTCGAACACCGCCTTGGGCATGCAGTAGCTGCAGCGGAAGTTGCAGCGGTCGGTGACGCTGATGCGCAAGTCGTGCAGCGGGCGGTGCAGGGTGTCCAACAGCGGGCCATCCACCGGCGTGGCGGAGCGCAGCGCCTGCGTGGCGTGATTGCGCTGGTCCAGCAAGGGGATGACGCGGTGGACCATGGCTTTAGAACGACAGTGCCACGGGCTGGCCGGGGGCCGGGGTGTGCATGCGGCCGATCTGCGCGGCCTGGGCAAACCCGGCCTCGGCAAAGGCCGCCAGCACAGCGGGGGCTGCGTCGGGGCTGCAGCTCACCAGCAGGCCGCCGCTGGTTTGCGGGTCGGTGACCAGGGCCTTGAGCCAGTCGTCGCCGCGCCACTGCACCTGGCCGCCGTAGCCGTCCCAGTTGCGGGCCGAGGCGCCGGTGGCAATGCCTTGCTGGGCGAAGGCCACGGCGCTGGCAATCAGGGGGAGGGTGTTGGCATCCACCTGGGCCGACAGGCCGGAGCCCCGGCACATCTCCAGCAGGTGCCCGGCCAGGCCGAAGCCGGTCACATCGGTCATGGCGTGCAGGCCATCGATCTGCGCCAATGCGATGCCGACCTTGTTGAGCTGGGTGGTGTGGTGCAGCATCTCGGCGTAGCCGTCGGCACCCAGCATGCCTTTTTTCAGGGCCGCCGACAAAATACCCACGCCCAGCGGTTTGCCCAGCACCAGCACGTCGCCCGCCCGGGCGTCGGCGTTGCGGCGCACCTTGTCGGGGTGCACCAGGCCCAGGCCGACCAGGCCGTAAATGGGTTCCAGCACGTCGATGGAATGGCCGCCTGCGATGGGGATGCCCGCCTCGCGGCACACGGCCGCGCCCCCGGCCAGCACCTGGCCAATCACTTCGGGCGGCAGCTTGGCAATCGGCATGCCCACCAGCGCCAGCGCCAGGATGGGTGTGCCGCCCATGGCGTAGATGTCGCTGAGCGCATTGGTGGCGGCGATGCGGCCAAAGTCATAGGCATCGTCGACGATGGGGGTGAAAAAGTCGGTGGTGGCCACCAGCGCCTGGGTGGCGTTGAGGCGGTACACGGCGGCGTCGTCGCTGGTCTCGGTGCCCACCAGCAGCTCGGGCGGCACCAGGCCCTGGGGTGCACGTGCCAAAATCTCGGCCAACAAGCCGGGCGCAATCTTGCACCCGCAGCCGCCACCGTGCGAAAACTGGGTCAATGCAATGGGTTCTGAAGTCTGGGTCATAAGTGGTTCGATTGTGCCAGCCGAGGTTTTTCCGTGAGAGCCCCTACTACGGTCAAGGACCGGCACGCCTTCCACACGCTGATCGACGCGCGCTCGCCCGCCGAGTACGCCATCGACCACATCCCCGGGGCCATCAACTGCCCGGTGCTGGACGACGCGCAGCGCGTGATCGTGGGCACGCTGTACAAGCAGCAGGGCGCTTTCGAGGCCCGCCGGGTGGGCGGCGCCATGGTGGCGGAAAACCTGGCCAAGCACCTGCGCGAGCAATTTGCCGACAAGCCCGCCAAGTGGACCCCGCTGGTGTACTGCTGGCGTGGCGGCATGCGCAGTGGCTCCATGGTGACCTGGATGCGCATGGTGGGCTGGGACGCCCAGCAACTGCAAGGCGGCTACAAGTCCTGGCGGCGCTTCGTGATCGACGCGCTGGAAGCCCAGTGCCCCACGCTGCCTTTGCGGGTGCTGGTGGGTGCCACCGGCAGCGCCAAGACCAGCGTGCTGCACTCCCTGGCCGCCCAGGGCCACCAGGTGCTGGACCTGGAAGGGCTGGCGGTGCACAAGGGCTCCATCCTGGGTGCGGTGCCGGGCCAGGCCCAGCCCTCGCAAACCGCGTTTGAAACCGGCCTGGCCCATGTGCTGGAAAAGCTCGACCCGAACCGCCCGCTGTTTGTCGAGGGCGAAAGCCGCAAGATTGGCCGCCTGACCCTGCCCACGCCGCTGGTGCTGCGCCTGCGCGCCAGCCCCTGCATCGAAATCAGCGCCACGCCCCAGGCCCGGCTGGACTACCTGCTGCGCGACTACGCCTATCTGGGCGATGCGCCCCAGGCCCTGGCCGACAAGCTGGGTTTGCTCAAGGATCTGCACGGTCGGCAGGTGATCGAGCGCTGGCAGGCCTGGGCGCTGGCGGGGAACCTGCAGGCACTGTTTGCCGAGCTGATGGCCCTGCACTACGACCCGCATTACTCGCGTTCGCAGAGCAATAATTTCAGCGCCTGGGCAACCCGCCAAACCCTGGAGACGGACGACTTGACGCAGGTCGGGGTGGACGCGCTGGCGCACAGGGTGGCCGCACTGGATTTTTGACAGACCGCATCGCATCCCCACCCCACAAACCGGCCACGGCCTGGTGGTGGGGATGGATTCACCTCCCCATCCATGGCGTATTCTCAAAAAGAATAGCTGCTCATGCCGATGGAATAAGCACCGAGTGCACTTTTTGTTACTATTTTTGGGCGGTGCCCATTGTGCCGACCCCTGGTAAACCCGGCTGACCAGCCCTCTACAATCGGCCCCGACATCTTGTCCGCATCGCCCCCGCCTGGGTCCTGCGCCCTGTCCCCCTTCTATTTTCTGGAGTACCCCCAAATGTTTTCTTCTGACGACGACACCAGCCACGGCGTAGTGCTGGCTATTTTGTTTGGCGTGTTGGCGGCCATCCTCGGCCTGGTGATCGGGCTGGGCATCTACAAGACCCGCATGCCCAAAGCGGTTGCCCCTGCGGCGGTGGAAATGGTCGAAGCCGACGGTGCCAGCGTCAAGGTGGTAGACGGTGTCGTCAAGTTCTACTTCGCCACCGCCAAGGCCGACATCGCCGCCGGTGCCAACGAGGCCCTGGCCGAAGTGGTCAAGCTGGCCGCCGATGGCAAGTCGGTGCGCGTCAGCGGATTCCACGATGCCACCGGCGACATGGCCAAGAACCAGGAACTGGCCAAGCAGCGTGCCATCGCCGTGCGCGACACCCTGACCGCCCTGGGCGTGGCTGCCGACAAGATCGAACTGGTCAAGCCCGAAGCCATGACCGGCTCTGGCAGCAACGCCGAAGCCCGCCGCGTCGAAGTCGTGATCGTGCAATAAACCGCACCGCGTTGATAAAAAAACCGCAGCGCCTGCGAGGGCGATGCGGTTTTTTTATGGGCGTGTGCCAAGGGCAGCGGTTACTGCAAGGCCCCCCAGCGCGGTACGGCCGGTTCGGCGGCGGCCCACTTCCAGCCGTTGAGCTGCAGGCAGATGCTGGTGGTGTACCACTGGGCGGAGGGCTGGTCGGGCGGGGCATCGTCCACGGCCACCGAGAACGCCACGTCACGGCATTGGGCCAGCGGCGTGTCGAGGATGCGGGTGACCTGCAGCTCACCGTGTTCGTTGCCGTAGGGAATGCTGCGCTGCATGCGCCAGTCGCGCCGCGCGCCTACCGGCAGATTGCCTGCGATGGCGGCGATCAGGTCCTGCTCTTCGGCGTGCAACGTGCGCGTGGCGTGCTTGATACCCGCATCGGTGGCGGCCTTGACGCTCACGCTGACAGCAATGCCCACCGCCGGGTTGGACGTGGCCGCCCCCGAGGTGATGCCCGCCACCGCACCCGCCAGCCCGCCCACCGAACTGCACCCGGCCACGGCCAGCGAGGCCACCAGGCACACCCAGCGCACGGCCCTCACTGCAAGGCCCCCCAGCGCCCGGTGGCGGGCTCGGCCGAGGCCCATTGCCAGGTCTGGCCGTTGCGGCAAATGGTGGCCACGTAAAACGAGCGGGGGAATTCGGAGATGTCGGTCATCTCCACCGAGAAGACGATTTCGCGGCAGTCCAGGCCCTTGCTTCCTGCACCCCCTGCACCTCCGATGACACGGCTGACGGTGACTTCACCCTGTTCATCCACCTCCAGCGGAATTTTGTGCACCATCTTCCAGCGCGCCACTTCGCCTACTTTTAGCGCTCCGGCAATCTGGGCAATGTGGTCTTGTTCGTCCTGGTGGGCATTGCGCTCGGCCATTTGCAGCCCGGCCTGGGCCACGGCCTGCACACCGATGCCGATGCCGGTGGCCACGGCGGCGTTTTTCGTCACGGTGCTGGCCAGCGCCGCGCCGCCAATACCGGCCGTCACCCCGGTGCCTTCGCGCAGAAAAGAACCGCAACCGGTGAGCGCCAGGGTGGCGGCGCAGAGCAGGGCGGTGGGGATCCTTTGGGAGGAAAGTGTATGCATACCTGAATTGCCTATAAAAACAAGTGCCTGCGCTTATAGGATAAGCACAGGCAGCTATTAAGTTTATAGCGATTCAGCGGGATTTCTGCCGGTCTTACATCCCCTCACAAAAAAGCCCGGCGGGGCCGGGCTGGGTGGGTGGGGAAGGGCCAGTTACTGCACGGTGACCTCGACCCGCCGCGCTTCGGCAGGGGGGCCGTCGGCCTGGGTTTGTGCGGGCTTTTGCAGTTCGATCTTGTCTTCGGCCACACCCAGGGCGGTCAGGGCATCGCGCACGGCCAGGGCGCGCTGCTTGGCCAGCTCTGCGTTCTTGGCCGGGTCGCCCGAGGCGTCGTGGTAGCCGCTGACCAGGGCTTTCTTGCCCTCGGCCACCGCCTTGATCACGTCGGCCAGCGCGGCGGCAGCGCCCTCGGCCACATCGGCCTTGCCGGTGGCAAAGTAGAACTTCACCACGCCAGCCACCACCGCGATGGACGCGCTGTCGCTCATCGCCGCCACCGGGGCCACGGCGTGCATGGCGGGCGCGGCCAACGCCGCTGTCGCGGGTGCGCCGCCGCCGTGGATCTGCATCACCAGCGGCACGATCAGCAGGGCCACGATGTTGATGATCTTGATCAGCGGGTTGACGGCCGGGCCTGCGGTGTCCTTGTACGGGTCGCCCACGGTGTCGCCGGTCACGGCGGCCTTGTGCGTCTCGCTGCCCTTGCCGCCGTGGTGGCCGTCTTCGATGTACTTTTTGGCGTTGTCCCAGGCACCGCCGCCGGTGCACATGCTGATGGCCACAAACAGGCCGGTGACGATGGTGCCCATCAGCAGCCCGCCCAGCGCCGCCGGGCCCAGCAGCAGGCCCACCACAATCGGCACCACCACGGGCAGCAGGCTGGGCACCATCATTTCCTTGATGGCCGCCGTGGTCAGCATGTCCACCGCCTTGCCGTACTCGGGCTTGGCCGTGCCCTCCATGATGCCGGGGATGTCGCGGAACTGGCGGCGCACTTCCACCACCACGCTGCCTGCCGCGCGGCCCACGGCCTCCATGGCCATGGCGCCAAACAGGTAGGGAATCAGGCCGCCGATGAACAGGCCGATGATGACCATGGGGTTGCTCAAATCAAAGCTCACCACGTGGCCGTAGGCTTCCAGCTTGTGGGTGTAGTCGGCAAACAGCACCAGCGCGGCCAGGCCCGCCGAGCCGATGGCGTAGCCCTTGGTGACGGCCTTGGTGGTGTTGCCCACGGCATCCAGCGGATCGGTCACGTCGCGCACGCTCTTGGGCATTTCGGCCATTTCGGCGATGCCGCCCGCGTTGTCGGTGATGGGGCCGTAGGCGTCCAGCGCCACCACAATGCCCGCCATGCTGAGCATGGAGGTGGCCGCAATCGCAATGCCGTACAGGCCCGCCAGGTGGAAGGCCACCCAAATGGCGATGCACACAAAGATCACCGGCCAGGCGGTGGAGCGCATGGACACACCCAACCCGGCAATGATGTTGGTACCGTGCCCGGTGGTCGATGCCTGGGCGATGTGCTGCACCGGGGCGTACTGCGTGCCGGTGTAGTACTCGGTGATCCACACCAGCGCGGCGGTCAGCACCAGGCCCACGGCGCAGGCGCCATAGAGCTTCATGGCCGCGCCGGTCCCGCCCAGCGCGTTGTCGGGCACCAGGGCTTGGGTCACGAAGTAGAAGGCGATCAGCGACAGCACGCCCGCGACCGCCAACCCCTTGTACAGGGCAGGCATCACGTTTTTCATGCCGGGCGAGGCCACTACAAAAAAGCAGCCAATGATGCTGGCCACGATGGACACGGCACCCAGCGCCAGCGGGTACACCACCGTGGCTGCACCGCCACCCGAGGCCAGCAGCGCGCCCAGCACCATGGTGGCGATCAGGGTGACCGCGTAGGTCTCAAACAGGTCGGCAGCCATACCGGCGCAGTCGCCCACGTTGTCGCCCACGTTGTCGGCGATCACCGCCGGGTTGCGCGGGTCGTCCTCGGGGATGCCGGCCTCTACCTTGCCCACCAGGTCGGCACCCACGTCGGCGCCCTTGGTGAAAATGCCGCCACCGAGACGCGCAAAGATGGAGATCAGCGACGAGCCAAAGGCAAAGCCGATCAGCGGGTTCAGCCGCGCTGCGGTGGGGGCGCCATCGGGCACCAGAAACCAGTAAAAGCCGGTCACGCCCAGCAGGCCCAGCCCCACTACCAGCATGCCGGTGATGGCCCCGCCGCGAAACGCCACCGTGAGCGCCGGGCCAATGCCTTTGGTAGCGGCCTGGGCGGTGCGCACGTTGGCCCGCACCGACACGTTCATGCCGATGAAGCCGCAGGCCCCCGACAGCACCGCGCCCACCACGAAGCCGATGGCCGACAGAGAGTCAAGGAACAGCCCGATCAGCACCGCCAGCACCACGCCGACGATGGTGATTGTGCGGTACTGCCGGGCCAGGTAGGCCGCTGCGCCGGTCTGGATGGCGGCGGCAATTTCTTGCATCCGCGCATTGCCTGCGTCTTGGGAAAGTATCCAGCTGCGGGCCCAAAAGCCGTAAGCCACCGCGATGAAGCCACAAATAAGCGCCAGTATGAGCGCCGTGTTACCAGCCATAGGATGGGTCTCCAGAGTCGTTGTCGCGAGGTGGGGACGCAACGCTAGCGAGGCCCCCGCTGCGTTGCTTCCTCGTAACCCCGGCACAGCTGGGAGACGATTGGCCAACGTGGGCAATATACGGTGCAAAGCTACACAAAGTCACACGGCTAGGGGTATGTCCTAGGCAGGTTCGGTGGGCGCTTGGCGTGTCAGGGTCATGCCAGCGGGCTAAGGCAAAATAAGCCACTGTGTAAAAAACCGATTAATCCACTCCAAACGAAGAAGACAACCATGTCCCTGAACCTCGTCCCTCCCGGTAAAAACGCCCCCGATGCTTTTAACGTCGTCATCGAAATCCCGATGAACGCCGACCCGATCAAGTACGAGGTGGACAAAGAGTCCGGCGCGATTTTTGTGGACCGTTTCATGACCACGGCCATGCACTACCCCACCAACTACGGCTACGTGCCCCAGACCCTGAGCGGCGACGGCGACCCGGTGGACGTGCTGGTGATCACCCCCTACCCCCTGTTCCCCGGCGTGGTGGTGACTTGCCGCCCCATCGGCATCCTGATGATGGAAGACGAAGCCGGCGTGGACGGCAAGGTGCTGGCCGTGCCCACCGACAAGATCCTGCCCATCTACACCCACTGGCAAAAAATCGAAGACGTGAACCAGATGCGCCTCAAGGCCATCAGCCACTTCTTCGAACACTACAAAGACCTGGAAAAAGGCAAGTGGGTCAAGGTGATCGGCTGGGAAGGCATTGATGCCGCCAAGAAGGAAATCACCGACGGTATGGCCAACTACAAGAAGTCCCTCGCTTGAAATAGTGCCCACCCCCAGGCTGCAGCGCTGCGCGTAGTCTGAACCTGAAACACTGTGATCCTTAAGCAAAATATGCACCTAGCGCCCATTCCATAGGCGCTAGGTGCTATTTTTTTGATAGTAATTGTATGAAAAGCAAACCCAGCGGCGGCGGCCTGGTCTATTCCACCGAAGCAGGCCGCATGTGCCCGGTCTGCCGCCAGCCCATTGCCCAGTGCACCTGCGGCCAAAAGCCCGCGCCCAAAACCGACGGCATCGTCCGCGTGTCCCGCGAAACCAAGGGCCGGGCGGGCAAGGGCGTGACCCTGGTCAAGGGCGTGCCGCTGGACGCCACCGCCTTGACGGCCCTGGGCAAGCAGCTCAAGGCCGCCTGCGGTAGCGGCGGCACGGTGAAAGACGGCGTGATCGAAGTGCAGGGTGACCACGTTGACACCGTGATCGGGCTGCTACAGAAGCAGGGCTACACCGTCAAGCGCGCCGGAGGCTGATCTGCTCCATCACCCACGTCGCCCGCTGCGCCGTGTGCCCCGTGGACGGGTGGGTGCCTAGCCCGTCCATGTGCTTTTGCATGTTCTCGATGTGGAAGAACTGGATGTTTTCGGGGTGGGCAATCTCGTGGCTTTGCGTGCCCTGTGCGTTGCGCAGTTGTACCGGCTGCTCGCCGAAGACCGAGAAGCGGATCTCGCCCGTGCTGCCGTGGATGACCACCTCGTCCAGCGCCTGCGCCGCGCCGAAGTTCCAGTAGCCCGAGCCCGTCGCCCCGCTGGCGAACTGCCACACGCCGGTGACGGCATCGGCGGCGGCGTACAGGCTTTGCTGGTTGCTGGCGATGCCCTGGGCGCTGGTGATGTCGCCCAGCAGGTGCAGCAGCAAATCCAGGCCGTGGCTGGCCAGGTCTTCAAAGTAGCCACCGGGGGCGAAGGCGGGGTCGGTGCGCCAATTCGGCGCGTGGGCCTTGTCGGCGGCGTTGGGCATGCGGGCAAACGACCAGTGGACGTGGCGCACAGCGCCAATCTCGCCAGCCGCCAACCAGTCTTTCACCTGTGCAAAGCGCGGCAGGGAGCGGCGGTAGTACGACACAAACAGCGGCAGCCCGGCGGCCTCGAAGGCGGCGGTCATTTCCAGGCATGCGCGGTGGCTGGGGGCCATGGGCTTTTCCACGCAGCAGACCTTGCCCGCGGCGGCGACCTTGAGTGCGTAGAAATGGTGGCTGTCGGGCGGGGTGGCGATGTAGACGGCGTTGACCTCGGGGTCGTTGATCAGCGCGTCGGCATCGCTATACCAGCGGGGTACGCCGTGGCGCTCGGCATACGACTGGGCCAGCGCGGCGTTGCGGCGCATCACGGCGACCAGGCGGGAACCGGCCACCTTGTTGAAGGCCGGGCCGCTTTTGCGCTCGGTAACCTGGCCGCAGCCAATGATGCCCCAGGCGAGCGGGGTGGGGGGGTGGTGCATGGGGCCAGTGTAAAGTGCCCGCCATGGACTCCGACCAACTGCAACGCCTCGTCACTGTGACCATGCCCCTCGGCAAACACCAGGGCACGGTGATTGCCGATCTACCCGGCAACTACCTCAACTGGTTCGCCCGCGAAGGCTTCCCCAAAACCGATGTCGGCCGTCTGCTGGCGCTGATGCACGAGATCGACCACAACGGGCTGTCGGACCTGTTGAAGCCGTTAAGGCCTAAGCGCTAACCGCTTCTTCCCGCACTTCGGCGGCAATCTCGTACGAGCGCATCCGGGCGGTGTGGTCGAAGATTTGCGAGGTCAGCATCAGCTCATCGGCGCCGGTTTTGTCGATGAAGGCCTGTAGCGCCCGGCGCACGGTGTCGGGCGAGCCCACGGCACAGCAGGACAGGGCGCTGTCGATCATGGCCCGGTCGCCGGGGTGCAGGCGCTCGGCAAAGCCGTCCACTGGCGGTTGCAGCAGCGACGGGCGGCCGCTGCGCAGGTTCACAAAAGCCTGCTGCAGCGAACTGAACAGGAAGCGCCCGGCCTCGTCGGTATCCGCCGCAAACACGTTGAAGCCCAGCATCACATAGGGTTTGGCGAGCTGCTTGGACGGCTTGAAACGGGCGCGGTAAATGGCAATCGCGTTCATCAGGTCGCCGGGCGCAAAGTGCGAGGCAAACGCGTAGGGCAGGCCCAGTTCGGCGGCCAGTTGCGCGCCAAAGGTGCTCGACCCCAGGATCCACAGCGGCACCTCCAGACCCGCACCCGGCACGGCGCGCAGGGTCTGGCCGGGTTCTACCGGCGCAAAGTAGTGTTGCAGCTCGACCACGTCGTTCGGAAACTGCTGGGCATCGGTCTGCAGGTCGCGGCGCAGAGCGCGTGCGGTCGCCTGGTCGGAGCCAGGCGCACGGCCCAGGCCCAGGTCGATCCGGCCGGGAAACAGCGACTCCAGCGTGCCGAACTGCTCGGCAATCACCAGCGGCGAATGATTCGGCAGCATCACGCCCCCGGCCCCGACGCGGATGGTGCGGGTGCCTGCCGCCACATGGCCCATCACCACCGCAGTGGCGGCGCTGGCAATGCCACGCATGCCGTGGTGCTCGGCCAGCCAGTAGCGCTGGTAGCCCAGGGCTTCGGCGTGCTGCGCCAGCTGCAAGGTATTGCGGAACGAGTCGGCAGCGGTGCCGCCTTCGACGATGGGGGCCAGGTCGAGTACAGAAAAAGGGATCATGGGTATCTTAGGGTTAAAAAGCAGGGCTCGTGCTGATTCAGCTTGCAAACCATGCTATGGAAAGGAGAGTAATGGACCAACGTGCAGGTCCAGCGGCATGCTTCCTACATGGGGACGCTTGGGCCGACGACAATCGCTGTTTTTTGCGATCAGGATGCCGACTATGCAACGACGCCACCTGGGCCTGCTGGCCCTGGCCAATGCCCTCACCGCCAGCCCGGTTTTCGCCCAGGCCACCTGGCCAACTAAGCCGGTGCACATCGTCGTGGGCTTTGCGGGTGGCTCCTCACCCGACATTTCGGCCCGCGCGCTGGCCGATGCCCTGGCCAAAACCCTGGGCCAGCCGGTCATCGTGGACAACAAACCCGGGGCCTCGGGCAACATCGCCGCGGACGCGGTGGCCAAGGCCACCGACGACCACACGCTGGGGGTCGTCATCAACGGCAACCTGACCTCGGCCAAGATGCTGTACCCGCAGCTGCCGTTCGACCCGGCCCACGATTTCAGCTACCTGTCGCTGCTGACCACCGCGCCGCTGGTGCTGCTGGCCCCAGCCCACCTGCCGGGCGGCAAAGCCTTTTTCGACGCGGCGCGCCAAGGCGGCAACCGCTGGAACTACGGCTCGCCCGGCACCGGCACCCTGGCGCACCTGGGCATGGAGTGGCTGGTGTCCCAACTGCCCGGCATGGCCCCGGTCCACATCCCGTTCCAGGGCAATCCGCAAGTGGTCACCGGGCTGCTGGGCGGGCAGATCCAAATGGCGCTGGTGCCGCCGGGCCTGGCCATGCCGCACGTGGCATCCGGCAAGCTGCGGGCCATCGGACTGGCCGGCAGCCGCAGCGCCCTGGTGCCCGACGTGCCCGCGCTGGCCGAGGCCGGGGTGCGCGGGGTGAACCTGGAGGTGTGGACGGCGCTGGTCGGCCCGGCCCGCCTGTCCCACGCGGCGCAGGCCCGGCTGGGCACCGAGATCGCCCGCATCTACCGCGACCCCGAAGTGCGCAGCAAGCTGTTCCACCAGGGCTGGCAGGCGGTGGGCAGTGCGCCCGAAGGGTTGAAGAGCCGGGTGCAGGAAGAAATGGGCCGGATGCGCGGGCTGATTGCGGCGCGGGGGATCCGGCTGGAATAGGCCGTTTGCTCTATTTTTGATAGCTGCTTGTGCTGATTGGACGGGCGTGGGCGGCCTGTTTTTAATGCAAACCCCATGGGCCGCTGGCGGGCCGCTTTTTCACGCCCCCGCAGGCAAGTGGATGGCCATGGCGGGCTTGCCGTTGCCCACCTCGCCCATCTGCAGCTCCACCTGGGCGGTGCCGCGGGGCACGAGGAACTCCACCACGCCGTCGGTCGAGCTGTTGCCCGCCACCACCTTGTTGAGGTTGCTCACCGGGGCCTGCAGCACGCCGTTGACGCGCAGGCGAAACGACGCGTCCCAGAAGTTGGCCTCGTACTGGTCGTCGCTGGTCATGCGTACGGTGAATTGCAGCGACAGCGTGTCGGGCGTGGGGTGGCCCACGCGGGCGGCCAGCAGCTGGTACGACAGCTTGCCGTAGCTGAAGGTGGTCTGGGCGGGCAGCCCGATGCCGCCTGGTGCCGAGACGGACGCAGGGGCTGCCGTGGGGGCCGGTGCCGGGGACGGGGACGGGGACGATGGTGGGGGCTGCGTGGAAGAAGGCGGGCTGGTGGAGGCCTTGGCACCGATCCAGCCGGTCTGGTGCAGGGTAGACACCAGCGCGGTGACGGCGGCAATCACCGCCGACACTGCGGTGAGCACACCGGGCAAGGTGTTCCACCAGCTTTTGGATTTGGGGTCTTCGTCCATTTAAAAAATTATGGCGTAAGACGGACCGCCCCGGGTGGATTAATCGTCTACCGACGCGCTCCAGCGGTCACCCCAGCCCTGGCCTGCCTGGTCCAGATCCCTGCGCTGGCGCTTGGTGGGGCGGCCATGGTCCAGGCTGTGGGCGGGTTCGGGGGCCAGGCGGCGCTGTTCGGCGGCGGCGGTGCGGGCCTGCAGGCTGTCGGCGGTTTCGGCGTACAGGGCCTGGGCTACCGGGGCCGGACCCCGGGCCTGGCTGATGCCCACCACTTCGATGGTGCGCACCACCGGTCCCTGGCGCAGGGTGATCAGGTCGCCGGGCTTGACCTCGCGTGCGGGCTTCACGTCCTGCCCGCCGATCTGTACCCGGCCCTTGTTGACCTCTTCGGTGGCCAGGCTGCGGGTTTTGTAGAAGCGCGCGGCCCACAGCCACTTATCAATGCGAAGTTTGTCCATAGCTAGGTATTTTGAACCAACGGTAGCCGCACGGTGGCATCCAGGCCCTGGTGTACGCCTTGCTGCACCCGGTTCACCAGCGCGATGCTGCCACCCAGGGCCTGCACGATTTCAAAGCAGATGGCCAGGCCCAGGCCGGAGCCGTGCTGCACGTCGCCCGCAGAAAACGGCTGGTACAGGCGCCGGGCCAGGTCGGGGCTGATGCCGGGGCCACTGTCGGCAATGCACAGGTGGGCCTGTGTGCCGTCGGCCACCAGGTCCACCTGCAACGCGCTGCCCACCGGGGTTTGCTTGATGGCGTTGTGCAGCAGGTTGCGGGCCAGTTCGCGCAGCATCCAGTCGTGGGCGCGCACCGGGGTGGGGGTGGTGTGGATGGCGAAGTCGATGTCTTTGTCGGCCAGCAGGGGCGACAGGTCGATGGCCACGGCGCGCAGCACGGCCGACCAGTCCAGCACCTCGGCATTGGCCTGCTGGCGCAGCTGCTCCACCTTGGCCAGGGCCAGCATCTGGTTGGCCAGTACGGCGGCGCGGTCGACGGTGGCGTTGATCTCCAGCAGGGCCTGGCGCGGCTCTATATCGTTGCGCAGGGCCGACTGGACCTGGGTTTTCAGCACCGCCAGCGGCGTGCGCAGCTGGTGGGCGGTGTCGCGCACAAAACGTTTCTGGTGGTCCAGCAGGTGCTGCAGGCGGGTCATCACGTGGTTGGTGGCATCGACCAGGGGGCGCAGCTCGCGCGGGGCGTCGGGGGCGGTGATGGGGGTCAGGTCGTTTTCCAGGCGGGCTTGCAGGGTCTGGCTCAGGCGGCGCACCGGGTGGGTGGCGCGCTGCACCACCAGCACCACCACCAGGGCGATGAAGGCCACCAGAGCGGCCTGCCGCCACAGGGTATCGAGCAGGATTTGCCTTGCCAGGGTGTGGCGCAGCTCCAGCGTTTCGGCCACCTGGATCACCGCCATGCCGCGCCCGTCGTCGGTGGCCACGGGCTGCAGCAGCACGGCCACGCGCACCGGTTCGCCATTGACATGGTCGTCGTAGAAATCCACCAGTGCGGCGTAGGCCGGTTTGGCCGGGATGGTGCCGCGCCAGAACGGCAGCACCGCGTAGCCCGAGACCATTTCGCCTTGCAGGCTGGAGACGCGGTAGTAGATGTTGCTTTTGTTGTCGGCCTCGAAGGCTTCCAGGGCTGAATACGGCACGGTGGCGTGCAGCACGGCGGCTTCGTCATAGCCGTCCACATCCAGCAGCTCGCCGATGGACTTGGCCGAGGCCAGCAGGGTGCGGTCGTAGGCGGTGGTAATGGCAGCCAGCGCCTGCCGGTACAGGCTGACGGTGTTCAGCGCCACCACGGCAATGACCGGCAGCAAGATTCCGATCAGCAGGGTGCGGCGCAGCGAACGGACCTGGCCTGCAGGCTCCATCACGCTTCTACCTTGAGCAAATAGCCCAGTCCGCGCAGCGTCATCAGCCGCACGCCGGTGCTGGCCAGCTTTTTGCGCAGCCGGTAGGCAATCACTTCAATCGCCTCGAACTGCACCTCCTGCGCGCCGGGGAATACCAGCTCGAACAGCCGCTCTTTGGTGACCGCATGGCCGGGCTGGGCCAGCAGGGGGCGCAGCAGGGCCAGTTCGCGCGGGCTGAGTTCCATGGGCTGGTCGTGGTGGTACACCGCGCCACTCTCTTTTTCATAGCGCAGTGTGCCCACGGTGATGGCGCTGGGGGCTGATTTGTCTTCAAAGTCCCCGGCCGTGTCGGCACTGCGCCGGGCCAGGGCGCGCAGGCGGGCTTCCAGCTCTTCCAGGTCGAACGGCTTGGGCAGGTAGTCGTCGGCCCCGGCGTTCAGGCCCAGCACCCGGTCGCCCACCGTGCCGCGGGCGGTGAGGATCAGCACGGGCGTGCGCAGCCCGGCCTTGCGGGCGGCGGCCAGCACCTGCAGGCCGTCCATGCCGGGCAGGCTCAGGTCCAGCAGCACCACGTCGGGCGGCGCGGCCAGCCACAGGGCCAGGGCCTCAATGCCATCGCTGCAGGCCTGGATGCGCATGTTGCGCCGACCCAGGGCCCGCACCAGGGTGGTTTGCATGGCGGGATCGTCTTCAACTAGGAGCAGCTTCATGCCTCCGACATTAGCATTTTCCCTAGGCATTTCCGACGGCCAACTGACAGATATGGCATGCATGATCGGTAGGTTCGTCCATTTAATGAGGAGACTGCGATGCGTCGTGATGCTTTTTTGAAGTCCTTGGCTGTGCTGGCGGCTGCCGGAACCCTGCCTTTTGCGGCCCGCGCGGCGGCCAATATCAAGATGATGATTCCGGCCAACCCCGGTGGCGGCTGGGACACCACAGGCCGCGCCCTGGGCAAGGCGCTGACGGATTCGCAGGCGGCCGACTCGGTCAGCTTTGACAACAAGGGCGGTGCTGCCGGTGCGCTGGGCCTGGCCCAGTTTGTCAACGGCAGCAAGGCCGACCCGAACGCCATGATGGTGATGGGCGCGGTCATGTTGGGCGGCATCATCACCGGCAAGCCACCGGTCGGGCTGAACCAGGCCACGCCGCTGGCCCGTTTGACCACCGAATACAACGTGTTCGTGCTGCCCGCCAATTCGCCTTACAAGAGCATGAAGGAAGTGGTCGAGCAGCTCAAGAAAGACCCCGGCAGCATCAAATGGGGCGGCGGTTCGCGCGGCTCCACTGAGCACATTGCCGCGGCCATGATTGCCCGCGACGTGGGCGTGGACCCGTCCAAGATCAACTACGTGGCCTTCCGGGGCGGCGGTGAGGCCACGGCGGCCATTCTGGGCGGCAACGTCACGGTGGGCGGCAGCGGCCTGAGCGAGTTCTCCGAGTACATCAAGACCGGCAAGATGCGCGCGCTGGCCATGACCTCGGGCACCCGCCTCAAGGGGGTGGACATCCCCACCCTGAAAGAGCAGGGCATCAATGTCGAGATCGGCAACTGGCGCGGCGTGTACGGCGCGGGCGGCATCACCCCCGAGCAGCGCAAGGCCCTGATCGACATGATCGTCAAGGCCACCAAGTCCAAGACCTGGGCCGACGCCATCGAAAAGAACAACTGGACCCCCGCCGTCATCACCGGTGCCGAGTTCGAAAAGTTTGTCGATGACGACTTCGCCAGCCTGCGCGCCACCATGGTCAAGTCGGGCATGGTCTAACCGAGCCAGCGTCCATGAAACTGACTATGCAAACCTCCCAGACCCTGATCGGGCTGGGCACGCTGGTGCTGGGTGTGGCCATGGCCCTGGGCGCCCTGGACATCAAGTCCGATGCCGGCTACGCGGGCGTCGGCCCCAACTTTCTGCCCTGGGTGGTGTCGATTGCGCTGATCCTGTTTGGCGCATGGTTGGCCTGGGAGTCGCGCACCGGCGGCTTCCGTTTCATGGACGAGGCCTCGGGCGGAGAACGGGCCGACTGGGTCGCCTTCGCCTGGGTGTCGGTGGGCATTTTGGCCAACGCCGCGCTGATCACCACCATCGGCTTCATCTTGAGCTGCACGCTGCTGTTTGTGCTGGCCGTGCGCGGCTTTAAATCGGCCGAGGGCCGCAACGACAAGTCGCTGGGCACCTGGGCCAAGGATGCCGCCGTTGGCTTCGCCATCTCGGCCCCGGTGTACTGGATGTTTACCAAGCTGCTGGCCATCAATTTGCCCGGCCTCACCACGACGGGATGGTTGTAATGGATCTATGGAACAACTTATTGCAGGGCTTCATCACGGCGGGTACGCCGGTGAACCTGCTGTGGGCCCTGCTGGGCTGCACCCTGGGCACGGCCATCGGCGTGCTGCCCGGCATCGGCCCGGCCACCGCCGTGGCGATGCTGCTGCCCATCACCGTCAAGGTGGAGGCCACGGCCTCGATGATCTTCTTTGCGGGCATCTACTACGGTGCGATGTACGGCGGCTCGACCACCTCCATCCTGCTCAACACACCGGGTGAATCCGGCTCCATGGTCACCGCCATGGAGGGCAACAAGATGGCCAAAAATGGCCGTGCCGGTGCGGCGCTGGCTACGGCGGCCATCGGCTCGTTTGTGGCGGGCACCATCGCCACCGTGCTGGTCACGCTGTTTGCGCCGCTGGTGGCCGCCTACGCCATCCGCCTGGGCCCGCCCGAATACTTCATGCTGATGCTGCTGGCCTTCACCACCGTGAGCGCGGTGCTGGGCAAGAGCACGCTGCGTGGGTTGACGTCGCTGTTCATCGGCCTGGCCATGGGACTGGTGGGCTTGGACCAGCTCACTGGCGCCGCGCGCTACACCGGCGGCGTGTCCGAACTGATGGACGGGCTGGAGGTGGTGCTGATCGCCGTGGGCCTGTTCGCGGTGAGCGAGGCCTTGTACAACGTGATGTACGAGGGCAAAACCGTCGAAACCGCCAACCCCATGAGCAAGGTGCACATGACGGCCAGCGAATGGAAGCGCTCCTGGCCCGCCTGGCTGCGCGCCACCTTCATCGGCTTTCCGTTCGGCACCATTCCGGCCGGGGGCAGCGAGATTCCCACGTTCCTGAGCTACGCGGTCGAGAAAAAGATCTCCAAGCACAAGGAAGAGTTTGGCACCACCGGCGCCATCGAAGGCGTGGCCGGCCCCGAGGCGGCCAACAACGCGGCCATCACCGCCACGCTGATTCCGCTGCTGACGCTGGGCATCCCCACCTCCAACACGGCGGCTATTTTGCTGGGCGCGTTCCAAAATTACGGCATCCAGCCCGGCCCGCAGCTGTTTGACACCAACGCCAATCTGGTCTGGGCGCTGATTGCCTCGCTGTACATCGGCAACGTGATGCTGCTGATCCTGAACCTGCCGCTGGTGGGCCTGTGGGTCAAGCTGCTGAAGATCCCCAAGCCCCAGCTCTACGCGGGCATCTTGATCTTTGCCACGGTGGGTGTCTACGGCATGCGCCAGAGCGCGTTCGACCTGGTGCTGCTGTACGGCATTGGCCTGCTGGGCGTGGTGATGCGCCGCTACGACTTCCCGACCGCCCCCGTGGTGGTCGGCATGATCCTGGGCCCGCTGGCCGAGGCGCAGATGCGCAACGCGCTGTCGATCGGCGAAGGCAAGTGGACCATTTTCCTGGAGCGGCCCATGTCGCTGACGCTGCTGGTGGTGGTGCTGTCGGTGCTGGTGCTGCCCCGGGTGCTGAAGATGATCGGTGCGCGCAAGGCCTTGGCCTGACGGTTGAATACTATAAAAAAGGAGCTGCCTGTGCTGATGGAATAAGCGCTGGCAGCCTTTTTTACCCATAAAAAAAGCCGCTTTACGCGGCTTTTTTTTTGGGGCATAAAGGGCGGTAGAGCCGATTACTTCAGGTGCTTGCCGATCAGGCCAGCCATTTCGAACATCGTGACTTCGTCTTTGCCGAACACGGCCTTGAGCTTGGCATCGGACTTGATGTTGCGCTTGTTGGCGGGGTTTTGCAGGTTGTTCTTCTTGATGTAGACCCACAGCTGCTTGACCACTTCGGTACGGGGCAGAGCTGCGGTGCCGACGACGGCAGCCAGTTCCTTGCTGGGGGTCAGGGCCTTCATGAAAGCCGCGTTGACGGCGCGCGCTGGAGCAGCGGCAACCTTCTTGGCGGGAGCGGCTTTGGCAGCGGTTTTGGTGGCCGCTACCTTGGTGGTCGGTGCTTTGGCTGCCGGAGCAGCTTTCTTTGCAGGAGCAGCAGATTTTGCTGGGGCTTTTTTTGCAGTTGCCATGATGGTCAGTCCTTGTTGGAGTTAGGTTCACACCAGCGAAAAACATCGTCTCCACCGGCAGACCACGATGCTAATGGAGAAAAAACGGGTTTCCCATAGGCAGAGCAACTTTTTCGCACCCGGGAGCCGTCTTTTCATTGGTAAATCGCACTGGGAACGGAGGTTTTCAGTGCTTGCGCGATTTTTGGCCCGCCACCAGGATGCAAACCACCCCCAGCAGCACCACTGCGCAGGCGGCCCATTCCCGCGTTGTCACCACCTCCCCGGCCAGCGCCACGCCGAGAAACAGCGCAATCAAGGGGTTCACGAACGCGTAGCTGGTGGCCAGCGCGGGCGTGGCGTGGGCCAGCAGGTACAGGTAGGCGCTGAACGCCACCAGCGAGCCCGCCACCACCAGGTACACCCAGGCCGCCGTGGCCGCCGCCGTGGGCGGCCAGGTGGGTTGTTCGCCCAGCGCCAGCGATACCAACAGCAGCGCCGTGCCGCCGCACAGCATTTCGCTGGCATAGCCCATCGGCCCCTTGGCCAGTGGCAGCCGGGTGGTGGACAGCACCGAGCCCAGCGACCAGGCCAGCGTGGCCCCGGTGATGCACAGCAGGCCCCCGGGCGCGGCGGCAAAGCTGGCCCCCTGCACCAGCAGGGCCACGCCCACCAGGCCGATGGCCATGCCCAGCAGTTCCAACGCGCTAGGGCGCTTGCCAAACAGCAGGCCCCAGCCGCAGGTCAGCATGGGTACCACGGCGATGAAGGTGGCGATCAGCCCGGAGCCAATGTGCAGCGAGGCCTGCGCCGTCAGCCCCATGCCGCCGCCCAGCATCAGCACGCCGATCACCAGCGCATTGCGCCACTCTGTAGCGCTGGGCAGGGCCTGCCCGCGCGCCAGCAGCCAGGCCATCAGCAACCCACCCGCCGCCAGAAAGCGCGTGCCCATCTGGAAGAACGGCGGAAAACTCGGCAGCGCCAGGTGGATGGCCAGGTAGGTGGAGCCCCACACCAGGTAGCAGGCCAACAGAGCGGGCAGCAGCAGGGCGTTGGGGCGGAGAGCGAGGGATGTGGCAGTAGACATGGCCGTTATCTTAGGTAGACATTGGCGGCCACACCATGCAAGATTGCTGTAAAAATAGCGGCCTGGCCTTTACTTTTAAATCAAATCTGCATGTTGACCGAAGTTACCGAATTCGACGCCTGTGACGACCGCATCCTGGGGGAATTGCAGCGCGATGCCCGCATCACCATGGCCGAGCTGGGGCGGCGGGTGCACCTGAGCCAACCGGCGGTGACCGAGCGGGTGCGCAAGCTGGAAACCAGTGGCGTCATCAAAGGCTACCGCGCCGAGGTGGACCTGACGCGGCTGGGCTACGGCATCCGCGCCATCATCCGCGTGGCCCGGGCCGACTATGCCCGCGTGGTCAAGCTGATCGAGCAAACCCCCGAGGTGCTCAACGCCTACAACGTCACCGGCGAAGACAGCTGGGTGCTGGAAATTGCCGTCATCGACGTGCGCCACCTGGACGTGGTGGTCAGCAAATTTTGTATCCTCAGCCCCACCTCTACGTCCATCGTGCTGAACGCCCCGCGCGAGAATGCGCTGGTGCTGCCCGCGCGGCGGGAAACCCCATCAACCTCATCCCCATCCACTACCAAGGCGAACTCCAAATGACCGCTACCTTCTCCACCTGCGACCTGTGCGACGTACACAAAAACGACCTCACCGGTGCGTTCCGCGTGCTGGCGCCGGCGTTCCGCGACTTTGGCGGCATTTCCAAATTCAGCGGCCAGGTGTTCAACGTGCAGTGTTTTGAAGACAACTCCCTCGTCAAGGCCGCGCTGGATACCCCCGGCAAGGGCCGGGTGCTGGTGGTCGGCGGGGGCGGCTCGCTGCGCCGGGCCCTGCTGGGCGGCAACCTGGGCGCCGCTGCCGTGGCCAACGGCTGGGCCGGTGTGGTGATCGATGGCTGCGTGCGCGACGTGGCCGAGCTGGCCGCCCTGCAGGTCGGCATCCGCGCCCTGGCCACCATGCCCATGCCCACGGAAAAACGCAACCAGGGCCAGAGCAACGTGGCGGTGCACATCCAGGGCACCTGGGTCATGCCGGGCGAATGGCTGTACGCCGACGAAGACGGCATGGTGGTCAGCGCCACCGCAATCGTCTAGAAACGCTACATAAAAAGTAGCTGCTTACGCTTGTGGATAAAGCACAAGCGGCCTATTTCTTGGGGAAATTCTCAGGGCCGACGAAAGCCCTGTAGCGCCTCGCGCATCCAGTCGATGAAGACCCGGGTGCGGGTGGGCAGCAGCCGGGCGTGGGGCAGCACCAGGCTCAAGGGGCGGGGCGGCGACTCGAAAGCCTCCAGCAAAATCTGCAGCCGCTGGTCGGCCAGGTAGGGGGCCACCTGGTACTGCAAAAACATGCCCATACCCATGCCCGCCACGCAGGCCTCCACGGCGGGTGCGATCTGGTTGAAGTCCAGGTTGCCGCTGACGTTGATGCTGAACGGGCGGCCCTTGTCAATGAACGGCCCCCAACTGGGGTTGTTGCCGGTGCGGCGCACGCAGTTGGCCCGCAGCAGGTCTTTGGGGTGGCGCGGCACCCCGGCGCGCGCCAGGTAGGCGGGGCTGGCCACCACCACGCGGCGGATGTGGCCCAGGGTGTGCGCCACCAGCGACGAGTCTTCCAGCGGGCCAATGCGTATGCCCACGTCAATGCCTTCTTCCAGCAGGTTCACCACCCTGTCGTATAGCAACACGCTGCAGCGCATCTGCGGGTAGCGCTGCACAAAGCGCGTCACGGCCGGGGCCACGTGCATCTGGCCGAACTGCACCGGCGCGGTGATGGTGAGCTGGCCTGCGGGTTCGCGGGCATCGGCCTTCAGCGCGGCCTCGGCATCTTGCAGGCTGGCCAGCACCTGGCGGCAACTCTCCAGGTGGCGGCGGCCCTCTTCGGTGAGGGCGATGCGCCGGGTGGTGCGCTGGAACAGGCGCACACCCAGATCCGCCTCCAACGCCGCCAGCGCGCGCACCACTGCGGGCAGGGATGTGCCCTGCGCCAGCGCGGCGGCGGTCAGACTGCCCTGGTCGGCAATCTGCACAAAAGTCTGCATGGCTTTGAGCTTGTCCATGCTGTTGATATTAGTTCGAGATGTGGAGTAGTCAAATGCGTTGCAGGCCATTTATCGTTGCGGGTGGAATAAACACAATGGACCTCTCTGCACACCCCATAGAAAGAACACCATGCCTATCACGCTCTACCGCCATGCCGTCTCGGGCCATTCCCACCGCGTGCAGCTCATGCTGTCGCTGCTGGACCTGCCCTGCGAACTGGTAGACATCGACCTGCTGGCCGGGGCCCACAAAGCCCCGGCGTTTCTGGCCCTGAACGCCTTTGGCCAGGTGCCGGTGCTACAGGACGGCGATACCGTGCTGGCCGATTCCAACGCCATCCTGGTCTACCTGGCCAGCCGCTACGCCCCGCCCGGCACCTGGCTGCCCACCGAGCCCGTGGCGGCCGCGCAGGTGCAGCGCTGGCTGTCGGTGGCGGCGGGCCCCTTGGCCTTTGGCCCGGCCCTGGCACGGGTGATCCAGCTGTTCCAGCGGCCCACCGACCCCCACGAGGCCATCCAGCGGTCTGCCCAGCTATTCAACGTGGTGGAGGCGCATCTGCAGCAGTCCGACTACCTGGTGGGCCCCACGCCGACCATTGCCGACATCGCCCACTACAGCTACACCGCCCATG